>NZ_JBOGDB010000109.1:0-4901 GCF_050701515.1 Mycobacterium sp. | reverse complement strand
GCTCGCCGCCGGGCTGCCCGCCGGGGAGGCCGCCGCCGCCGCGGCCTTCGTGCACACCCGCGCGGCCAACCTGTCGGCCGCCGATCCCGGACCGCGCCCGGTCCCCACGTCGTCGTCACGCATCCTCGCCCACATCCGAACCGCACTCGCCCGTCTCTAGTCGCCGTCACGAAAGGACTCGTCATGTCCCGCAAGCGTTCCCACGCCCCGCATATCGCCCCTGCGTACACCGGGCGGCTGGGCACGGCGCCGGTTCCGTCTTTGCGGATGCCCGACGAAGCGATGGATCCGGATGCCGCCTACCGGTACATCCACGACGAGCTGATGCTGGACGGCAGTTCCCGGCTCAACCTTGCGACCTTCGTCACCACCTGGATGGATCCACAGGCGGAGACGCTGATGGCTGAGACGTTCGACAAGAACATGATCGACAAGGACGAATATCCGGCCACTGCCGCGATCGAAGCGCGGTGCGTGTCGATGGTCGCCGACCTGTTCCACGCCGAGGGGCTGCGTGACGACGACCCGGCTAGCGCCACCGGGGTCTCCACGATCGGGTCCAGCGAGGCCGTGATGCTGGCGGGTCTTGCGCTCAGCTGGCGGTGGCGCGAACGGGTCGGCGACGGCTGGCGGCAGCGCAGGCCGAATCTGGTGATGGGCTCCAACGTGCAGGTGGTGTGGGAGAAGTTCTGCCGCTACTTCGACGTCGAACCGCGGTATCTGCCAATGGAGGAGGGCCGCTATGTCATCACGACCGAACAGGTGCTGGAGAACATCGACGAGGACACCATCGGGGTCGTCGCGATCCTGGGCACCACTTTCACCGGCGAGCTCGAACCGATCGCCGAGATCTGCGCCGCGCTGGACAAGCTGGCCGCCGACGGCGGGCTCGACGTGCCGGTGCACGTCGACGCGGCCAGCGGCGGCTTCGTCGTGCCCTTCCTGCATCCCGATCTGATCTGGGACTTCCGGTTACCCCGGGTGGTGTCGATCAACGTCAGCGGGCACAAGTACGGCCTGACCTATCCCGGCATCGGCTTCGTGGTGTGGCGCAGCAGCGAACACCTGCCCGAAGACCTGGTCTTCCGGGTCAACTACCTCGGCGGCGATATGCCGACGTTCACGCTGAACTTCTCCCGGCCCGGCAATCAGGTGGTCGGCCAGTACTACAACTTCCTGCGGCTCGGGCGGGCCGGCTATTCGCAGGTGATGCGGTGCCTGTCGCAGACCGCGCGATGGCTGGGCGATCAGCTGCGGGAGAGCCAGCATTTCGAGGTGATCTCCGACGGGTCGGCGATCCCGGTGATCAGCTTCCGGCTGGCCGGCGATCCGGGCTACACCGAGTTCGACGTCTCGCACACGCTGCGGGCCTACGGCTGGCAGGTGCCGGCCTACACCATGCCGGAGAACGCCACCGATGTCGCGGTGCTGCGGGTGGTCGTGCGGGAAGGCTTCTCGGCCGATCTGGCGCGCGTTCTGCGCGACGACACCGTCGCGGCGCTGGCCCACCTGGACACCCTCAAACCGGGTGGGCATTTCGACGAGCTGCAACCGTTCGCGCACTGACTTCAAGCCCACTCCCACCGTTCTGGGACAATCGGCGGTGGTGACATGACCATGCAGACAACCGAGCTGACGACCTCACTGACGCCGAGCGCAAACGCCGAGGCGGTGGTGGATCTCGCCGCGATCGAGCACAACGTGCGGGTACTGCGCGAGCACGCCGGCTCGGCGCAGGTGATGGCGGTCGTCAAGGCCGACGGCTACGGCCACGGCGCCACCCCGGTCTCCCGGGCCGCACTGGCGGCGGGCGCGACCGAGATCGGCGTCGCCACCATCGAGGAGGCGCTGGCGCTACGCCGCGACGGCATCACTGCCCCGGTGCTGTCCTGGCTGCACCCGCCGGGCACCGACTTCGCTCCCGCGCTGCAGGCCGAAGTCGAGATCGCACTGTCGTCGCCGCGTCAGCTGCGCGAGCTGTTGGCCGCGGTCAAGCTCACCGGCCGCGCCGCCACCGTCACGGTCAAGGTGGACACCGGGCTGAATCGCAATGGGGTCGGTGCTGCCGAGTACCCCTCGATGCTCACCGCGTTACGCCGGGCAGCGGCCGACGAGGCGATCCGGTTGCGCGGCATCATGTCGCATCTGGTGTACGGCGACGACCCCGACCATCCCGTCAACGACCTGCAGGCACAGCGCTTGCGCGAGATGCACAAGCAGGCCCGCAATCAGGGCGTGCACTTCGAAGTCGCGCACCTGTCCAACTCGCCTTCCGTCATGACCCGTCCCGACCTCGCTTATGACATGGTCCGGCCGGGCATCGCGGTCTACGGGCTGAGCCCCATCCCTGAGCGCGGTGATATGGGGCTGCGGCCGGCGATGACGCTGAAATGCCCTGTGGCACTGGTCAGATCGGTGCGCGCCGGCGACGGCGTGTCCTACGGGCACACCTGGATCGCCGACCGCAACACCACGCTGGCACTGATGCCGATCGGCTACGCCGACGGGGTGTACCGAACGCTGAGCGGACGGATGAACGTGCTGATCAACGGCAGGCTGCGGCCCAACGTCGGCCGCATCTGCATGGACCAGTTCGTGGTCGACCTCGGCCCCGACGGGCGCGATGTCGCCGAAGGCGACGAAGCCATCCTGTTCGGGCCCGGCACCGACGGAGAACCCACCGCGCAGGACTGGGCCGATCTGCTCGGCACCATTCATTACGAGGTCGTCACCAGTCCTCGAGGCAGGGTCATCAGGACCTACCGCGGCGCTTCAGCGACAGGCAGCGCCGTTGAGCGGTAACGACGCCAAGCGGTCGCGCCGGAAGTCGAATGCCGGCTGGCTGGCCGGAGTCGCGGGCCTGGCGGCGGTCGGCACGGTCGCGGGGGTGTCCGTTGCGCGGTCGATGGCCCGGCGCACCACATCCGACGATCCTTACGCGGGCGAGGATTTCGAGCTGCTCGACGCCGACCGCGGCTCGGTGGTCACTACCCCGGACGGCGTGGACCTGGCGGTGCGTGAATCCGGGCCGGAGAACGCGCCGGTGACGGTGGTATTCGCGCACGGGTTCTGCCTGCGGATGGGCGCGTTCTACTTTCAGCGGGCGCGGCTGGCCGACGAGTGGGGCCCGCAGGTGCGGATGGTGTTCTACGACCAGCGCGGCCACGGGCAATCCGCGGAGGCGCCGCCGGAGACCTACACCGTCGACCAGCTGGGCAAGGACCTGGAAACCGTGTTGGCCGTGACGGCACCGAAGGGGCCGGTGGTGCTGGTCGGGCATTCGATGGGCGGCATGACCGTGCTGTCACACGCCCGGCAATACCCGAAGCGCTATCCCACCCGCATCGTCGGCGCTGTGCTGATTTCCTCTGCCGCCGAGGGTATTTCGCGCTCCCCACTTGGGGAGATCCTGAAGAACCCCGCATTGGAGGCCGCTCGCTTCGCGGTCCGGTACGCCCCGAAGACCGTGCACCGCGCCCGCGGGACCGCCAAGTCGGTAATCGCCCCGATCCTGCGGGCGGCGACCTACGGCGACGAGAAGATCAGCCCGAGCGTGGTGGCGTTCTCCGAGAAGATGATGCACGGCACCCCGATCGCCACCCTGGTGGAGTTCCTGCACGCGCTGGAGGTGCACGAGGAGACCGCGGGTCTGCGCACGCTGGCCAAGGTGCCGACCCTGATCTCCTGCGGTGATCGCGATCTGCTGACGCCGGTGGATCGGTCGGAGGCGATGGCGGCCGCGCTGCCCAAGTCCGAGCTGGTGATCGTCGGCGGCGCAGGGCATCTCGTGCAGCTGGAGCAGCCGGAGGCGATCGATGACGCGCTGGTCCGCCTCGTCGAGCGCGCCACGCCGTCGAAACTGGTGGCGATGACGCGACGGCTGCGCGAACGGACCCGGCCGCATGGCTGAACCGTCGGCGGGCACCGCGGAGTTGCCCACCGCCGAAGACACCATGGCGCTGGGCGCCAAGCTGGGTGGACAACTGCGTGCCGGAGACGTGGTGGTGCTGTCCGGACCGTTGGGTGCGGGAAAGACGGTGTTGGCGAAGGGCATCGCCGAGGCGATGGATGTCGACGGGCCGGTGATCTCGCCGACGTTCGTGCTGGCCCGGGTTCATCCCGCGCGGCGGCCCGGATCGCCGGCCATGGTGCACGTCGACATGTACCGGTTACTCGATCATTCCGGCGTCGACCTACTCGGGGAACTGGATTCGCTTGACCTCGACACCGATCTGGACGACGCCGTCGTCGTGGTGGAGTGGGGCGAGGGGTTGGTCGAGCGGCTGTCGGACCGCCACCTCGATATCCGGCTCGAACGCGGAGCGGATACCGACGTGCGAACGGCGATTTGGCGGTGGAGCCCGTCATGACCGATGTCATCCTGGCGATCGACACCGCGACGCCCGCGGTCACGGCCGGCATCGTGCGACGCGACGGCGACCGCATCGACGTGCTCGCCGAACGCGTCACCCTCGATGCCCGCGCGCACGCCGAACAGCTGACCCCCAACGTGCTGGCCGCCCTCGCGGACGCCGGGCTCACGGTGACCGACCTGACCGCCGTCGTGGCGGGCTGCGGCCCAGGGCCTTTCACCGGACTACGGGTCGGCATGGCCACCGCCGCCGCCTACGGGCAGGCGCTCGGCATCGGTGTGCACGGTGTGTGCAGCCTGGACGCCATCGGCATCGACACCGCCGGTGAGGTGCTGGTCGTCACCGACGCCCGCCGCCGCGAGGTGTACTGGGCGCGCTACCTCGACGGCGTCCGCATCGAGGGGCCCGCGGTCACCGCGCCCGCCGACGTGCCGGCCACGGCCGGCGCTGTCGCCGGTGCGCCCGACCACGTCGCGCTCTTCGACCTGCCCCGACAGCCCGCGGTCTACCCGACGGCCTCTGGACTGG
>NZ_JBOGDB010000108.1:0-32640 GCF_050701515.1 Mycobacterium sp. | reverse complement strand
CCCAGAACCCCCCGCAGTTCATAGCGGCCGCCAAGAACGTCTGGCGGTTGCATGGTCCAACGCTAGCGCGCCGGGTCAAGGACTATGAACCGTCGGCAGTACTCGGGGTCGCGCCTTCCTGCGAGTCCTCAGAAGAGGCGACTTCGGAGCCGCCGGTCGAGGTGGACGCCGGAAGGCCATTACGGACGCGGTGGAACAGATCGCGGATCCGGGGCCCAAGGACACCGGCTGGACCCCTGAGCGTCGGCCGGTGCCGGTCCGTCGTTGCCCGGTCCGCGGTTGGCTCCGCCGCCCCGGGATCCGGCGCCGCCGTGGTGCCGATGACCCCTTCATTGTTGGTGTCCGGCTGGTCGCCGACGGGCTCCTCGACTTCCAGCGCAGCAGGGCCGCTGCTTGTCGAAGCCTCCGAACCGGTCGACGATCTCGCCGCGGACGACACGGGCGCCGGAATCGTCAGCGGCGGCGGCGAACCGAGGACGGTCAGCGTGTTGTCGATCGTCTGGTCGACGGCCTCGACGAAGTCGTCGACGACGTCGACCGGATCGTGCACCGGGATCAACCTGGCCGGCGACGGAACCCAGGGCGGGATGTCTCGCCGGTAGCCGAGCTCGACAACGAAAATGCTGAGCGGCTCGACAAAGTCGATCAGCGGTTCGGGCACGCCGAAGCTGCGCAACGGGCCGTACAGCGGCAGGTTCTGGGTCTCGAAGAAGTAATAGGTGGTGTCGCCGTGCGTGCCCTGCGAGAACACTTGCGGGTCCGGCGCGAGCGTGACGTCCGCGTATTCCTCGTGCACATAGAAGAACCCGAGGACCGCGTTCGCCACCGCGGGCAAGATGATCGGGTAGATGGGGAAGTCGGCGAACCCGTCCCACCGCTGGGTGATGACATAGGTGTCGAACTGGGTGTCACTCGGCAATGGGCCGTTGAAGTAGAAGTCGACGAACGGTAGGTAGAGGCCCCAAAACCGCGTCATCACACCGCCGTTGGGCAGGTTCAGGGTTCCGATCGTGACGAAGTCGATGTCGGGCGCCGTTGTGCCCTCCGGGAACTGCTCGGCGAGCTTGCGCTTTTCGCGATATGCGATCACCGAGCTTTGCGAGTGGCCGAAGATGACCAGTTTGTCGTTGCCGTGCGCTGCCATCGCGTCTTCGAGATCTTGTTGGCCGACGGCAACCGACCTGCCGAAGGGCAGATCGAAGAGTCCGGTGACGGGCCAGGCCTGTTCGGGCGTCTCCACGGCTATCGGATTGATGGTTTGGCCCGGATGCGTGGGCCGGATGAACTGGTTCATCGCCATCTCGACGAAGGCCGGTGGCGGGTCGGGGGTGAACGTCCCGCTCATGATCAGCGCGGTCTTCGCCAGCAGCTGCACCGCCGGCGAGATGGTCGAGGCCAGGCCGAGCACGGCGGCGGTCAGCAACGCCAGGAAGGCGACGCCGATCGACCGAGCTATCCGCACGGTGGGGCGCGGTTTGTGCGTCGCCAGCACGGATTGATCGTGCCCGATAGCTGACGTTCGCGGAGCAAAACGTCCAATCCGCAACACCGATGGTTACCATGAGCAGCGATGCTCTACCAGCACATTCGCCGGCCGTTCTGGCAGCGCCACCCATGGGTGACGGGCGCCGCCGCGGTGCTCGCGGTCTGGCTGGTTTGGAGCGGTGCGCATGTCCTGGTGGCCGCGGCGGGGATCGCCTGGCTGGCCATCGTCGTGCGCCGGCGCGGCCGGGCCAACGCCCGACGCGACGCCGGCCTACGGGCCCGCGCCGAGTTTGAGCACCGGCTGAATCTCGCCGGCGATCCACGCGGAGTGTTCGGCCGCTATCCACCGGTACAGCCGGGTTGGTTCCGGGATCCGCAAAACCGTTATCAGTGGCGCTATTTCGACGGCGGGATCTGGACGGGTTACGCGGTGGGAGTTCAGACGTTCGGGCAGTAGTGCATACCGTTGTCGCGGTGCTCCACCGGCGGCAAGTTCCGGGCCGGCGTGTGCACCAGCGGCGCGTCCGTGGGCATCCGGCCGGTCGCGCGGTCCCAGCCGGCGCGGGCCCGCGGGTGCATCCGCCTGCGCTTGGGCAGCAGCTTGAATGTCAGGTTCACCAGATTGCCAAAGCGGCGGTGCAGCCACTCGTCGCGCGCAGACCAGGTGTAGCCCATCAGCTCACGCACCGCCGGGTCGTACAACCCCACTGTTACCCACACCGCGAACGGTCCCAGCAACTTGAGATGAAGGCGCCACAGCCAGTCCGGAACCCATTCCAGCGATGGATGCTTGGGCATGGTGGACAGATCAAGCACCTGTCGCGCGGCCCAGTTGTTCTCTAACACGTTGCGGCACATATGGTCCCAGTAGATCTGGAAGTCCTCCCAGGTCTTGGGCACCGGCCGCATGCTCATGCCGTACATGCGGTACCAGGTGATGTGTTCGTCGAACAGCCGCCGCTTGTCGGCATCGGTCAGTCCGCTGCCAAACCGCTCGGCGGTCAGGATGGTGCCCATGAAGAACGTGGAGTGCGCCCAGTAGAAGACATCGGGGTTCAACGCGCTGTACCGACGACCCTGGTCGTCGACACCCTTGATTCCGATGTGGTAGTCGCGCACTTCGGCGCCCGTCGAAGGTGCCCGATCCGCGTCGAACACGACGCCGCCGATCGGATAGAGCGAGCGCAACAATCGTGGCATGCGCTCACCGAAAAAGATGGAGTGCTGCTCGACGGCGGCACCCAGCTGCGGGTGCATGTTCTGCATCGACCCCGCCCAGGGCCCTTGCAATAAGCCACGCCAGTCCCCGAAGTACTTCCAGGTCAGCGAATCGGGCCCGAGCGGCGTCGGCGGCGCCTGGTATCCCCCGGGGGCCACCGGGCAGCCAGACCCGAGTGGGGTCGTTTCGCTGGTCACCGGGCACGCCTCAGACGTATCTTGAGTCACTGGTGTGCTTCCGATCGGCGTCAGATGAGATTCTGACTACGTACGTTGTCACCTTGAGTCTAGGAGTGATGTGGCTACGGGTCAACGGCGGGGCCGGTGGTCCGGCGTTCCCCTCGAGGACCGCCAGGCGCTGCGCCGCGACGAACTGATCGCCGCGGGCGTCAGCCTGCTGGGCAGCGAGCGCGGGCCGGCCCTGACCGTGCGCGCGGTGTGCCGGGCGGCCGGGCTCACCGAGCGCTACTTCTACGAGAGCTTCTCCGATCGCGACGAATTCGTCAGGGCCGTCTATGACGACGTCTGCGCCCGGGCGATGTCGACCTTGATGTCCTCGACGACCGCGCGGGATGCGGTGGAACGGTTCGTCGCGTTGATGGTGGACGACCCGGCCCGCGGCCGGGTGCTACTGCTGGCTCCGGAAGTCGAGCCGGTACTGACCCGGTCGGGCGCGGAATGGATGCCCAGTTTCATCGAGCTGCTGCAGCGCAAGCTGACCCGTATCACCGAACCGGCGGTGCAGGCCATGGTGGCCACCGGCTTGATCGGCGCGCTGACGGCGTTGTTCACCGCGTATCTGAACGGCCGGCTGGCGGCGACGCGCGAACAGTTCATCGACTACTGCGTCGACATGCTGCTCAGCAGGGTGTCGAGCTACTGAGACTTACTCCGCCACCTGGCCCGGCACGCCCGGCAGTTCGCCGGCCATCGTCAGCTCTTCTTCCTCGTTCTGCTGGGCGGCGGCTTCCTCTTCGGCGGCCGTGAACTCCCTGCCCGCCACGCTGGCTCGCGAGGCCCCCGGCGTGGTGGCCGTCGCGGCACCGCGGTTGCAGTTGATGGTCAGCAGGACCTCTTCCGCGTCGCTCTCGAAATACACGTCTTCTGCCATGGGTCGGACGAACGCTGCGTCCATGGCATTGGTGACGATGCAGTCACCCATCGCATCTGTTCGGTCACCGACGGTCACCGAGACCTTGGGTGTGCCGCCTTCCTCTTCAATCGTCGCCACCGCGTCCTCGTACAGCATGCCCACGACGTCCGGCGCCGCGGCAGCGCTGCCGGCCCCGAGCAGTGCCAGCGCGCCCATCGCGGCGCCAATAGTGCCGGTCCCGAGAATGATGCGTTTCACGATGCCCACCTAGGTCTACGGTTCATGGTCACAACGAGTGCAGGCGCGGTTGTTTGCCTGCTGGAACCATACCGCTCAGGGGCCCACTGCGCAGCGGCCCGAGGAACCGTTGCCGTTGGACCTCGGTGGACCGTGACGGGTCGAGCGAGACTGAGCGCGGCAACTTGATGTCACCGGGGTACACAGATATATTGAGTGCAACCAACAGGTACAGATAAATGGAGGGGCCATGTCGAAAGACCTGACCGACCTGCAGTTACTGCACGAGCTCGAGCCCGTGGTCGAGCGGAACCTCAACCGGCACCTGTCGATGCGCAAGGACTGGAACCCGCACGACTACATCCCGTGGTCGGATGGCAAGAACTATTACGCGCTGGGCGGCCAGGACTGGGATCCCGAGCAGTCGCAGCTGTCCGAGGTCGCCCAGGTGGCGATGGTGCAGAACCTGCTGACCGAGGACAACCTGCCGTCCTATCACCGCGAGATCGCGATGAACTTCGGCATGGACGGCGCCTGGGGCCAGTGGGTGAACCGCTGGACGGCCGAAGAGAACCGGCACGGCATCGCGCTGCGCGACTACCTGGTGGTCACCCGCGCTGTCGATCCGGTGGCGCTGGAGGAGTTGCGCGTCGAGCAGGTGACCCGCGGTTTCAGCCCCGGCCAGAACCAGCAGGGTGAATTGTTCGCCGAGAGTCTGTTCGACTCCGTCGTCTATGTGACGTTCCAGGAGCTGGCCACCCGCGTCTCGCACCGCAATACGGGCAAGGCCTGCAACGAGCCGATCGCCGACCAGCTGCTGCAGCGGGTGTCGGGCGACGAGAACCTGCACATGATCTTCTACCGCGACGTCACCGACGCCGGTCTGGAGATCGCGCCCAACCAGGCGATGAAGTGCCTGCACCGCGTGCTGCGGAACTTCAAGATGCCCGGCTACACCGTTCCCGAGTTCCGGCGTAAGGCCGTGATCATCGCGGTCGGCGGGGTGTACGACCCCCGCATCCACCTCGAGGACGTGGTGAAGCCGGTGCTGAAGAAGTGGCGCATCTTCGAGCGCGAGGACTTCACCGGTGAGGCGGCTGCAATGCGCGACGATCTTGCGCTGCTGGTCGAGGAGATCGAGGAGGCCTGCGACAAGTTCGAGGAGTCCAAGCGGCGCCGCCTCGAGCGCGAGGCCCGCCGGGCCGAGAAGCTGACCGCCAAGAAAGTGCTGATGTCATCGCGGTCCTGACCGACTCCCGCGCGGGGTTGCGGATCGGGCCCATCGCGCTGGCCAGCCCGGTGGTGCTGGCGCCGATGGCCGGTGTGACCAATGTCGCGTTCCGCACGCTCTGCCGCGAACTCGAAGTTGCCCGGGCCGGCACGGTCAGCGGGCTGTATGTGTGCGAGATGGTGACCGCACGCGCGCTCGTCGAGCGGCACCCGGTCACGATGCACATGACGACGTTCGGGCCGGGGGAGTCGCCGCGGTCGCTGCAGCTCTACAGCGTCGATCCGGACACCACATTCGCCGCGGCGAAAATGATCGTCGACGAGGGCATGGCCGACCACATCGACATGAACTTCGGCTGCCCGGTGCCCAAGGTGACCCGGCGCGGCGGCGGCGCGGCCTTGCCGTTCAAGCGTCGGCTGTTCGGGCAGATCGTGGCCGCCGCGGTGCGTGCGACCGAGGGGTCGAACATCCCGGTCACCGTGAAGTTCCGAATCGGCATCGACGACGCCCACCGCACCCACTTGGATGCCGGTCGGATCGCCGCCGAGGAGGGCGCCGCGGCCATCGCGCTGCACGCCCGGACGGCAGCGCAGCGTTACTCCGGAACCGCCGACTGGGACCAGATCGCCCAGCTCAAACAGCACGTGACCAGCGTTCCTGTGCTCGGCAACGGCGACATCTTCGAAGCCGACGATGCGCTGGCCATGATGGCCACCACCGGCTGCGACGGCGTCGTCATCGGCCGCGGCTGTCTGGGCCGGCCCTGGCTGTTCGCCGAACTGTCCGCGGCCTTCAGCGGACGCGACAGCGCCCCGGCACCGACGCTGGGCGAGGTCGCGGCGATCGTTCGCAGGCACGGTGAGCTGCTGGCCGCCCACTTCGGCGAGGACAAGGGGATGCGCGACATTCGCAAGCACATCGCCTGGTACCTGCACGGCTTTCCGGCCGGAGCCGAGCTGCGGCGGGCATTGGCGCTGGTCAAGACCCTCGACGAGCTTGACGCGCTGCTCGAAAAGCCGGATGCCGACGTGCCGTTCCCGGTGGCCGCACTGGGACCCCGTGGGCGACAGGGCTCCCCCGCCGCGGTGGCACTGCCGGAGGGCTGGCTGACCGACCCCGACGACTGCACGGTGCCCGCCGGCGCAGAGGTTATGCACTCCGGAGGCTGAACCGAGACCATCTCGGCATTACGTCTCTCAGGATGTCTAAGTACGATATGAGTCTCGTCGTTTGTGGCTCCGGTGGCGGAGCCACGCAGAGTGCTGCTACAAGACACGTGGCGGCAGCGCAGCGATTCATGCGCACCGACGCGCACGCTGCTCACAGAGTCGGAGGCCGATAAGGACATGAGTGACGGCGATAACGCCACTCCTGGCCGTCCACGGGCGTCCGACTTCGACGACGACAACCGATGGCTTACCCGAACTCCGCGGCCTTCGCGAGCTGCCGCGCCATGGGAACGCCATTCTGTTGCCGACGACAACACATCCGAGCCGACCGGCAGCCACACCGACGGCGTCACGGTGGCCGACCTCATTGCCAGGGTCACCGGAACCGCTCCGCCCGATCTTCCGACCCGCCACCGGGCCGCACCCGACCCCGAACCGGCGGCGCCCCCGCCGCGAGCCGACTATGCGGACGACCCGGACACCGAGGTCATTCCCGCGGTGTACCCCTCCGAGGTGCCCGACCTCGCGGAGTTGCGGCGGGCGCGGCTGGAGCGGATCGCCGCGGAACGAATGCCCGCGGCACGGATCCCACCGAGACGCGACGTTGACCCCCCGCCCGCACCGCTCCGCCTCAAGCCGCACCGCGGCAAACGCCGGTTCGTTCTGGCCGGACGCTCGTTGGCGGCATGCTTCGCCGTGATTGCGCTGGCGCTGACCGGCGGCGCATGGCAGTGGCAATCCACGAAGAACAACATGCTGAACCGGATTTCGGCGCTCGATCCGGATTCGCGCGACATCGTCGATCCCAACGCACAATTCGGCGACGAGAACTTCCTCATCGTCGGTGTGGACAGCCGCCTGGGCGAGAACCTCGACATGGGCGCGGGCACTCCCGAGGATGCCGGCGGAGCCCGCTCCGACACGATCATGCTGGTCAACATTCCGGCGAACCGGGAACGCGTTGTCGCAGTGTCGTTTCCGCGGGATCTGGCCATCGAGCCGATGGAGTGCGAACCGTGGAATCCCGACACCCGTGAGTACGGCCCGCTGTACGACGAAGAAACCGGGACCTATGGTCCCGATGAGATCTACACCGAAACCAAGCTGAATTCGGCCTTTTCCTTCGGCGGCCCCAAGTGTCTGGTCAAGGCCATCCAGAAGCTGTCCGGCCTGTCCATCAACCGGTTCATGGCCGTCGATTTCGCCGGATTCTCCAAGATGGTCGACGCACTGGGCGGAGTCGAGGTGTGCAGCACCACGCCGCTCGAGGACTACGAGCTGGGCACGATCCTGCCCAACGCCGGGCGCCAGATCATCGACGGGCATACCGCGCTGAACTACGTGCGGGCTCGCCAGATAACCACCGAAGCCAACGGCGACTACGGCCGCATCAAGCGCCAGCAGCTGTTCCTGTCGTCGCTGTTGCGGTCGATGATCTCCAAGGAAGTCTTCTTCTCGCTGAGCAAGCTCAACAATGTGGTCAACCAGTTCATCGACGACAGCTTCGTCGACAACATCGGCACCAAGGAACTGGTGGAACTCGGTCAGTCGCTGCAGAACATCGCCGCGGGGCGCATCACGTTCCTGACCGTCCCGACCACGGGATACATGGACGAGTACGGCAACGAGCACCTGCGCGAGGAAGACAACCGGGCGATATTCGACGCGATCATCAACGACGACCCGCTGCCGGAAGAGAAGAACGCCGACAACACGCCGGTACCCGGCACACCCGAATCGACGACAATCGAGACACCTACCCCGGAGCCCTCCGCCAACGGCGGCGAGGTGGTGGACGCCGTCACCACCGACCCAACAGCGGTGACCGTGAAGGTCTCGAATTCGACGGGCCAGGACGGGCTGGGTGCGACCGCGACCAGCGAACTGCAGCAGCACGGCTTCAACGTCGACGAGCCCGACGACTACCCGGGTCCGCTTTCTTCGACGACGGTGTTCTTCTCCCCGGGCAACGAACAGGCCGCCGCGACGGTGGCATCGGCCTTCGCCGATCCGACCATCGAACGTGTCACCGGCATGGGTGAGGTCGTGCAGGTGGTGCTCGGGTCGGACTTCAATTCGGTCAGCCCTCCCGAGCCGAGCGGCTCGTCGGTGCAGGTGCAGGTTTCGCACGACACCGGCGGCACGCCGACCCAACTGCCCGAGGACCTCAGCGTCACCAACGCCGCCGACACCACCTGCGAGTAAGCAACATTTGGGCAGGTCGCATTCACCTTTCGTTCACCGTGTGCATCGTGACGATTCCGCGGTTGAGCCCGTAGGCTGGACATATGCGAACCGCTTACCATGAGCAATTAGAAGCACTAACGACACAGCTCGGCGAGATGTGCGGGCTGGCGGGTGCCGCGATGGAGCGGGCGACGCAAGCGCTACTGCAAGCCGATCTGGTGGTGGCCGAACAGGTGATCACCGATCACGAGCAGATCGTCAGCATGAGCGCCAAGGCCGAGGAGAGCGCCTTCGTGCTGCTGGCACTGCAGGCGCCGGTGGCCGGGGACCTGCGGGCGATCGTCAGCTCGATCCAGATCGTCGCCGACGTGGACCGGATGGGAGCCCTGGCGCTGCACGTCGCCAAGATCGCCCGGCGTCGTCATCCGCAGCACGCCCTGCCCGAAGAGGTCAACGGTTATTTCGCCGAAATGGGCAGGGTCGCCGTCGAATTGGGGAACGCCGCGCAGGAGGTACTGGTGACCCGCGACCCGGAGAAGGCGGCCCGGATCAGCGAAGAAGACGATGCGATGGACGACCTGCACCGTCACCTGTTCACGGTGCTGATGGACAAAGAATGGAAGCACGGCGTGGCCGCGGCCGTCGACGTCACCCTGCTGGGTCGGTTCTACGAGCGGTTCGCCGATCACGCGGTCGAAGTGGCTCGACGGGTGATCTTCCAGGTCACCGGCAAGTATCCGGACGAGGAGGACGTTCCCGCCCCGCAGTAGCCCGCTGTCAGCCGAAGCGGCCGGAGATGTAGTCCTCGGTGGACTTCTCGCTGGGGTTGGAGAAGATCTTCTCGGTGTCGTCGAGCTCGATCAGCCGGCCCGGCTTGCCGGTCGCCTCGAGGTTGAAGAACGCGGTCTGATCGCTCACCCGGGCGGCCTGCTGCATGTTGTGCGTGACGATCACAATGGTGAAGTCCTGCTTGAGCTCGGCGATCAGATCCTCGATCGCCAGCGTCGAGATCGGATCCAGCGACGAGCACGGCTCGTCCATCAGCAGCACGTCCGGCTGCACGGCGATGGCCCGCGCGATGCACAGCCGCTGCTGCTGACCGCCCGAGAGCCCGCCGCCCGGCTTGTCCAACCGGTCCTTGACCTCGGTCCACAGGTTGGCGCCTCGGAGTGATCGCTCGGCGACATCATCCAGGGTCTTCTTGTTGCGCACCCCCTGCAGCCGAAGCCCGGCGACGACGTTGTCCCGAATCGACATGGTGGGGAAGGGATTCGGCCGCTGGAACACCATGCCGATCGTCTTGCGCACACCAACCGGGTCCACCCCGGGACCGTAGATGTCCTCGCCGTCGAGCAGCACCGAGCCCTCGACCCGCGCCCCGGGGATGACCTCGTGCATGCGGTTGAGCGTGCGCAGCACCGTCGACTTGCCGCAGCCGGACGGCCCGATGAACGCCGTCACACTGCGGGGTTGAACGGCCAGCGAGACATCGGCCACGGCGTGGAACGAGCCGTAGTAGATGTTGACGTCCTTGAGGTCCAACCGCTTGGCCACGCGTGCTCCTAAACCTTCTTGGGGGCAAAGATCTTGGCGACGAACCGTGCCCCGATATTGAGTATGGCGATCAACAGGATCAATGTCAGGGCGGCGCCCCACAACCGATCGGTCGGCACGGCGATGGCGCCGGCGCCCGCCGACGTCTGGTCGTACATCATCCCGGGTAGCGAGCCCATGAAGCCGCTGAACATGTCGAAGTTCATCGCCTGCGAGTAACCCACCAGAACCAGCAGCGGCGCCGTCTCGCCCATCACCCGGGCCAGCGCCAGCATGATGCCGGTGACGATGCCCGACAATGCCGTCGGGATGACAATCCGCGCAATGGTTTTCCACTTCGGCACACCGAGTGCATAGCTGGCCTCACGCAGGTCCATCGGCACGACGCGCAACATCTCCTCGGTGGCGCGGACGATCACCGGAACCATCAGGAGCACCAGCGCCAGCGACACCGCGAAGCCCGATCTGCCGAACCCCAGCGTCGCCACCCACAGGGCGTAGATGAACAGCGCCGCGACGATCGACGGCACGCCGGTGAGGATGTCCACCATGAAGGTGGTCAGCTTGCCCAGCGGTGTGCCGGCGCCGTACTCGACCAGGTAAATTGCGACGAAAATTCCGATCGGGATCGAGATGGCCGCACACACCAGGCCCTGCAACACCGTTCCGACAATGGCGTGGTAGACACCGCCGCCCACCTGGAATGCCGTCATGCCTGCCTGCGAGTTGGTAAACCAAATTGGCGAGGTGAGCGCCTTGAAGCCCTTGACGATCACCGAGTACAGCACCCACAACAGCGGAACCAATGCGACCAAAACCGACAACGTGACCAGCACCGTGGCGACATTGTTGGCGATCTTGCGGCGCAGGCTTACGCCCTTGAACGTGGTCACCTTGACGGGTCGATCCAGTGTCGAGGTCATTTTGGTGCCTTTCCGGCCACCGCCGCGCGGGCCAGCGAGTTCACCACGAACGTCAACACGAACAGCACCAGCCCGGCGGCGATGTATGCGCCGGCCTTGTACTGGTCGTTGAATTCGCTTGCGGTGGCGGCGATCTTGCTGGCGAACGTGTAGCCGCCGTCGAACAACGACCACCCGAAGGCCTGCTGGGTGCCGCGCAGGATGATCAGCAGCGCGACGGTTTCACCGAGCGCGCGACCGAGGCCGAGCATCGCCCCACTGATGTAGCCCGACATGCCGAACGGCAACACCGTGGTCTTCACAACTTCCCAGCGGGTGGCGCCCAGCGCGAGAGCCGCCTCGATCTGGCCGCGCGGTGTCTGGACGAACACCTCGCGAGTGACCGCGGTGATGATCGGCAGAATCATCACCGCCAGCACGATGCCGGCGGTGAAGATCGTGCCGCCGCCGGCCACCGACGCGTTACCGGTCTTGAACAGAAACAGCCAGCCCAGGTTTTCGTTGAGCCACAACGCGATCGGTTTGAGCGCCGGGGCGAGCACATACAGGCCCCACACCCCGTAGATGATCGACGGCACGGCGGCCAGTAGGTCCACCATGTAGCCCAGCGGACCCGACACCCGGCGGGGCGCGTACTGCGTCAGGAAGATCGCGATGCCGAGCGCCACCGGCATCGCAAGGACGAGCGCGAAGACCGACACGGATACCGTGACCTGAAGCAGGTCGAGGATGCCGAAGTGCATCGCCGAGGTGTCGGTGGTGATCCAGTTGCCGCTGTAGAGGAAGAAGTTCTCCTGGTTGCGGGCCAGCGCCGGAATGGCGCGCCAGAGCAGAAACGCCCCGATCGCCGCGATCAGGACGACAATGAAAATCCCCGAACCTTCCGCCAGTCCGCGGAAGATCCGGTCCCCCAGACGAACTCTGGCGTGCTTCGAGGGATCGGTGGAGATAGGTGTGGGTTCGGGGAAGGGTGAGGCGAGAACCTCACCCGAACCCGCGTCGGCCGGATTGGGCAGCCCGTTAGATTCCGTCACATCGAGCCTATCGGTCATCGGTCCGGCACCCATCCTCACCGCATTCGAGCTGGCGCGCCACGTAACTACGCAATTGCGTCGACGGACTTGACCAAGCGCTCCTTGAACGCGTCGGGAAGGGGGACGTAGCCGGCGGCAGAGAGCCCGCCCTGCCCTTGGTTGGCGGCGACCGTCAGGAAGGATTTGACCGCTGCCGACGTGTCGGCGTCGTAGCCCTGCGAGCAGACGATCTCGTAGGTGGCCAGCACCAGCGGGTAGGCGCCGGGCTCCTTGGTGGCGTACAGCGAGTTCAGGTCCAGCGCCAGGTCGTTGCCCTCGGCGGCGAACTTCGCGGCGTCGATCGCCTTCTTCGCCGACTCGTCGGTGAGCTCGACCGCGCCTGCGCCGCTGTCGATCTGCGCGAACGGCACCCCGGCCTGCTCGGCGAAGCCCTGCTCCACATAGCCGATGGAGCCCGCCGTGGCCTGCACGGCCTGCACCACACCTGCCGACTTCTGCGCGCCCTCACCGGCGCCGCCCTGGAACTCGCTGCCGGAGCCCTTGGTCCAGGTCTGCGGGGCCGCGGCGGCCAGATACTTCTGGAAGTTGTCGGTGGTGCCCGACGAGTCCGACCGGTAGATCGGCGCGATGTTGGCGTTGGGCAGGTTGGTGCCCGCATTCAGCGCGGCGATGGCCGGGTCGTTCCACTTGGTGATCTGACCCTGGAAGATCTTGGCGAGCACGTCACCGTTGACGACGAGCTTGTCGACGCCCTCGATGTTGTAGGCCAACGCCACCGGCCCGAACACCAGCGGCAGGTTCCACGCCGGGTTGCCGCCGCAGCGGTCGGCCGCCTGTTTCACCTGATCGTCGTTCAGCGCCGAATCCGAGCCGGCGAAGTCAACCTGGTTGGCGATGAACTGCTCGCGGCCCGCGCCCGAACCGGTCGGGTTGTACGACAGGTTCTTGCCCGAGCAGACCTCCCCCCACACCTTGTTGAACTCCGCGATGGCGTTCTGCTGCGCCGTCGAACCCTCTGCGGTGAGCGAGCTCTTGCCGCCGCACTCTCCCGGCGCGGAGGCACCCGGGTCCGTCGCTCCCGGGTTGTTGTCACTGCCGCACGCGGACAGCGTCAGCGCGACGATCGCCGTCGCGGACAGTGTCGTGCCGAGCGATTTGCCAATGCTGTTGCGCTTCACTTATCCCACTTTCGTTGACGCCTTCAAACCCTCCGGCAACGTATGCGGCCGCGGTGGACGGATGGGTGACGGCGGGTGAACGAGTCGTGAACACGTTCGGCTAATTTCCTGCTAGCGGCCCCCCGCGGCCGCGTAGGCGACGTCGACGCCGAACACCTCGAAGCCGAGCCGCCGATAGGTGTTCACGGCGGCCGAGTTATCTGCCTCGACGTAGAGCATCACGGTCGGCTGCTCCGCCTGTGACAGCCGCTCGGCGAGGTGATGCAGCCCGGCCAGTGTCAGCGTCGCGCCAACGCCGCGGCCCTGCGCGGCCGGGTCGACGCCGACCACGTACACCTCACCGAGATCGTGGTTGTGCACCTTGGTCCAGTGGAAGCCCAGCAGTCTGCCGCTGTGTTCGTCGAAGGCCATGAACAGTCCGGCGGGGTCGAACCACGGCTCGTTGCGGCGCTCGGCGATGTCGGCCGGCGTCCAGCCGCTCTGCTCGGGGTGCCAGGCGAACGCGGCGTTGTTGACCCGCAGCAGCTCGGCGTCGTCGCCCGGACCGCCGTAGCTGGCGACGCGAACTCCGGCGGGGACCGTCGTCGGGGGCAGGGCTGTGTTTGATGTCGCCGGCCAGCCGGCTCCGGGAAGCGGTCGGCGCATCTGCAGCAGCTCGCGCGCCACCGTGAGGCCCAGGGCGGCCGCCGTTGCGCGCGCCGGCTCCAGGTTGCCGTGCGCCCAGATGCGGACGCCGCTGCCGCCCTCCGCCAGCGCCGCGCGGGCCATCGCCGAACCGATACCGCGCCTGCGCCACTGCGGGTGCACGACCAGCTCCGCCATGGCCGGGCCTTCGCCGGTCGCGGATGCGAGGTTGAGGTAGCCGACGACGACTTCGCCGTTGGGGTCGCCGTCGCCCGCCAGCAGATGCCTGGTGCGGTCATGGGCCAGCTCGCGCAAGACCTGGTCGCCGACGGGCGCGACGCCGTCAGCGCCGGTTGCCGCGGAGATGAGGTCGCGAACCTGCTGCTGGTCGGTGTCGGACAGCCCCGACCGCCAGCGGATCACCGGAGCCGCTCGGCCGGCGACATCCGGACCCGTCACTGACTGTGTTGCAGCGGGTCCACCACCGGCGAGCCGCTGTCACCGAAATCGGGCAGGCCGTCGGCGGCGGAGTCATACCCATTGGTGTCGTCGACGTCGTCGGGCAGATCCGATCCCGGTGCCGACGGCCGGCCCCGGGCCGGACGTACCGCCTTGTATCCGACATTGCGGACGGTGCCGATCAACGACTCGTATTCAGTGCCGAGCTTGGCGCGCAACCGCCGAACGTGCACGTCGACGGTGCGGGTGCCGCCGAAAAAGTCGTAGCCCCACACTTCCTGAAGCAACTGCGCCCGGGTGAATACCCGGCCGGCGTGCTGGGCCAGATACTTCAGCAGCTCGAATTCCTTATAGGTGAGGTCCAGCGGCCGGCCCCGTAGTCGCGCGGTGTAGGTGCCTTCGTCGATGACCAGTTCGCCGAGGCTCACCTTGCCGAGGCCCTCCTGGCTGGCAACCCCACCGCGGCGCCCTACCAGCAGCCGCAGCCGGGCGTCGATCTCGGCGGGTCCGGTGCTCGGCAACAGAATCTCGTCGAGCCCCCACTCGACGTTGACCGCAACCAGGCCGCCCTCGTTCACCACGGCCACCACGGGAACCGATGTCCCGGTCGTGCCCAGCAGTCGGCACAGCCCGCGCGCGGCGGCCAGGTCCGTGCGTGCGTCGACGATCGCCACATCCGCACTGCCGGCCTCCAGCAGGGAGGACACCTCGGTCGGCGCGGTTCGCACGGTGTGCGCGAGCAGCGACAACGAGGGCAGCACCGACTCCGGATGCGGGTCGACGGTCAACAGCAGCAGATCCAACGGGGCCTCCAGCGCGCTGAGAAGATGATTCCGGACTTCGTCGTCCGGGATATCTCCCAGATTCATGGCCGACATTCGGCCGTTACCGGCCTGCGGTGCTCTAACGATAGCGTGCCACCTGCTGATTAGCCGCGCTGAGCGGGCGCGGTTCGGACGATCGGCAAGAATGTGCGGGTGCGCAAGCTGCTGATCGGTGCGGTGTCGACGGTGGCCGCGGTGGCGGTGGGCGCCGTCGGGGCCGATTTCGGGGCGGCCATTTACGCCGAGTATCGGCTGGCCAGGACCGTTCGCAGCGAGAACGGGCTGAAGTGGGATCCATCCGTGGCCATCCTCGGGTTCCCGTTCATCACCCAGGCGATGCGTCGCCACTACGACGAGGTGGAGATCCGGGCCAGTGGTGTTGATCACGCCGTGGTCGGCAAGGCGTCGCTGCAGACCACCCTGCACTCGATCGACCTGACCGAGGCGTCCTGGCTGGTCCGGCCCGACGCCAAGTTGCCGGTCGGCAAGGTGGAGAGCCGCATCATCATCGACTCCACCCATGTGGGCCGCTTCATGGGCATCCCCGACCTGTTGGTCGAGGCCCCGTCGAGGGAAACCAACGACGCCACCGGCGGCACCACCGAGTCGGGCATCTCCAGCAACCGGGGGCTGGTCTTCACCGGGACCCCCAGGGCGGCCGACTACGACAAGAAGGTCAGCATCGCGGTTGACCTGTCGGTTGTCGGCCCCGAGCAGACCACGCTGGTGTTCACCGCCACCGGCGTGCTCACCGGCGCCGGCACCGCCGACCAGCAGGTTCCCGACGACAAGAAGGCCGCCGTGCTGGCCGCGTTCAGCTCCACCCTGCCCAGGCAGAAGCTGCCGTTCGGCATCGCGCCGACCAGCCAAGGGGCGCGCGGCTCCGACGTCATCATCGAGGGCATCGCCGAGGGAGTAACCATCACGCTGGAGGAGTTCAGACAATCATGAACTCTTCATTGGCCGTGGTGATCGCCGTGCTGATCGCGGCATTCGGGATGGCCTACGTGATCAACAGGATGTTCGCCCTGCGGGCCGGACTGCTGCGGGAGGCCGCCGAGGTCGCCGATGTCGACACCTCCGACCTGGGCTTGTCCCGCACCGGACCGACGGTCGTGCATTTCAGCGCGGTGTGGTGCGGTCCGTGCGCAGGAGTGCGACGGGTGGTCGATCAAGTGTGCGGAGAGCTGCCCGAGGTGGCGCATGTCGAGATCGACATGGACGCCAATCCCGCCGCGGCCCGGCGTCTTTCGGTGCTGTCACTGCCGACCACATTCATTTTCGACGCCGACGGCCGCCAGCGGTACCGCACGGCGGGCGTACCCACGGCCGCTGACCTGCGGTCGGCGCTGGAACCGCTGTTGGCTTGATCACTACGTCATTGGGTAAGCTGTCGGTCGTGTCCGCCCGCCTTGAGGTGATGCTCACCAAGCGCCGCGCAGTCGATCTGTGCCGCGTCGCGGGTTCTTGCTGTTGTTGTTGTAGCTGCTGAGCGCCGCTGCGCGATCTACGCGCGCTCGCTCGGAGCAGCCCATGTGGCCTGCTCACAACCAGCCCATCCACGCAACAGGAGTGTGACTTCATGCCACTACCCACCAAGGCCAATGCCGCGAACGACCAGGTGGACGTCCGCGGACCCCGATTCACCGCCTGGGTCACCACGGCGGTGCTGACGGTGGCGCTGATCGTCTCGGCGCTGCGCCCCGGCGTCGCCGCCGTCATCCTGGGCCTGCAAGCCGTGGTGTTCACGATCGGCGCGGCGGGCGGGCCGCGCCGGCATCCGTACGGCCGGCTGTTCGCGAGCCTCGTCGCTCCCCGGCTCGGACCGGTCACCGAACGAGAACCGGCGCCGCCGTTGAAGTTCGCGCAGCTCGTCGGGTTCGTCTTCGCCGCCGTCGGCGTCATCGGGTTCGCCACCGGCGTCACCACGGTGGGCCTGGTCGCCACCGGCTTCGCGCTGGTGGCCGCCTTTCTCAACGCCGCCTTCGCCATCTGCCTTGGCTGCCAGCTCTACCCGTTGGTCGCACGCCTGCGGCCCAACCCCGCGTAAATCTTCAAATACCAAGCAACCGAAAGGATTTCCTTCATGGCTCGCTCCGATATCCTGGTCACGGCCGACTGGGCCGAGAGCAATCTCGAAGCGCCGAACACCGTCTTCGTCGAAGTGGACGAGGACACCACCGCCTACGACGGCGGACACATTGCCGGCGCGGTCAAGCTGGACTGGAAGACCGACCTGCAGGACCCGGTCAAACGCGACTTCGTCGATGCCCAGCAATTCTCCAAGCTGCTGTCCGATCGCGGCATCGCCAACGACGACACCGTGATCCTCTACGGCGGCAACAACAACTGGTTCGCCGCCTACGCGTACTGGTACTTCAAGCTCTACGGCCACGACAAGGTCAAGCTGCTCGACGGCGGCCGCAAGAAATGGGAGCTCGACGGCAGGCCGCTGTCCAGCGACCCGGTGAACCGTTCGACGACCAGCTACACCGCCAAACAGCCGGACAACAGCATTCGCGCTTTCCGCGACGAGGTCATCGCGGCGATCAGCGCCAAGAACCTCGTCGACGTGCGCTCCCCGGACGAGTTCTCCGGCAAGATCCTGGCCCCGGCGCACCTGCCGCAGGAGCAGAGCCAGCGGCCCGGGCATATTCCCGGCGCGATCAACGTTCCGTGGAGCAAGGCAGCGAACGAGGACGGCACCTTCAAGTCGGATGACGACCTGGGCACGTTGTACGCCGAGGCCGGGCTGGACGGCTCGAAGGAAACCATTGCGTACTGCCGGATCGGTGAGCGTTCGTCGCACACCTGGTTCGTGCTTCGCGAGCTGCTGGGCCACGAGAACGTCAAGAACTACGACGGCAGTTGGACGGAATACGGCTCCCTGGTGGGTGCCCCGATCGAGTTGGGAAGTTGATATGTGCTCTGCACCGAAGCAAGGACAGACGCTGCCGGCCGGCGTCGACCTGGAGAAGGAAACGGTGATCACCGGTCGGGTCGTTGACGGCTCCGGTCAGTCTGTCGGCGGCGCGTTCGTGCGCCTGCTGGACTCCTCCGACGAGTTCACCGCCGAGGTCGTCGCATCGGCGACCGGTGACTTCCGGTTCTTCGCCGCCCCGGGCACGTGGACGCTGCGCGCGCTGTCCCCGGCGGGCAACGGCGACGCCAGCGTGGCACCGTCCGGCGCGGGCATCCACGAGGTCGACGTCAAGGTCGCCTGACGACGAAGGCGGCACGGCACGTGCCGACGAGGAGTCAGGCCATCGGCCGTGCCTAACCGGCGAGACCATCCGGCCGGAGACTAGACTCACGGCCGTGGTGTTGATCTTCGAGATCCTGCTTGTGGCGACCACCGTGGTCATCACCTGGTTCGCGCTGTACGCGCTGTATCGGCTCATCACCGACGAATCGTGACCTCTGCCGACGGCCCTGTCGCTGCTGGTTCGGGCGACCAGGCGGTCTCCGCTGCGGCGGAACGGGCCAAGGCGACAGCAGCCCGCAATATCCCGGTGTTCCCAGATCTTCCGGCGCCCGCCGACACCGCCAACCTCCGCGAAGGCACCGACCTGAACGACGCACTGCTCGCGCTGCTGCCGCTGGTGGGTGTGTGGCGCGGCGAGGGCGAGGGCCGTGGAGCACAGGGTGACTACCGGTTCGGTCAGCAGATCGTGGTGTCCCACGACGGCGGCGACTACCTGATTTGGGAAGCGCGGTCCTGGCGGCTGACCGAAACCGGTGATTACCAGGCGCGCGGGCTGCGCGAGACCGGCTACTGGCGCTTCGTCAACGACCCCAACGATGCGTCCGAGTCGCAGGCCATCGAGTTGCTGCTGGCGCACTCCGCCGGCTACGTCGAGCTGTTCTACGGCCAGCCGCGCACCCAGTCGTCGTGGGAGCTGGTCACCGACGCGCTGGCCCGCAGCAAGTCGGGAATGCTGGTGGGCGGCGCCAAACGGTTGTACGGCATCGTCGAGGGCGGCGATTTGGCCTACGTTGAGGAACGCGTCGATGCCGACGGCGGACTGGTGCCACATTTATCGGCGCGGTTGACGCGATTTGTCGGCTAAGCAAAGCAACACACCCCGATGGGCGTGGTTCCGCCGCGCCGGAACAGTGACCGCGGTGCAACATCGCGACCCGTGGACATGGACCTCGCATGGTGGCGACACCATGCACGCCGACGCTGGCGACTGGGAAGTCCGCGACTCGGATGGAGACAGTTGGTCAGTACGTGACGACAAGTTCCGGTCGACGTATCAGCAGGTCAACGGAAATCGTTATGAGCGAACGGGATTCGTCCGGGCCACGCCGGCACGTAAGGGTGAGATCGTCGACACTCTGGAAGGTCCGGTGACAACCGCACCCGGGGACTGGGTGGTGAAAGGCAGCGGTGGCGAACGGTGGCCGGTGCCCGGTGAGGAGTTCGCGCAACGGTACGTTGGCCCGGTGTCGATGGAGGATGCGGATCAAATTGTCTAGGGCCAAAGTGATGCTGAGCGCGCTCGTGGCCGCCACCACCGTGGCCACGTTCGCGGGCTGTTCGTCGGACACCGCTCCATCGCAGCAGACCCCGCCGCCGGCGGAGGCACCCCGCCACGGCACCTATGCCGGCTGCCTGGCCCGGCACGACGTGCCGACTCCGCCGCCCGGCCCGGGCGGCCCGCCACCCGGGGTCGATCAAGCGACCTGGGAGAAGGCCGTGCAAGCGTGCGCGTCGCTGGCGCCGGGCCCGGTTAGCTGAGCACCGGCGCCTTACCGGCACCGGCGAGCCATTGCTGCTGCAATCGGGCCAGCGTGCCGTCGCGCAACTCTCCGGCGACCGCGAGGCGGTCGGCAGATCGGCCACCAACGCATCGATCTCGCCGTCGGACAGCGCCATCTTCGCGTCGCCGTTGGTGTTGTACACGGTCACCGGGACACCGCTGCCCACCGCCGTCGCCGCGGTACAGCTGGTGGTGCCGACCTGCACACCCAGCTTGAGCGACTTGAGATCGTCGAGACTGTCCGCCCGGGCCGCCGGTGACGACTTGACCGTGACGACGGCCTGCGTCACGGCGAAATACGGCGACGAGAAATCGACCGCGGCCTTGCGCTGCTCGGTGATGGAGAACTGGGAAAGGTTGGCGTCAAACGTCTTTGGGCCCGCAGTGATGGCGATGCCGAATGGCACCCGCACCCATCGAACATCGTCGCCGGCGTAACCCAGTTTGCCGGCGACGGCGTAGGCCAGCGCCGACTCGAAACCTTCCCCGTTGGCGGGGTGAGGAGCTGTTGCCGCTGGGGTGTATTCGAGTGAGCTTGGGTGTGTTCTAGCAGAGCTTGTCGTACGTCGTAGATAGGTTGGCGGCATAACTTAATCCCCCGTGACTGGCCGGGATATGCCAGTTGTGGTCCAGTCGGGGCCACGGCGCCGTTCGTCGGCAGTTCCAGCGGTAGCGCTGGAGACGGCGGGCCAGACCAGCCGATAACGCTGGCCTGGCGAGCCCGCGTAAGACCGACCTGCGCAAGCGGCGGCCGTGGGCGGTGAAGCCAGAACCCAAACCCCGCACGGGGACGCCGCCTGAGCGTGTCACTCATACACACTCAACGGCGACGGTTGTCGCCCATGTACCACGGCGGGTAAACGGGTTGGTCGGTGCCGAACGTGAAGACGCCCTTGTACAGGGTGTCCAGTGAGTCCTTCTGACATTGCGACAAGCCCGCGGCAGGCGATCTCTCCGCCGCCGGAGCGCAGGCGGCGAGGGCAGCCGCGGTCAGCACTGCGGCGAGCCGCCACACCAGGTGCATGCGCCGCATCATCGCGCACCCGGCTAGCGGACACCAGTACCCGCGGCTAGACATGGAGCGGCCCCCGAGCCGCAGTTCCTTGGTTGGACAAAACCGAGGGGCTCGGGGGCCGGGTGGCTGCGGGGAATTCGCCAGCGCGCGCAGGTTGACTCGCCGATGAGCGCTTGCGCGAAGAGCAACGAAATCCGCCTGGTGCTGCTAGCGGGCAGCCACCTCACATGTCCATAAGCCAATCAATTTGTCGGACCACCTCCTTCCCTGTGTACGAGGCACCGTACTCGCGCACCAGCAGCCCGACAAGCGGTTTTAGGCCGGTTCCGCCGTCAGCGATCGCTGACGATCGCGGCGTCGACCAGCTCGCTGAGCTCGGTAGCGAGCGGCGCCGGCCGCAGCGGCTTGCCGTCCAGCGTGTGCACCCGCGCGGCCAGCGTAATGCTTGAAATAAGCCAAACCCCCTGCGCGGCAACGAGATCAGCGGGCCGCAGCGACCGGTAGTCGCAGTCGTAGCCCTTATTGCGCGCGACATCGAATAGGGCCTGCTGCGTGGTGCCGCGCAGGATCGGATACCACGGCGGCGGGGTGAGCAGGCAGGGGTTGCCTGCTTCTCCGGCGGTGGCGATCACCACCGTCGACCGCGGACCCTCCAGGATGTGGCCCTCCGAGCTGACGAAGACCACGTCACCCGCGCCGTGGCGTTCGGCATGGCGCAGCGCCGCCATGTTCACCGCGTACGACAGCGTCTTGGCGCCGGCCAGCAGCCACGGCATTTCGCCGGCGCTCTCGGCAGGCAGGCCGCGGGCCAGCGTCAGCGCCGCCACTCCGTCCTGGCGGGCGGCAGCCACCCTGGCGGGCAGCGGACCGATCATGACGAACGCCGTGCCTGATGTCGCCGGCCGTGCGGCTCCGGCCGGCGGTGTCCCGCCGCTCTCCCGTCCGCGGCTATAGATCAGCCGCAGCACACCCTCTTCGCCGCCCTGCGCCGTCCAGCTCGACGCCGCGGTGGCGACCGCTGCTCGCCAGGCCGGGAGATCGGGTGCGGGCAGATCCATCAGACGAGCCGACTGCGTCAACCGCCCCAGATGCGCCTCGAGCAGGCACGGGCGACCGTCGCGGACCAGTAGCGACTCGAAGATCCCGTCGCCGCGGACGACGGCTAGATCGTCGGCGTGCAGGAGGGGCGCCTGCGGGTCCTGCAACTGCCCGTCGAGCGTGACCACGACCCCCGGTTCGCTCGCCATGGGCAAGAAGCGTAGCGCCGTACAGTTGGAGCTATGTCAGCAGTTCCCGCCCCCGATGCGGGTCCCGACGCCGGTGCCGTCTGGCATTACGGGGACCCGCTCGGCGAGCAGCGCGCTGCGACAGACCAGGCCGTGGTGGTGGACCGCTCGCACCGGGCGGTGCTGACCCTGACCGGCGGCGACCGCAAGAGTTGGTTGCACGAGATCTCCACCCAGCACGTCAGCGACCTTCCAGATGGCACCGTCACGCAGAACCTGAGCCTGGACGGCCAGGGCCGCGTCGAGGACCACTGGATCCAGACCGAGCTCGGCGACATCACCTACCTGGACACCGAGTCGTCGCGGGGCGAGCCGCTGCTGGCCTATCTACACAAGATGGTGTTCTGGTCCGACGTCACGGTCGAGCCGGCCGACCTCGCCGTGGTGTCGCTGCTGGGCCCCCGGCTCGCCGACACAGCCGTGCTGGACGCCCTTGCTCTGGATTCGCTACCGGCGGAATCCACCGCCGTCGCCCTGCCCGATGGGGGCTTTGTCCGCCGCATGAGCTCGCCGGACATCGAGCTGGACCTGGTCGTGCCGCGCCGGCAGGCCGGCGACTGGCTGGACCGGCTGACCGCGGCAGGGGTACGCAGGGCCGGGGTGTGGGCCTACGAAGCGCATCGGGTGGCGGCGTTGCGCCCCCGGCTCGGGGTCGACACCGACGAGCGGACCATCCCACATGAGGTCGGCTGGATCGACAGCGCGGTGCACCTGGACAAGGGCTGCTACCGCGGCCAGGAAACCGTCGCGCGGGTCCATAACCTGGGCAAACCGCCGCGGATGATGGTCCTGCTGCACCTCGACGGGTCCACCGACCGGCCGTCGACCGGCGACCCGGTGCTGGCCGGCGGCCGCACCGTGGGCCGGCTGGGCACCGTCGTCGACCACGTCGACCTCGGCCCCATCAGCCTGGCGTTACTCAAGCGCGGACTTCCGGCCGACACCGCGTTGACCACCGGCGGCGCGGTCGAGGTGCCCGCCGTCATCGACGCCGATTCGATGCCGGCCGCCGATGTCACCGGGGCGGGCCGGTTGGCGGTCGAACGGCTGCGAGGTGGGGCGCGATGAGGCCTCGGGTGCTCAGAAGGGCCTGCCAGCGCACGCGAGCCGGGCACGGTAAAGTGTTGGCAGGACAATAAAGACACACAGATCGGAGCCGCCTGCTAATTGGGCCGCTCCGTTATTGCGCGAGGGGGTCCCCCCATGGGCCGCGGCCGGGCAAAGGCAAAGCAGACCAAGGTTGCTCGTGAGCTCAAATACAGCTCACCGCAGACCGATTTCGAGCGGCTTCAGCGCGAGCTGTCCGGGTCGGGCGCTACCGAGCCTGACGACGATCTCAACGGCACCGACGGGTTGGCCGACGACAACTGGGCCGACGAAAACGACTGGCGCCGCTAGTCCGGGTTCTTCTTAGAAACGTGGGTGCTGGCCCACGAGTTGGACGCGTGCGCCGTCCTTGCTGCCCTTCTTGACGGTGCCCACGGTCCAGCAGCTCAGGTGCCGGGCGGTCAGGATCGCCAGCGCACGGTCGGTGTCCTCCGGGGCGACGACGGCGACCATGCCGACACCCATGTTGAACGTCTTCTCCATCTCGGCACGCTCGATGCGGCCGCGCTGGGCGATCATCCCGAACACCGGCGCGGGCGTCCAGGTGCCGCGGTCCACCTCGGCGACCAGGCCGTGCGGAACGACGCGTTCCAGGTTGCCGGCCAGGCCGCCGCCGGTGACATGGCAGAACGTGCGGACCTGGGTTTCGGCGGCCAGCGCCAGGCAGTCCTTGGCGTAGATGCGGGTCGGCTCGAGCAGTTCTTCGCCCAGCGTGCGGCCGAACTCCTCCACGTGGCCGGCCAGGTTCATCCGGTCGATCTCCAGCAGCACCTTGCGGGCGAGCGAATAGCCGTTGGAATGCAGGCCGGTGGAGCCCATGGCGATGATCACGTCGCCGGGCTTGACCCGCTCCGGGCCGAGCACGTCGTCGGCCTCGACGACTCCGACCCCGGTCGCGGAGATGTCGTAGTGGTCGGGCGCCATCAGCCCGGGATGCTCGGCGGTCTCGCCGCCCAGCAGCGCGCAGCCGGCGATCACGCAACCGTTGGCGATACCGGAGACCAGCTGGCTCACCCGCTCGGGCACGGTGCGGCCGACGGCGATGTAGTCCTGCAGGAACAGCGGCTCGGCGCCGCACACCACCAGATCGTCGACGACCATCGCGACCAGGTCGAGTCCGACGGTGTCGTGCTTGTCCATCGCCTGGGCCACCGCCAGCTTGGTGCCCACCCCGTCGGTCGAGGAGGCCAGCACCGGTTCCCGGTACCCGCCGCGCAGCGCGAACAGCCCGACGAAGCCGCCGAGACCGCCGCGTACCTCGGGCCTCGTCGCCTTCATCGCCAATGGTTTGAGGAGTTCGACGGCGCGGTCACCGGCTTCGATGTCCACCCCGGCCGATGCATAGGAGATGCCGTGTTGTCCGGCGCGATCGGTCATCGCGACCCAGGCTACCGGGCCGGGCCACGGCACGGTATGCGCCGCTTTCTCGCCGACATCGCGCACGATCGGGCACCGTATGACAACGTGAGCGACCATGAATGTCGTTCGCTCGTTTGCGCTGGCTACGGCGGTGACCGCGGCCGTATCGGTAGTACTCCCGGGCACCGCCGCCGCCACCCCACCGCGGGACACCGACGGGACCGTGATCTGGCAGATGACCGATGCGGGCACGGACTACGTCTTCCGGGAGATCACCGTGGCGCCCGGCGGCAGCACCGGCTGGCATTCGCACCGCGGTGAGCTGTTCGGTGTCGTCAAAGAGGGGATCTTGATGCACAACCGGGCCGACTGCACGATGGACGGCCTGTATGTGGCCGGACAGAGCATCGCCGAAAAAGGCGGCCCGGAGTATGTGCACATGGGCCGCAATGTCGGCCCTGGGCCGCTGGTTCTGCAGATCCTCTACATCAATCCGGCCGGGGCACCGCTGTCCACCGATGCGCCCGACCCGGGTTGCGGGTTTGGCTGACGCGCGCGGAACAGTCTAGGGCCGACTCAGTGGGGACACGTTGTCGTTGTCGGCCTGCATGCCCGTGCGGGCAGCGTTGGCGAGCATGTGCTCGATTACGTTCTTGCCCAGCGCCGTCTCGCTGGGCAGTTCGATCGGGTAGTTGCCGTCGAAGCAGGCGGTGCACAACCGCGTCGCGGGCTGTTCGGTGGCCTCGACCATGCCCCGTTGGGAGATGTAGCCCAGTGTGTCGGCGCCGATGGCATGCCGGACCGCCTCGAGCATCTCGTCTTCGTTCTCGACGGCGTTGGCAATCAGTTCGGCCGGCGTCGCGAAGTCGATGCCGTAGAAGCACGGCCACTTCACCGGCGGCGACGCGATCCGGACGTGGACCTCGACCGCACCGGCCTCCCGCAGCATCCGCACCAGCGCGCGCTGAGTGTTGCCGCGCACGATCGAGTCGTCGACGACGATGAGCCGCTTGCCGCGGATCACCTCTTTGAGCGGATTGAGCTTGAGACGGATGCCCAATTGGCGAATGGTCTGCGACGGCTGGATGAACGTGCGGCCGACGTAGGCGTTCTTCGTCAGGCCCTGCCCGAACGGGATGCCCGACTCCTGCGCGTAGCCGACCGCCGCCGGGGTACCGGATTCCGGGACACCGATCACCAGGTCGGCCTCGACCGGCCGTTCCTGGGCCAGCCGACGGCCGATGTCGACCCGGGTCTTGTGCACCGACCGGCCGCCGATCGTGCTGTCCGGACGGGCCAGGTAGACGTACTCGAACACGCAGCCCTTCGGCTGAGGCGGGGCGAACCGGCTGGAGCGCACGCCGTCGGCGTCGATGGCGAGCAGCTCACCGGGCTCGATATCACGGACGAACGAGGCGCCGACGATGTCCAACGCTGCGGTTTCGGAGGCGACCACCCAGCCGCGGTCGAGCCGGCCCAACGACAGCGGCCGCACGCCGTAGGGATCGCGGGCCGCGTAGAGGGTGTTCTCGTCCATGAACGTCACACAGAACGCGCCGCGCACGGTGGGCAGCAGCTCGAGGGCGGCCTGCTCCAGCGTGGCATCGGCGGCGCCGTGTGCCAGCAGCGCGCCGAGGATGTCGGAGTCGGTGGTCGCGGCGCGTGCTCCGCGGGTGTTGATCAACCCGGCCTCGCGGGCACGGGCGGCCAGGTCGGTGGTGTTGACCAGGTTGCCGTTGTGCCCGAGAGCAACGCCGGTGCCCGCGGCGGTGTTGCGGAACACCGGCTGGGCGTTTTCCCAGGTGGTGGAGCCGGTGGTGGAGTAGCGGCAGTGCCCGATCGCGACGTGGCCCTCCATCGCGGCCAGCGTCTGCTCGTCGAAAACCTGGCTGACCAGCCCGAGATCCTTGAACACCAGCACCTGCGAGCCGTCGGCGACGGCGATGCCGGCGGCCTCCTGGCCGCGATGCTGCAGGGCGTACAGGCCGTAGTAGGTGAGCTTGGCGACCTCTTCGCCGGGAGCCCACACGCCGAATACGCCACACTCCTCGCGGGGTTCTTGATCGGTCTGCTGGCCGGTCACGATAGGGCTGCTCCCAGGGCGCGGTGGGTGACGACTTCAGTCTACGGTCATCACGGGCTGATCACGGAATCGAGGCGGCAGTGTCGCCGTGCAATGCATAACAACCGCGGCGGCCGTCTCATTTCGGCAGTTCGACCACGGGCAGCCAGGAGGCGACCTCACCCGCGCGGGATCCCGACAGCCGCAACGCTCCGCTGGCCGCCGCGTCACCGACGCCGAGCAGCCCGGTGGCCAGCAGCAGCCAAGTCCGCGGGTCGGTCTCCACCACATTGGGCGGTGTGCCGCGGGTGTGCCTGGGCCCCGAAATGCACTGCACCGCGACAAACGGCGGCACCCGAAGCTCGACGCTGGCGCCCGGCGCGATCACCGCAAGCGTGCGGGCGGTGAGCCGAACCGCCGCGGCCAGCTCGGATCGTTCGGGCGCCGGCCGCCTCTCGTCGCGCAACCAGTCCGCGATCGCGAGGACGGACGCACGCGTCTTCGCCGGATCGGCGGCGCGGCGCCCGGACATACCTTAGGGTCTCAAAGTGTTTGTCGACCGCCACAATCCGCCCTACAAGGTGGCTGGTGCGGTGGCCTTGGTGATCCTCGCGGCGGCGGCGACGTTGGTCTATTTGCAGTTCCAGGGCAAGCTCACGCGGACGACGCAGGTGACCCTGTTGTCGTCGCGCGCAGGCCTGGTGGTCGATCCCGGCTCGAAGGTGACCTACAACGGCGTGGCGATCGGCACGGTCGGCGCCATCAACCAGGTCAATGTCGACGGCACAACCAAGGCCAGGTTGACGCTGAACGTCGAACCCCGTTACATCTCCTTTATCCCGGCGAATGTGAACGCCGACATCACGGCGACCACGGTGTTCGGCAACAAGTACGTGTCGTTCAGCTCACCGGAAAGCCCCACACCGCAGCGAATTTCGAGTCAAGACGTGATCGATGCATCATCGGTCACCACCGAGTTCAACACGCTGTTCGAGACGGTCACCTCTATCGCCGAGAAGGTCGATCCTGTCAAGCTGAACGCCACGTTGACCGCAACGGCGGAGGCGCTGACCGGACTGGGCGATCGGTTCGGGAGTTCACTCGCCGACGCGAACCGGATCCTCGACGACCTGAAACCACGGATGCCGCAGATCCGCTACGACACCCAGCGGGTGGCCGATCTGGCCGACGTCTACGCGGACGCCTCCCCCGATCTGTGGGCCGGCCTGGAGAATGCCGTGACGACCGCGCGAACGTTCAACGACCAGCGCGGCAATATCGACACCGTCCTGATGGCGGCGATCGGCTTCAGCAACACCGCTGCCGACAGCTTCGAGCGCGCGGGGCCGTATCTGGTGCGCGGTGCCGAAGACCTGCTGCCGACGTCGAAACTGCTCGACGACTACCGGGGCATGATCTTCTGCACGACCCGCAACTACGCCGAGGTCGGCCCGGAAATCGCCAGGGTGCTCGGCGACAACGGCTACTCGCTGGCGTCTTCGGGCACGGTGTTGCTCCCGGGAAACCCGTACATCTACCCCGACAACCTGCCGCGAGTGAACGCCAAGGGCGGGCCGGAGGGCCGGCCGGGATGCTGGCAGAAGGTGACCCGAGAGCTGTGGCCGATGCCGTATCTGGTGACGGACACCGGATACAGCATCGCGCCGTACAACCACTTCGAATTCGCAACCCCGCTGCTGACCGACTATGTCTGGGGCCGGCAGTTCGGGGAGCCGACCATCAACCCGTGAGTTTTGCGCCGGTGCTGCACGCCGAGCGCCACGATCGCCCCGGCTTCGTTGATCGCCAGATGCACCAACATCGGGGCGGCCAGACTGCCGGACCGCTCGCGCAGTCGCGCGAAGGCCCACCCCGCGGCGCCGGTGGCCAGCACGGTGGGCAGCACCGGCTCACCGGTGCTGCGGGCATCGGCGATGTGCGACAGCCCAAACGCCAGCGACTGCAGCAGCCGGCCGGTTGTCGGTCCGAACGCCTCGGCCGCGACCGTGCCCAACGCAGCGCGGAACGCGGCCTCCTCCGACCACACCGTGCCCAGCGGTATCCGCAGCAACAGCCAGCGCGCCGCGGGCGTGGGCAGTTCGCGCTCGGCCATCGCCACCCGCACCGGCCGCAGCGCCGCCGCAACCGCCACACCGACCGCCACCGGTGCCGCCGCGGTCAACCCCAGCCGCAGCCCCGACCACAATGCGGGCGGACGCAGGCCAACTGGGGCGCCGGTCGCCGCGACGAGTCCGGCGCCGAGGATCGCCTGCACCACCGGGTGCACCCGCAGTGGTATCCGGGGAACCACCAACCCGGCCCAACCGACCAACCCGCCCGCCAGCGTCAGCGCTCTGATTTGGCGGATCCGCTTGGGGTGCACTAATACTCGGGCCCGTCGTTGGCGGCAGTCTTCTCCAACGCCACCCGCATGCGTTCGGTGTCCTCGGCGGTCCAGCCGTCGGGCGGCGCCACGGCCGCCCACCCGTCCAGCACGTACTCGCCGTAGTTGTGTCCATGCCCGGCCGGCACCGCGACCGCGTTGGTCATGTCGGCGCTGACTTGCCAGAACGTGACGATCGGATACCACCGCATCGACGCCGTGCGGTCCCGCCCGGGTGGCTCCTTCAACCAGTCCGGCCGGGAAAACAGCAGATCGGGCGACCACCAGACGATCGGGTCGGAGGGATGCTGCAGGAACAGCACCCTGGTGCCCTCCCAGGGTGGTGCGGCGTCCCCGGCGATTTCCCGCGCATCGGTGGCCTGGGAGAACCGCACCGTGCGGCCGTTGTCGTAGCGCGGCTCGACCTCCGGCGTGCCCGGGTCACGGCGGATGGTGATGCCCTTCCACAGCGGGCTGGTATTCGGCGGGCCCACCCACAACACGGACGAGAAGCCCATCCGCGCGATGTCGGGCAGCCACCCGAACGCGCCCTGCCCGGCCATCGAGCCCAGGCTCTCGCCGTACAGCATCAGCTTGGGCCGTCGCTCGGGCAGGAGCTGTTGCCAGCGCTGGTGGATGGTGTTGATCATCATCCGGCCGAACTCCATGGACTTCTGCCGGTCGCCCATAAACGAAATCCAGCTCGGCAGGTAGGAGTACTGCGCTCCGACCAGAGCGGTGTCGCCGTTGTACATCATCTCGATCGACCTGGCGGCGACGGGATTGATCCAGCCGGTGCCGGTGGTCGGGATGATCACCAACACCTCGCGTTCGAACGCACCGGTGCGTTCGAGTTCGGAGACCAGGACGTCCATCCGCTCCTGATCGGTGTCGGCGGACTGCAGGCCGGCATACACCCGGATGGGTTCCTTGGCGGGCCTGCCATTGAGCCGGGTGAGTTCGTCCTCGTCGGGTCCGGTGGCCACGAAGTTGCGGCCCTGAAATCCCAGCGTGTCCCACGGCGCGAGCGACGTCGGACTGCCCGATCGTTCGGAATCCAGGGGCTGCGTGATTGCGGCGCGGGTGGTGGTGTTCTGCGGTTGGAACACCCGGCTTGCACCCGCCAGGAAGCCACGGATCAGCACGCCGTTGATCAGCGTGACGAGCAGCACCACGACGATCGCGGTGCCGATGAACAACGCCACCTCGTCGTGCAGCCGCCAGCGCCGGATCAGCCAGCGGGCCAGCGTCTTGATCGCGTCCAGCAGCACCCTCGACGCCGCGACGCATACGCCGCCGACCAGCACGGCGATGACGAGCGTGCGCAGGTAGCCCGCCGTGCCCGGCCCTTCCATGCCCATCAGCGCCGACACCTGCCGTTGCCACGCCGCCGCCGGGATCAGCATCAACACACACGCCGTCGCCGACCCCGCCACGGTCACTGCCTTCATCCAGTACAGCACCCGCTTCGGCGGCGGCCACCAGTCACGGCGCCGTAATACGAAGCGGCGGACCATCTTTGAACCGAACACGCCGATTCCGTACCCGATGGCCGCGTTGAGCCCGCCGATCAAGCCCTGGAACAGCCAGTCGCGGGGCAGCAGCGACGGGGTCAGCGACAGACAGAAGAACAGCGCGCCGAAGCCGACGCCGACGAAGTCGAGTCGCACCAGGCTCCAGGCCCACACCAGCAGCGGATGTCGTTGTCTGGGCTCGCGGGTCTCGGCGACCGGTTCGCCGGTGATGTTTTCTGTTTGGGCACTCACCCGAATAACCCGGGCAGCACGCCGTCCGACGTGCTGCGCAGGTCCTCCAGGGACACCGTGAACTGGCCCTGCACCTCGACTTCGTCGCTGGCTTGGTCGACAACGCCGATGCGGGTGACCGGCAGTCCGCGGGCCTCGCACATGGCGCGGAATCGGCTCTCCTCGGTGCGCGGGACGGCGACCAGCACCCGCCCGGCAGACTCGGAGAACAGCGTCACAAACGGGTTCGCACCCTCAGGAATCAGGATGCGGCAACCGGTTTCACCCGTCAGCGCCGCCTCGACCACCGCCTGGATGAGGCCGCCCTCGGACAGGTCGTGGGCCGCCGAGACCAGCCCGTCACGCGAGGCGGCGGTGAGCACCTCGGCAAGCAGTTGCTCCCTCGCCAGGTCTACCTTGGGCGGCAGGCCGCCCAGCTGGTCGGCGGTGACCTGCGCCCAGATGGAGCCGTCGAACTCGTCGCGGGTGTCGCCGAGCAGCATCAGAGTCTCGCCGGGCTCGTTGCCCAGGCCGGTCGGGATGCGCCGGGTCACGTCGTCGATGACGCCGAGCACGCCGACGACCGGGGTCGGCAAGATGGCGGTCGTCCCGGTCTGGTTGTAGAAGCTGACATTGCCACCGGTCACCGGAATGCCAAGGGCCGCAGAGCCATCGGCCAGACCGCGGACCGCCTCGGAGAACTGCCACATGACGCCCGGGTCTTCCGGAGAACCGAAATTGAGGCAATTCGTGACGGCGACCGGGGTGGCGCCGGTAACCGCGACGTTGCGGTACGCCTCGGCGAGGGCGAGCTGGGCGCCGGTATACGGGTCGAGCTGCGTGTAGCGGCCCGACGCGTCGGTGGACACCGCGATGCCGCGGCCGGTGGACTCGTCGACGCGCAGGACGCCGCCGTCGGCATTCTCGGCCAGCACGGTGTTGCCGCGGACGTAGCGGTCGTACTGCTCGGTGATGAAGGCCCGGCTGCACAGGTGCGGACTGCCCAGCAGCGCAAGCAATGTCGCGCGCAGGTTCTCGCCGGTGGTCGGCCGCGGCAGCTTGGCGGACGTGTCGGCGTTGAGCGCGTCCTGGCTGTCCGGACGTTCGACGGGGCGTTCGTACACCGGGCCTTCATGGGCAACCGTGCGCGGCGGCACATCGACGACCGTCTCGCCGTGCCAGGTGACCTTCAGCCGGTCACCGTCGGTGACCTCACCGATGACGGTCGCGAGCACATCCCACTTGCGGCACACCTCCAGGAACCTCTCCACGTTCTCGGGAGCGACGACGGCACACATCCGCTCCTGAGACTCGCTGGACAGGATCTCGGCCGGCGTCATGTTGGCCGCCCGCAGCGGCACCCGGTCCAGCTCAATGTCCATGCCGCCGTCACCTGCCGATGCGAGTTCCGATGTGGCACATGACAAGCCGGCACCGCCGAGATCCTGGATGCCGATCACCAGGCCGGCGGCGTACAGCTCGAGGCAGCACTCGATGAGCACCTTCTCCATGAAGGGGTCGCCCACCTGCACCGACGGTAGCTTCTTGCGGCCGGGACCATCGCCCTCGTCGCCGCCGAACGTCTCCGACGCCAGCACCGACACACCGCCGATGCCGTCGAGGCCGGTCCGCGCCCCGAACAGGATGATCTTGTTGCCCGTGCCCGACGCGAACGCCAGATGCAGGTCTTCCTTTCGCAGC
>NZ_JBOGDB010000107.1:0-3972 GCF_050701515.1 Mycobacterium sp. | reverse complement strand
CCGTAAGACCCGGCCTAGCCGGGCTGGTGGCCGTGAAGCGCGGAAGGGAGGCAGCCGCAAGGCCGCCGAACAACCCCGAGACGGGGTGCAAGTCGCGTGACCACTAAAGATCACTCACTTGCAACGGTTCAGACCCTCATTCCGATGGACACCTGCCACGACCTGATGGTCAGCGAGCCGGAACGACTGGCAGAGATCCTCGTCGAACGCTGCCGCCGGTACGCATAGCGCCGATGATCGGCGCCGCCTTGTGCAGGCACTCGTCCCATTCGCGGTCGGGATCGGAGTCTGCGGTGATGCCGCCCCCGACGCCGAGGACCGCCGACCCGTCGGGGCGGAACTCCACCGTCCGGATCGCGACGTTCAGCTCACAGCCCGCCAACGGCGAGGCCAAACCGACTGTGCCGCAGTACACCCCGCGCCTATGCGTCTCCCACACCGACAGCAGCTGGCGGGCCCGGGTCTTCGGGGTGCCGGTCACCGATGCGGGTGGGAACGTCGCGTCGAGCATCGCCGACATCGGCACGTCGACCGATACCCGCGCGGAGACCGTCGACACCAGATGCCATACCCCGGGCGCGGGCCGCACCGCCAGCAGCTCCGGCACGGTGACGCTACCAGTGACCGCGACGCGGCTGAGGTCGTTGCGGACCAGGTCGACGATCATGATGTTCTCGGCGACGTCCTTGACGGACGTCCGCAGCGTCGACGGATCCGCGGTCCGCGGCAGCGTGCCCTTGATCGGGCTCGACGTCACATCCTCGCCGGCCCGGCGCAGGAACAGCTCGGGCGACAGCGACGCCACCGCACCCCACTCGCCGCCGACAAATGCCGCGCGCGCGGGCGAGGTTCGCTCCACCGCGCCGACGAAGAAGTCAAGCGGGGTGCCGTCGAGCATGCCGGCGAACTGCGTGCACACACAGGCCTGATAAACCTCGCCCGCCGCGATGGCGTCCAGACAGGCCAGCACGCCGTGGCGGTGTGCGTCGCGGTCGGCGTCACCCCACACGATGTTGCAGTGGCGCGGCGCGCCCGAAGATCGCAGCGCATCGGTCAGCCACGCGGACATCGCTGCGCCGGAGAGGCTTTCGTACCACCACAGTCCGTCGTGGTCCTGCCGTAATACGCAGTCCGTCCAGCCGCCGGCCGCTTCGGGAATGCGCGCCGGTCGGCCGTCGGCGCCGGCGTCCGGATAGGACAGATACCCGATCCACCCGCCGCCCACCGCGGCGCCGTCGGCGGAGCCGGGCGGCGCGGCGCAAACCTGCGCCGCCGGGACGGCCTCGGCGCTCACCGAGGGGGCGATGACGGCGCGCATGCCGAACCAGTCACCAATCAAGGCGGCCGGCGGCGGCATGCCTTCGCGGGCTGCGGCGTCGGCGACGGCAGTCAGCATCGCCGGGGCGCTGCCCAGCTCGCCGAGCCGCTCGATCCGCACCGACTAAGCGTGACAGAGTGCTAGCGACTGATCGCCCTCGGGATCGTGATCCCGACCAGCTTGTCCGGATTGCGCATCGCGTAGAAGTTGGTGATCTTGCCGTCGACGATCTCAACCAGGAAGACGCCCTCCAAGTGGTCAGCGCTGTAAATGACCACCGCGGGGGCGCTGTTGTAGACCGCCGTCTCGAACCGCACGTCTGACATGCGTTCGGCAGCCACGTGGAATAGGCGGACCAGCACGGCTGCCACCTTCGCCGCGCCGACGATAGGCTTGCGGGCCGCCGTGGCCTTGCCGCCGCTGTCGGCCGTCCAGGTGGCATCCGGCGCCAGCATCGACAGCAATCCGTCCATGTCACCCGTTGCAGCCGCGGTCATGAACTGCTCGGTGATCTGCGCTGACTGCTCAGAATCGACGGGTGCAAAACGCTTGCGTCGCGACTGCACATGCTCACGGGCTCGGTGGGCCACCTGACGCACTGTCGACACGGACTTGCCTACGGCGCTTGCGATCTCGTCGTAGTCGAACCCGAACACCTCGCGCAGCACGAACACCGCCCGCTCGTCCGGAGTGAGTGTCTCGAGCAGCACCAGCATGGCCATCGAAACGGACTCGGCGAGCACCACGTCAGCCGACGGGTCGGAGTCGTCAAGTAGCAGCGGCTCGGGCAGCCACGGACCGACGTAGTCCTCACGACGACGGGCGCCCGCCCGAAGCGCGTTGAGCGCCTGTCGGGTCACCAGTTGCGCCAGATACGACTTGGTGTCCCGCACCGTCGCCAGATCCACTTCGGCCCATCGCAGGTAGCTGTCCTGCAGCACGTCGTCGGATTCGGTTGCCGAGCCGAGGATCTCGTAGACGATCGTGAACAGCAGCGGCCGCAGATGGGTAAACCGCTCGGCGTGTTCGCCGCCGGCCGAGCCGGCGATCGGGCCCTGGGTGGTCACGTTTCCGCGACCACCTTTGGAGCGAACACGGGCTGCTCGGGACGCTCGCCGCCCCTGAACCAGAAGGTCGAGCCGGGCTTGCGGGCCTCGTGGCGCAGCCCCCAAACCGTGCCCTTGCAGACCGCCTCCTTGATGGCAGCGCCAAGGCGACCGCCAACGTAGAAGTTGACCGCCGTGTCGTCCTTGCGGGCGAACTGGATCACGGCAGCGCGCCTGCCCAGGCTGACGTTGGATCCCACAAAGGCCTGGTCGATCACCGCTGGCTCGGAACCGGCAACGCGGCTCAGCACGGTGTTGGCGGCCTGCGCGCCGAGCGGCCCCGCCGCCTGGCAGCTCATCCGCAGCGGCTGGCCCGACGGGGCGGCGCTGTCGCCCGCGGCGACGATGCGGTCGTCGTCGAAGCTGGTCAGCGTCTCGTCGGTGAGCAGCCGGCCCAGCGCGTCGGTGCTCAGTCCGCTGTTGACGGCCAGCTCGGGCACGCCGAAGCCCGCCGTCCAGATGGTGACCGCGCTCGGGCGCACCGCACCGTCGGCGAAGACCACCGCATCAGGACGAACCTCGGTCACCACGTCATCCTCTAGCACCTTGACTCCGAGTTTGCGTAGCCCTTTGGAGGCCGACCGTCGCCCTGGCGCCGAAAGCGTGGGTACCAACTGACCGCCGCAGACCAGCGTGACGTTATGGCCCTGCTCGGCCAGTTCGGCAGCCGTTTCGGTGCCGGTCAGGCCTGCCCCGACGACGGTTACCGGGGCATTTGGGTGCAGCTCATCGAGGGCGGCACGCAGCCGCTGTGCTAGCTCGAGTTCCGCTATGGGATAGGCGAATTCGGCTGCGCCGGGCACCGCGGCGGGCACGGCGCCGGTGCTTCCGACCGCATAGATGACGTAGTCGTAGTCTAGCGGACTGCCCGATGCGAGCTGCACGGTGCGTGAGACGGTGTCGATGCTGGTGGCGCTATCGACGACCAGCTGAATGCCTTCGCCGAGCAGCGTGCCGTAGTCGACCGTGGCGTCGTAGTTGCCGGCCACGAACTGGTGCAGCCGGATCCGCTCGACGAACTTCGGGCGGGGATTGACCAGAGTGATGTCGACGTCGCCGCGCATCCGCAGATGGTTGGCAGCCGTTGTTCCGGAGTAGCCGCCGCCGATGACGACGACGTGTGTGCGCTTGTCGGTCATTATGTCTCCTTTTCTCGGGTTCGCCCTCAAGACACCGGCCAATCACCGGACGTGACATACCGTGACGAGCGTCACTCCACCTGGTAGCGCGGGTACACGCCCACCGGCGGCGGCAGTGACGTCCCGGGCTGCAGCCGGGTGCCGATCGCCGCGAACGTCCGCTGGTCGTCCGCCTGGCCGAGCAGGTCGAGCAGCTTGCCCGTCGACTCCGGCATCACCGGCTGGCTCAGGAGCGTGGCGATCCGCACCACCTCCAGCGTCGTGTAGAGCACCGTGGCGAACCGCTCGCGCGCCTCGTCGGTGGAGGCCTTGCGCAGCACCCACGGCTCCTGCGCGGAGAAGTACTTGTTCGCCGCGCCGAGCACCAGCCAGATCGCCTCCAGTGCCAGGTGCATCGCGGTGTCGTCGT
>NZ_JBOGDB010000106.1:0-8951 GCF_050701515.1 Mycobacterium sp. | reverse complement strand
GACCGGCGCGGCCGGCGGTGTGCTGCTGCGCCCGTTCGCCCGGCTGATCGCCAGCACCGGGGACAGCGTCACCACCTACGGCGAGCCGTGGGACATGCAGTAACTCCCCTGCAGGTCATGCAAACAGCCCCGGCGCGAAAGCCGGGGGCTGTTTGATGTCTGCGGGCTACGACGTGTCGGACTTCCTCGCCTCGTTTGCGCCGAGGGCAGCCGCCGAGCCATGCTTGCCGGAAGAGCTGCCGTTCTCGGCCAATATGTCGCGGATCTCGGTGAGCAGTGTCAGTTGGGTCTCCTCCTCCTCCACCCTGGTGTCGCGTTCCTTGAGCTTCTTGTAGGGAACCACGATGACGAAGTAGACCACCACAGCGATGATCAGGAAGTTGATCGCCGCCGAGACAACGGCGTTCAAATCGATGGCGATGTCGTCACCCAGTGGAATCCTCAGGAAACCGTATTCCGATTCAGGTGTCGCGCCGATCCGGCTGACTAGCGGCGTCACTACGTTGTCGGTGAATGCCGTCACCAGTCCGGTGAATGCCGCGCCGATGATGACCGCGGTGGCCAGGTCGATGACATTGCCTCGGGCGATGAATTCTCGAAACCCCTTCAACATGCGGGGATTCCTTCCTGCAGTCGATGCGATCTGATCAGACACGCAACGTTAGTGGAATGTCAGCGTGACGGTCTGCGTAAGAGCTGCACCCGCCACCTCGTTGGCGGCGTGAGCGGGTAGCGCGACGAGCACCACCCGGTCGCCGGCCGCGCTCGGTCCCTTCTGCTTTTCCGACACCAGGACCACGACGGCGTCGGTGGCCAGCACTCGCGGATCTGCGTCGGTCTCCACGTCCGACGCGACCAACACATCCACCACGTCACCCGGGCGGATGAGGTCGAGCAACGCCGAGTCGGCGAGGTGCAGCGGCACGATGCGGGCGTCCGGCCCGGCCACCGACTCGGCCAGCCTCGGGCCCAGCAGCCGCACATCGGTGAGCACCTCGCCGCGGCGGGCCGGACCGGCCAGCGTCGATCCCAGCACGGCCTCGACGTTGGATTGAGACCCGTCCGGAACCGTTGCGGCCAAGCGTGTTTCGAGGCGGATGTCCGCCGCGGTCAATTCGATTCCGGGGGACAGGTCGCGCGCGGCGACCACGATGTCGGTCTGTTCGCCGCGCGGATCCGAACGCACGGCGGCGACGGCAGCCAAAACCACGAGCCCGCCGGCCGCCACCCGACGAGCCACCACGGTGCGCGTCCAGTCCGGCCGTAGTGCGCCGGCAAGCCGGCTCAGTGCCGATGGATTGAGCGATTCCGCCATGCAGCCACGCTAGGCAGCACACCGCCGGAAAGGCGTGCCGTCACGTCGGGCTGTGGATAACCTCGCGCGTCAGCCCGACGCCGCGGCCGGAGTGGAGCTGTCGGAACTCGAACTCGAACTGGAACTCGAGCCGGAGCCATCCGACTTGCCGGTATCCGCCTTCTTCTCAGACGAGCTGGACTCGGAGCCGTTGGCGGAACCATTGGAGGTGGACTTGGCGGATTCACGACTGTCGGTGCGATAGAAACCGCTGCCCTTGAACACCACGCCGACCGAGTTGAACAGCTTGCGCAGCCGGCCGGCGCACTCGGGGCAGGTCGTCAGGGCATCGTCGCTGAACGCCTGCACCGCATCTAACCGATTGCCGCACTCGGTACATGCATAGGTATAGGTAGGCACGAAAACCTCCGTGATTCTCAAACTTCTTAGCACTCTATCGGCTCAAGTGCTAGAACCGCTATGTGGCGCGTGTCATTCCCGTTGGCCGGCGGAGCAGGCGAACCCGATGGTTGGCGCTCCTGGCGCTGCTCGTTGTGGGGGTCGTGCTGGTTGCGGTCTGGCTGCACTCGCGTCCCGCGCCACCGCCGCAGCCAGCCGCGATCGCGCCCCGCGGCCCTGCATACAACGCCGCACGCGCGATGCTGGACGGGTTGCCGGTCAAGGGCTGGGATCGGCACACCGACTTCGCCCGCTACCGGTTCGGCGAGTCCTGGAGCGACGACGTCAACGTCGAGTTCGGCCACAACGGCTGCAACACCCGCGACGACCTCCTGCGCCGGGACCTAGCCGACCTCCTGGTGCGACCGGGCACCTGCTACGCCCAGAGCGGCGTCCTGCACGACCCCTACACCGGGGAGACGATCGCGTTCACCCGCGGCCCAGACACGTCCGAGGCCGTGCAGATCGACCATCTGGTGTCGCTGTCAGACGCCTGGTACAAGGGTGCCCGGGACTGGGACGACCAGCGTCGACGCGACTTCGCCAACGATCCGCGCAACCTGCTGGCGGTCGGCGCACAAGTCAACTTCGACAAGGCTTTTCGCGACGCCACCGCGTGGCTGCCGCCCAACGTGGGGTTCCACTGCGAGTTCGTCACCCGGCAGATCGCGGTGAAGACCGCGTATCGGCTGTGGGTGTCCGCGAACGAGAAGCGGGCGATGGCCGACGTGCTGGCGGACTGCTGACCACTATCCCAGCGGGACCAACCCTGCGCCCGGCGTCAGCGCGTGGGTCATCCGGACGTCATGCGGCTCGGCCGGAAGCCGATCGACCAGTTCGGCGTCGCGGACCACCGCCACCAGTCGCGCGGCGGCGTCGGCCAGCGGCAACGAGCGGTCGTAGAAGCCCGCGCCGCGGCCCAGCCGCACACCGGCGCGATCGACCGCGAGCGCGGGCACCAGGACGACCGCGGCATCGGCCACCGCTTCGGCGGGCAGCCACGGCGCGGGCGGTTCACGCAGCCCAAACGGTGCCGCCACCAGCCGGCCGGGTCGGTACTCACCCCATTGCATCGGCCGCGGCGTGCCGTCCGCGTCGCTGCGGGCGACCGGCACCAGCACTCGGGTGTCGAGACGTAACAGCATGTCCACCAACGCAATTGAACCGGGCTCGGATCCGATCGGGACGTGGGCGCACACGGTTTGCCCGCCGCCGACCACACCGGAAAGATGGCCGCAGAGCGCTTCCGCCTCCGCATCGTGGGTTTGCGCAGGCAGGGCGCGGCGGGCCGCCAGGATCGCGGTCCGTACCTCGGCCTTCGTCAGGGACACCACGATGACGATAATGTTGGACGATGACGCCGCCTCAGGTACCGATTCCGCATACCGCGGTCGTGCCCGCCGCCGGCCTGGGGACGCGATTCCTGCCCGCCACCAAGACGGTCCCCAAGGAGTTGCTGCCCGTCGTCGACACGCCGGGCATCGAACTGGTGGCCGCCGAAGCGGCCGACGCCGGGGCCGATCGGCTGATCATCGTCACCTCCGAAGGCAAAGACAGTGTCGTCGCGCACTTCGTCGAGGACCTGATCCTGGAGGGGACGCTCGAGGCGCGGGGCAAGAAGTCGATGCTGGAGAAGGTGCGCCGCGCGCCGGGGCTGATCAAGGTGGAGTCGGTGGTGCAGGCCGAACCGCTCGGCCTCGGACATGCGGTCGGTTGCGTCGAGGACAGTCTGTCGGCCGACGAGGACGCGATCGCGGTGCTCCTGCCCGACGACTTGGTGCTGCCCACCGGTGTGCTGGAGACGATGTCCAAAGTCCGGGCCAAGCGCGGCGGTTCGGTGCTCTGCGCGATCGAGGTCGAACCCGAAGACATCAGCGCCTACGGCGTGTTCGATGTCGAGACCGTGCCCGATGCTGCCAATCCCAACGTGCTGCGCGTCAAGGGCATGGTGGAGAAGCCCAAACGGGAGGATGCGCCGTCGCCATACGCCGCCGCCGGCCGCTATGTGCTGGACCGTGCGGTCTTCGACGCGTTGCGTAGGGTTCCGCGCGGCGCGGGTGGTGAGATTCAACTGACCGACGCCATCGCGCTACTCATCGATGAGGGGCACCCGGTACACGTGGTGGTGCATCGCGGGTCCCGACACGACTTGGGAAATCCGGGCGGGTACCTCAAGGCTGCTGTTGACTTTGCGTTGGAACGCGACGATTACGGGCCCGAGTTGCGGCGGTGGTTGGTCGAGCGGTTGGGCCTTACCGAACACTAGCCCCGCGCGACGGGCCCGAGGCAGAAGAAAGGCGCGCTGTGCGGTCGGTGGAGGAGCAGCAGGCTCGGGTAACGGCCGCCGCGGTGGCTCCCCGACCGGTACGAGTCGCCATCGCCGAAGCGCAAGGCCTGATGTGCGCCGAGGAAGTGGTGACCGAGCGGCCGCTACCCGGGTTCGACCAGGCCGCCATTGACGGCTATGCCGTCCGCAGCGTCGACGTGCTGGGCGTGGGTGGCACCGACGATGCCGAGGATGCCGACGATCAGCAGGTCAGCCTGCCCGTGATGGGCACCGTCGAGGCCGGCGCCCGGACGCCGAGCCGGTTGCAGCCACGACAGGCCGCGCGGGTGGAGACCGGCGCGCCGATGCCGACGCTGGCCGACGCGGTGCTGCCGCTGCGCTGGACCGACGGCGGGCAGTCCAGGGTGCGGGTGCTGCGGGCGGTGCGTTCGGGCGCCTACGTCAGGCGAACCGGCGACGATGTCCAGCCCGGTGACGTGGCGGTCCGCGCCGGCACGATCATCGGCCCGGCGCAGGTCGGCCTGCTGGCCGCGGTCGGGCGCGAACGGGTCCTGGTCCACCCGCGGCCGCGGTTGTCGGTGATGTGTGTCGGCGGTGAACTCGTCGACATCTCCAGAACCCCGGGCAACGGCCAGGTCTACGACGTGAACTCCTATGCGCTGGCGGCGGCCGGGCGGGACGCCGGAGCCGAAGTGAACCGCGTCGGCATCGTCGACACCGACCCCAAGGAGTTGCGGGACGTCGTCGAGGGCCAGGTGAATCGCGCCGAGGTGGTGGTGATCGCCGGAGCGGTCGGCGGGGCGGCCGCCGAAGGAGTCCGCTCGGTGCTCGCCGAACTGGGCGACATGGAGGTGACCCGCATCGCCATGCACCCCGGGTCGGTCCAGGGGTTCGGCCAGCTTGGACCCGAAGGGGTGCCGGTGTTTCTGCTGCCGGCCAACCCGGTCAGTGCGCTGGTGGTGTTCGAGGTGATGGTGCGGCCGCTGATCCGGCTGTCGCTCGGCAAGCGGCAACCGATGCGGCGGGTGGTGCAGGCCCGCGCGCTGTCGCCGATCACCTCGGTGGCCGGCCGCAAGGGTTATCTGCGCGGGCAGCTAATGCGGGACCAGGACACCGGCGAATATCTGGTGCAGGCCCTCGGGGGCGCGCCGGGCGCGTCGTCGCACCTGCTGGCGACGCTGGCCGAAGCGAACTGCTTGGTGACCGTTCCCAGCGAGGCAGAGCAGATCCGCACCGGAGAGATCGTCGACGTCGCTTTCCTGGCCCAGCGCGGCTGAACGACAGCCCGGGCCGTCGTGAATCTGTGGCGTTCGACTTCTTCCCATCCCGGCTGGCCGATGCCGGTCGGCCCGATCCGGGTGCCGGCCGGTGTGATCCGGCTGCGGCCGGTGCGGCTGCGCGACGGTGCCCAGTGGAGCCGGGTCAGGCTGGCCGACCGCGCGCACCTGGAACCGTGGGAACCGAGTGCCGATGTGGATTGGGAAGCGCGGCACGGGATTTCGTCCTGGCCGTCGGTTTGTTCGGGCCTGCGGTCGGAGGCCCGCAGGGGACGGATGCTGCCATTCGTCATCGAAGTCGACGGTCGGTTCAGCGGACAGTTGACGATCGGGAACGTCACACATGGGGCGTTGCGGTCGGCGTGGATCGGCTACTGGGTGGCCAGCACGGCGACCGGTGGCGGCGTCGCGACCGGTGCGCTCGCACTCGGCGTTGACCACGCCTTCGGCCCGGTCAAGCTGCACCGTCTCGAGGCAACGGTCCGCCCGGAGAATGCCGCGAGCCGCGCCGTGCTGGCAAGAATCGGGTTCCGGGAAGAGGGCCTGCTGCAGCGCTATCTGGACGTGGACGGGGCATGGCGGGACCACCTGTTGGTGGCCATCACGGTAGACGACATCAACCGGTCGGCAACCTCCGCGCTGGTCCGTGAGGGCTATGCCAGCTGGGCCTAACTTGTTGCAGATGTGACATATGTGGTTATTGGTGCTTGTCAGCAGCGAATTACAGGTGTGTAATTGACATCGGCGCGTCGTCAACGGATGCGCTGGTCACGGACCTAGCCTGAAGGGGAAAGGAGCAGGCGACATGCCAAGCATCCCCCAATCCCTCCTCTGGATCTCCCTCGTCGTGCTCTGGCTCTTTGTGCTGGTCCCGATGTTGATCAGCAAGCGCGATGCGGTGCGCCGCACCAGCGACGTGGCATTGGCGACCCGGGTTCTCAACCGGGCGACCGGCGCCCGGCTGCTCAAGCGGGGCGGACCGGCGGCCGGCCACCGCAGCGACCCGGACTGGCGGCCATCCGAGGACGACCTCGATACCGACCTCGACGAGGAGATGGACGACGAGGCCGCCGACGAACCCGCGGAGCGGTCGGTCGTCGTGGCGGCGGCCGTCACCGACACCGAACCCGACTACCTTGATGTCGACGTCGTCGAGAAGGATTCGGGCGCATTGCCGGTCGGCGAGTCGGACGCCGAAGCGGTCGACGAGGCCGAAGAAGCCGAAGTAACCGACGAGCTGACGCTGGATCTCGAGCAGCCCGACGAGGACGTCGATACCGCGGTGTACGAGGTCCACACCGACGAGTACGAAGAGGAGTCGGACGGCAGAGCCGACGAGTACGAGTACGTCGACGACTCCTCGGGCCTGGAAGCGCCCGCAGAAAGCGATTTGCGGATGGCCGAATCGCTGCTTGCCGCGCGGCGACGCCGCTACAACTCGAAGACCGCCGCGGCGGTCAGCGCCCGCAAGTACAAGTTCCGCAAGCGGATGCTGGCCCTGATGGCGCTGGCCCTGGCGGCCTCGGCGACGGCCGCGTTCATGGTGGCGCCGGCGGCGTGGTGGGTCTGCGGCGCGGTCGGCGGAGTGACGCTGCTCTACCTGTGCTATCTGCGCCGTCAGACACGGATCGAGGAACGGTTGCGGCGGCGCCGCATGCAGCGCATCGCGCGCGCCCAGCTGGGCGTGGAAAACACCGACGACCGCGAGTTCGATCTGATCCCGTCGCGGCTGCGGCGGCCGGGCTCGGTCGTCCTGGAGATCGATGACGAAGACCCGATCTTCGAGCACCTCGCCTACGGCCGATCGGCGCGAGACTACGACCTGCCGCGGGCGGCCGGGCAGTAGTCGGCGACGCTCACAACGCGCTCGAAAAGAGCACCAACTAGGGTGCTTCGTCATGGGATCGTGCGAGCGCGCTGAACCCGACTCTGTGCGGGACGCTCCCAAACGAGCTGTCCGCGGCAGGATCGCGAAGCTTTCGACACTCCAGCAGAGGTTCGAGGAGTCACGTGTCGGCCAGCTAGTCATCAGCGGCCTCGTGGTGGCCATCGTGGCCATCGGCGTCGCGTCGAACTTGCCTGATTCCGCGATCAAACGCGCCCTGTTTCCAGTCTTGAGACCGGTAGCGACGGCGACATATCTCGACCAGGGCTGGGCGGTCTACGCGCCGAACCCGCGCACGCGAATTGACACCGTCGAGGTGCATGTCACCATGGCCGATGGCGGCGAACGGGTATGGACCGTTCAGCCCGGTGACCGCCTGATTGGCGCATTCGCCTGGATTCACTGGGAAGCGTTGACCGGTAAGGTGTCGGCCGATCCGGAGGTACGAATGCTGCTCTCCCGCTGGGTGGTCGGCGAAGTGACCGAGCCGTCCGAGCGCCCGGTGCGCGTTCAAATGATCTTGCGCACCGAGATTTTGCCGCCGCCGGGCCAGGACACTCGAGAAACAACCGACGTTCCGAGAGCCACGCCGGTGAAGATCCTGTACCAGGAAGACCTGACAGGCCGGTAATGACGGATTCAGACCACCCCCGGCAATCGCGACTCGCTGCCGTCGTCGACGGTTGGCGCGCTTTTTGGTTCAGCCCTCAGCCGGCCTACTCGCTGGGACTTGTCAGGATGGCATTCGGCGCGCTGGTGGTGGCGTGGACGCTGGCGTTGCTGCCGGACCTGTACGAGTTGTTCGGCGAGCACGGAGTCGTGCCGCAGCACCCGCGCACGGATTATCGGTGGGGGGTCTTCGAAACCTGGACCGGGGACACGGCCCTGCTGATCGGATGGGTCGTGCTGCTGATGTCGGCCATCGCGATGACGGTCGGATGGCACAGCAGGCTTGCCGCAGTTCTCGTCTTCGTGTTGATCGCGTCGTTCATGCAGCGCGATGGCTGGGTCTTCAACACCGGGGATGCCCTGATCCGTCTGGAGGCCCTGTTCTTGGCGCTTGCCTCGTGCGGCGCGGCGCTATCGCTGGATCAGCGCCGCAGGACCGGATCGTTCTGGTCGGCGCAATGCCGAGCGCCATGGCTCATTCGGCTGATGCAGGTGCAACTGTCGGTGATCTACCTGGTGTCGGTTCAAGCCAAATTGAGAGGCAGAACATGGGTCGACGGCACCGCGGTCTCCTATGCGTGGCGAGAGGACCAAGGGTTGGCGCTGATCCCCGCACCGGAGTGGCTTTCCACCAACGGATTGATCGTCAATGTCGCGACCTGGGGCACGATAGTGATCGAGCTGGCGATTGCCATTCTGGTCTGGAACCGGCGATGGCGGCCCTGGGTGCTGGCCGCCGGCGTCGTGATGCACCTCATGATGATGGTCAACCTCAGTATCGGGTTCTTCAGTCTTGCCATGTTTGTGCTCTACCTCGCGTTCGTCCCGTGGGAGGCGGTGCCGCGATTGCCGGTCCGGCTCAAACATCTGGTGCGCCGTGACCGAGGAAGCAGCGCGGCGTCCGACTCATCGAGCGTTCATCCAGCGGGCTCAGGTGGATGAACGGTCGAGCGTGCCGGTCGACTTCGGCCACCGCGCCGCGACTGGTAGCCTGTGCTACCGACCAGGGGCTATGGCGCAGTTGGTAGCGCGACTCGTTCGCATCGAGTAGGTCAGGGGTTCGAATCCCCTTAGCTCCAC
>NZ_JBOGDB010000105.1:0-8282 GCF_050701515.1 Mycobacterium sp. | reverse complement strand
TGATCACAACCCCGTCGGCCCCGTCCGCAACCGCCTTCTTGGCCGCCGCTCCGATCGCGTCCCAGTCGGCCGGTGTCAGCTGCGAGCTGTCTTTCTTCATCAGGTCCACGATGTCGACGTCCAGGCCCGCGGCCAATTCGGCGCCGCCGACCGTCGGCCGGCGGACACCGCTGGGGTCGGTGCTGGTGGCGATCGTTCCACCGGTGGTGATCACCACCAGGCGCGCGTTCGGCGGATCGGCGCCCGAGCGCGCCGGGGAGAGCATGCTCGCCAGCAGCAGCGCTGCGAGCAGCACCATACGGATGGCGGTCATGCGGCTAGCTGCGCCGGAAGCGGCCGAACCGCCGGGCGGGCGCTCCCGATGTGGCGGTGGCAACCCTGCCTCGCCGTCGGGCATCGACGGACCAGGCCCCCGCACCGGTGGTGGCCAGCAGCAGGAACGCGAAGCAGTACATGATGGCCAGCTCGCCGCCATTGCCGCCGAGCTGCTGATCGAACGGCCAGAAGCTCGCGGACGGACCCTCCAGCGGCGGCCAGTGCATCCAGAAGTAGGCCACGGCCATCTCACCGGCGGCGATAATCGCGGCGATGCGGGTGCCGAGCCCGACGAGGATCAGCAGGCCGGTGACGAATTCGATCACGCCTGCCCACCATCCCGGCCAGGTGCCGAAGGGAATGGCTTCTCCGAGCGGCCAGCCGAACAGCTTCATCGAGCCGTGCAGCGTGAAAAGCAGACCGAAGATGATGCGGAAAATACTCAGAACGGGCGAGGAATAACTTGCGAGACGAGCGTCCACATTGGCAGTCATGGACTGACCCTAACGCGCCGAAAGCACAAATGGGCCGGGCGAAACGAACTCGCCCGGCCCACTGCGCAGTGCTATCTATACGTCGAAGTACAGAGCAAACTCGTACGGGTGCGGACGGATCTGCACCGGCAGAATCTCCTCCTCGCGTTTGTACGAGATCCAGGTCTCGATCAGATCCTCGGTGAACACGCCGCCCTCGGTGAGGTAGTCGTGGTCCTCCTCCAGCCGGTCGATCACCGCCGACAGCGCCGTCGGCGTCTGCGGGATGCTCGCGGCCTCGTCGGGCGGCAGCTCGTAGAGATCCTTGTCGACCGGCGACTGGGGCTCGAGCTTTTTCTTGATCCCGTCGAGGCCGGCCATCATCTCGGCCGCAAACGCCAGGTACGGGTTGCCCGACGAGTCGGGGCAGCGGAACTCCAGCCGCTTTGCCTTCGGATTCGTGCCGGTGACCGGGATGCGGACGCACGCCGACCGATTGCGCTGGCTGTAGACCAGGTTGATCGGCGCCTCGTAGCCGGGTACCAGCCGCTTGTACGAGTTCATTGTCGGGTTGGTGAACGCCAGCAGCGACGGCGCGTGGTGCAGCAGGCCGCCGATGTAGTGGCGGGCCATGTCCGACAGGCCGGCGTAGCCCGACTCGTCGTAGAACAGCGGGGTGCCGTCCTTCCACAGCGACTGGTGCGTGTGCATGCCCGAACCGTTGTCCTCGAACAGCGGTTTCGGCATGAACGTGACGGTTTTGCCGTTGTGCCACGCGGTGTTCTTGATGATGTACTTGTACAGCTGCTGATCGTCGGCCGCGTGCAACAGCGTGTTGTATTGGTAGTTGATCTCGGCCTGCCCGCCGCTGCCCACCTCGTGGTGGCCCTTTTCCAGGACGAAGCCGGCGTTGATCAGGTTCGTCAACATCTTGTCGCGCAGGTCGACGTACTGGTCGTTGGGCGCCACCGGGAAGTAACCGCCCTTGTGGCGGGTCTTGTAGCCGCGGTTCGGGCTGCCGTCGGGTTCGGTCGCGTTGCCGGTGTTCCACCAACCCCCGACAGCGTCGACCTCATAGAACGAGCCGTTGGCCCGCGAGTCGAACGCGACCGAGTCGAAGATGTAGAACTCGGCCTCGGCGCCGAAGTAGGCGGTGTCGGCGATGCCGGTGCTTTCCAGGTATTTCTCGGCCTTGCGCGCGATGTTGCGCGGGTCGCGGGAGTACGCCTCGAGGGTGAACGGATCGTGCACGAAGAAGTTCAGGTTGAGCGTCTTGGCTTCGCGGAACGGGTCAACCTGCGCGGTGTCCGGGTCTGGCAGCAGGATCATGTCGGACTCGTGGATCTGTTGGAAGCCGCGGATCGATGAGCCGTCGAACGCGATCCCATTTTCGAACACGGTCTCGTCGAAGGCCGACGCCGGGATGGTGAAGTGTTGCATGACGCCGGGTAGATCGCAGAACCGCACGTCGATGTAGCGGACGTCCTCGTCCTTGGCGAGCTTGAAGACGTCATCGGGCGTCATATCTGCCACTGAGCACTCTCCTTATATCTGGTTGAACCCGCGGGTGACGCTATGGACACGATGTTGCACGGCAGTCAACCGCATGTTGCGCCGAAGTTACGCCATTCCGCCGCAGCGGCCGTGATCGGGCCGGTTGGTGCCCGCCTATCCTGACAGTATGGCCCGCACAACTGGGTCCTGGCTGTCCGGGCCCGAGCCGTCAGAATCGGGGACCGCCGACCAAGGACCCAACGACTATCCCGGCCAGCGCCTCGGCCTGCCGGAGAACGGACCGCGATCCCTGGCACGGATGGGCCGGCGCATTGCGGCGCTGTTCGTCGACTGGCTGATCGCCTACGGACTGGCGGCCCTGGCCATGACGGTCGGGCTGGTCACGCTGCAAATGCTGTCCACGGCCGTGCTGGTCATCTGGTTCGTGCTGGGCGCGGCATCTGTTCGGCTTTTCGGCTTCACCCCGGGCCAGTACGCGCTCGGCCTCATCGTGGTGCCCGTCGACAACAGGCTGCACGTCGGGTTGGGCCGCGCGCTGGTGCGCGGGCTACTGATCGCGCTGGTGATACCGCCGCTGATCACCGACACCGACCTGCGCGGATTGCACGACCGGTTGACGAATACCGCCGTCGTAAGGCGTTAGCGCCTGCGCACCGTCCGCTGCATGCCGCGCATCTTGGCGGCGGTGGGCATCGGACCCTTGGGCATCGCCGCCGGCCCGACCTTCGATCCCAGTGCCCCCAGCCGCGATTCCAGCGAGTCCATCTGCTTGACGGTGATGTTGGCGGGCAGCCGGCTCAGGTGCCGTTCCAGCTTTCCCAGCGGCACTTCGCCATCGCCGGTGCCGATCACGACGTCATAGATCGGCACCTCGCCGACCAGCCGGGCGGTGCGCTTCTTTTCCTGGGCCAGCAGCGGTTTCACCCGCGCCGGCGACCCTTCGCCGACGAAGATCACGCCGGGCCGGCCGATCACCCGGTGCACGGCGTCGAGGTGGCCGGTGGCGGCGACACCCGGGGTCACCCGCCACTTGCCGCGCATGTTCTCCAGCGCCCACGCCGCCGCACCGGCCTGACCCTCCGCCTTGCGATAGACCGATTTCTGCGCGCGGCGGCCGAAGATGATGAAGGCCACCAGCGCGCCGAGCACCACGCCCAGCGGGATCATCATGTAGGTCGTGAAGCCGCCGGCGAAGATTCCGGCGACCACCGAGGCGGCCACGATCAGCACAAACGCGCCGATCATGTACGGCAGCAGCCGTTTGTCTTCCTTGCGCTGAATCTGGAAAGCCTGCCAGAGCTGGCCGCGGCGCTGCTTGGAGGCGGCCTTTCGGGTGGCCTTGGCCTCGGATTTGGCGGCCTTCGCGGCGGCGGGGTTGCGGGTCTTCGCCATGGCTTCAGGATACGGGTGTGCCCGAAGCCCTCAAGCCGACTGCCTGCGCGTACAGCCGACCCGCCCGGTACGACGACCGCACCAGCGGTCCGGCCAGCACCCCGGCGAAGCCGAGCTGCTCGGCGAACCGGGCGTGCTCGACGAATTCGTCGGGGTCCACCCAGCGCTCAACCGGGTGATGGCGGGCCGATGGCCGCAGGTACTGGGTGATGGTGACGATGTCGCAGCCGGCGTCGAGCAGATCGGTAAGCGCCGTGCGCACCTCGTCGGGCGTCTCACCCATGCCGAGGATCAGGTTGGACTTGGTGACCAGCCCGTAGTCGCGGGCGGCGGTGAGCACCGCAAGGCTGCGGTCATAGCGGAAGGCCGGACGGATGCGCTTGAAGATGCGCGGCACGGTTTCGACGTTGTGCGCCAATACTTCTGGCCGTGACTCGAAGACCTGCTCGAGCAGCGCGGGCTCGCCGTTGAAGTCGGGAATCAGCAACTCCACACCGGTGTCCGGGTTGAGTTTGCGGATATAGCGCACGGTCTCGGCATACAGCCACGCCCCGCCGTCGGGCAGGTCGTCGCGGGCGACGCCGGTGACGGTGGAGTAGCGCAGTCCCATCGCCGCCACGCTCTCGGCGACCCGGCGGGGCTCGTCGCGGTCGAGCTCGGCCGGCTTGCCGGTGTCGATCTGGCAGAAGTCGCAGCGCCGCGTGCACTGGTCGCCGCCGATCAAGAACGTCGCCTCGCGGTCCTCCCAGCACTCGTAGATGTTGGGGCAGCCGGCTTCCTCGCAGACGGTGTGCAGGCCTTCCCGCCGGACCAGGCTCTTCAGTTGCGTGTACTCCGGGCCCGTCCGCATCCGGGTCTTGATCCACGGCGGCTTGTGCTCGATCGGTGTCTGCGCGTTGCGGACTTCCAATCGCAGCAGCTTGCGGCCTTCCGGGGCGATGGTCACGTCTTCAACGCTACCCGTAGCCGGCCGTCCAGCGCGTCGCACACGGCGGCGGCGGCGCGCTCTATTACGTCGTCGACGCCGACCCGGCGACCGAGTTCGGCGGTCAGCGATGTCACGCCGGCGTCGGAAATCCCGCACGGCACAATGGGGGAGAACGCGCCCAGGTCGCAGTCGCAGTTCAGCGCGAACCCGTGCAGGGTCGTCGCGCGTGACACCCGGATCCCGATCGCACCGACCTTTCGCGCGGGCCTGCTGTCGTCGCCGGTCACCCACACACCCGACCGGCCCGCCACCCGTCCGGCTTCCAGACCCAGATCGGCGCACACGCGGATCAACGATTCCTCAAGTCGCCGAACGAAATTCACCACATCCAGCGGTTCGGCCAGCCCGACGATGGGATAGCCGACCAACTGGCCCGGGCCGTGCCACGTGATCTTGCCGCCGCGATCGGTGTCTACGACGGGGGTGCCGTCCGCCGGACGCTCCTCGGGCAGTGTGCGCCGGCCGGCGGTGTAGACCGACGGATGTTGCAGCAGCAGTAGCGTGTCCGGACCGCCCGCGACGCGGGCATCGAGAAGCTCGCGCTGCAGCTGCCATGCGGTGTGATAGTCGATCGTGCCCAGCTGCCGCACGTCGATCGGTGTGGTGGCCGACCGGATGGAACTCACGATTCGACGGTACCGCTACTGATGTTGTCGGCCGTGGTTGGCCGTTGCCGGGGTAACGGTTGCCCGGCCCGATAGTCGTGTTCTTGTCCGGCCGGGCGGGCGAGATTTGGTTCCTGGCATCCCTGGCTGGTGTCGGCTACCCGTCGCCCGCTGGCGGTGGGGCGCGGTCTGGTTGGTAGCTCTCACGACGCGATCCTCTGGTCGCGTGCGTGTCACACCTTCCCGACGCCGCGCCTTATGGCCAAAACCGCTCCCGTAGCGGTCGCGGGATTGGCATTCATCGATGTTCCGAACTAGTGGTTGTCACGCGGGCTCGTCGCGTAGGCCAGTGCTTCGTTGATGGTGTTGTGGTGGAAGCCGAATCCGTGGCGTTCCAGCGCGGCCGGGACGGCGCGCTGCCCGCCGAGCAGCCCTTCGTCGGCGAACTCGCCCAGCAGCGTGCGCAGCACGAAGGCGGGCATCAGCAGCGGAGTCGGCCGGTTCACCGCTCGGCCCATCGCCGCGGTGAACTCGGCGTTGGTGACCGGGCCGGGTCCGGTGAAGTTCACCGGGCCGGCCAGCTCGTCGTGGAAGATCGCGAACAGCAGCGCCCGCACCTCGTCCTCGAGGCTGATCCACGGCATGTACTGGCGGCCGTTGCCCAGCCGCGCGCCGAGCCCGAGCGAGAACAGGGGCCGCAGTCGGCCCAGCATCCCGCCGCCCGGGGAGAGCACCAGGCCGGTTCGGGCCAGCACGACGCGCACGCCGCCGTGGCGCGCCGGCGCCGTTGCGGCCTCCCAGTCTCGGCACAGTTGGGCGAGAAACCCGTCGCCCAGCGGCGCGGTTTCGTCGGCGGTCCGGCCGCCGGTGTTGCCGTAATAGCCGACCGCACTGGCGTTGATCAGAACCGGTACGCCGGCCTCCACGACGGCGGCCGACAGCACTTCGGTCGGCTCGATTCGACTGTCCCGCAGGCTCTGCTTGAACGCCCCGGACCACCGCCTGGCACCGACGTTGACCCCGCACATGTTCACCGCGGCGCCCACCCCGCGCAACGCGTTCGCGTCGAACTCGCCGGTGTCGGGATTCCAGAACAGCTCGTCGGAGTTCGACGGCGCCCGGCGGACGATGCGCAGCACCCGGTGGTCGGCGGCCCGCAACGCCGAAACCAGCGCCGAGCCGATGAGACCCGAGGACCCCGCGATCGCGATGGCACCGTTGGTCACGGGGTCAGAGCCCCAGGTCTGCCTCGAATGCGCCCTCTTCGAGTCGCCGTTTGATGGTGGTCAGGAATCGTCCGGCGTCCGCGCCGTCGATGAGCCGGTGGTCGTAGGTCAGCGGGAGATAGCAGACCGAGCGCACGCCGATCGACTCGTTACCGGTCTCGTCGACGACCACCCGGGGACGTTTGACGATCGCACCGGTGCCCAGCATCGACGCCTGGGGCGGCACCAGGATCGGGGTGTCGAAGAGCGCGCCCTGGCTGCCGATGTTGGTGATGGTGAACGTCCCACCGGACAGCTCGTCGGGCCGCAGGTCTCCCGACCGGGCCCGGGCCGCGATGTCGGCGATGGCGCGCGCGAGTCCGGCCAGCGACAGGTCACCGGCATTGTGTATCACCGGCGACAGCAAGCCCTGTTCGGTGTCGACGGCGAACCCGAGGTGCTCGGCGTCGTAATAGGTGATCTCCTTGGTTTCCTCGTTGTAGCTGGCGTTGACGTTCGGGTGCATCTTCAACGCGTCGATGACCGCGCGCGCAATGAACGGCAGGTACGTCAGGTTGACGCCCTCGCGCTCGGCGAATTTGTCCTTCGCCCGCGCCCGCAGCGCCACGATCTTTGTCATGTCGACCTCGTGGGTCTGCGTCAATTGCGCTGTGGCCTGCAGTGATTCGCGTGTCTTCTTGGCAGTGATCTGCCGGATGCGGCTGGCCTTCTGGGTGGTGCCGCGCAAGTGGGCCAGCGCGGGGGCGGGTTCCGCCTCTTTCTTGGCTGGCGCCTCTGCGGCGGCCGGCTCCTCGGCGGGGGCCTTCTTGGCTTCCGCCGCGGCCAGCACGTCTTGCTTGCGGATGCGCCCACCGACACCGGTGCCCTCTACCGTCGCAAGGTCGATGTCGTTCTCGCTGGCCAGTTTTCGCACCAGCGGGGTCACATAGGGAGCGCCGTCGGACGGGGCTTCCGCCGCGGGTTCCGGCGTGGGTTCCGGCTTCGCTTCGGGTTTGGCTTCCTCTTTTGGCTCGGGCTCCGGCTTCGCTTCCACTTTGGGCTCTTCCTTCGCCTCCTCCGCCTCTTCCTTGGGCTCCTCTTTCGGTTCTTCCTTCGGCTCTTCCTTGGGTTCCGGCTTTTCGGCGGGCGCGGCGCCGGCGTAGCCGATCTTGGCCAGCTCGCCGCCGACGGACACCGTGTCGTCCTCTTCGGCCGTGATGCTGACCAGCGTGCCGGCCACCGGCGACGGGATCTCGGTGTCGACCTTGTCGGTGGACACCTCGACCAGCGGCTCGTCGACCTCGACGCTGTCGCCGACCTTCTTCAGCCAGCGCGTCACCGTGCCCTCGGTGACCGACTCGCCCAGCTCGGGCATCAGCACCGGGGTGGCTTCACCGCCGGCAGACTCGGGCTTGGCCTCGGGCTCCTCTTCTTTCTCTTCCGCGGCCGGCTCCGGTTGAGCGGCGGGCTCCTCGGCTGGCTTCTCCTGCTCGGCGGGTTGCTCTTCTTCGGCCGGTTTCTCCTCCTCTGCCGGTTTCTCGGCCTGCGCTTCGCCGTCGCCCTCGGCGGTTTCACCCTCGTCCCCGATCACGGCGAGGTCGCCGCCCACCTCAACCGTGTCGTCTTCCTGCGCGACGATCTTGGTCAGCACGCCCGCAGCGGGGGACGGGATTTCGGTGTCGACCTTGTCGGTGGAGACCTCGAGCAGCGGTTCGTCCAGCTCGACCGTGTCGCCCTCTTGCTTGAGCCAACGGGTGACGGTCCCCTCGGTGACGCTCTCGCCGAGTGC
>NZ_JBOGDB010000104.1:0-75899 GCF_050701515.1 Mycobacterium sp. | reverse complement strand
CGGGCAGCCGGCTGCCCAACTCGGGGTCGGGCCCGGCCAGCTGGCGCCGCCAGTAGTCGCGCTGTGCCGTGACCACGTCGGCCCGGCCGCGTTGGTCGAGTTGCCGGCAGAAATCCCGGTAGGTGGTGTATTCCACAGCACGCGTTGGTGTTTCGCCCGCCGCGAGCGTCGCCGCCACCTCCGCCAGACCGGCGAGGATCACGTACCAGGACACGACGTCGGTGGCCAGGTGGTGGACACACATCAGCAGGGCGGGTGGCTGTCCCGTGCACCACACCGCCTGCACCATCGAGCCGGTCGTCGGGTCGATGCGGTCCACCGCCGCCCGGCCATGCTCGGCCAGGGCATCGTGTGGATCGGCGTCGACCCGGCACAGCATGTCGCGGGCCCGCACCGCTCCCGGTGGCCGAGTGATCAAGCGATCCTCGGCAAGCACGGACCGCAGCATGTCGTGCCGGTCCAGCAGCACCTGCAACACCACGACGAGGCGGTCTTCGGTGATGTCATCGGGAAGCGTGATGAGCACGTTCTGGGTAAACCGCCGGAAATTTCCGGTTTCGCGCATCCACCACACGATCGGCGCGGGGATCACCTCGCCGTACCGATCGGCATCCAGCGCTGCGGGCAGGGCCGACCCCGCACCACCGTCGATTGCGGCGGCGAGTTCGCGAATCGTGCTGCACTCCAACATCAACCGGGCACGCATCTCGATCCCTCGGGCCCGGGCAGCCCGGACGAGGGACAGTGCCACGATGCTGTCGAGGCCCATCTGCAGGAAGTCCGCCTCGACGTCGACCTGCTCGGTGTCCAGTACCTCGGCGAGCAGGTCGGCCAACACCGCCTCGGTGGGCGTCTCGGCTACCGTCGGTGACGAATCACCGAGATCGATTTCGGCCAAACAGCTCTCGTCGATCTTGCCGTGCGTGGTCAACGGCAGCTCGTCCACGAGAACGATGTGGTTGGGCCACATGTACCGCGGCAGCCGGCTCGTCAACAGGCCGCGCAGTTCGGAGACCGCCGGCTGCTCGGACCCGGCCGCGACGTACGCCGTCAAACGATGTCCGCTGCCGTTGCGACCGGCCAGCACGTGGGCGTTGCGTACGGCGGGATGTCCGAGCAGCACCGCCGTGATCTCGCCGGGCTCGACGCGGAAACCGCGCACCTTGACCTGATCGTCGGTGCGGCCAAGGAATTTCAGTCCCCCGTCCGGCATCCGCCGGACCACGTCGCCGGTGCGGTACATGCGACGCCCGGCGCCGTACGGGTCCGCGACGAATCGGGCGGCCGTCTCCCCGGCACGGCCGAGGTAGCCGCGGGTCAGCTGGTCGCCCGCGAGGTACAGCTCACCGGCCACCCCGTCGGGCACCGGCCGCAGCCACGAATCGAGCACGTGGGCGACGGTGGGCCGGGTCGGACGGCCGATCGAGGGTTGTTCGTGCTCGGCGACGGCGGCGACGACGGCCTCGACCGTGGTTTCGGTCGGGCCGTAACAGTTGTAGGCCGCCATGCCGGTGCGGGCACACTCGTCGCGGATCAGCCGCCAGGCCGGGCCGCCGACGGACTCGCCGCCCAGCGCCAGCACCGCCAGCGGCACCGTCGAGAGCAGCCCGACGTCGCGCAGCTGGGCGAACATCGACGGCGTGGTGTCGATCATGTCGATGCCGAACCGGCCGATGGTCTCGACGAGGGCGTCGGCGTCGCGCTGCGCCTCGTCGCCGACGATGTGCACCGAGTGGCCGTCGAGCAGAGCGGCCAGCGGCTGCCAGGCGGCGTCGAACGTGAACGACCAGGCGTGCGCGATCAGCAGCGGGTGGCCGGTGCGGGCGGTGGCGGGACGCAGAATGTGCTCGGCGTGATCGTCGGCGTAGGCGAGCAGGGCCTGGTGCGTCCCGACCACGCCCTTGGGCCGCCCGGTGGTGCCCGACGTGAACACCACATAGGCCGCCTGTTGTGGATCCACCACGGCAGGCCGGAAGTCGGCGGGCGGTTCGGCCGTGGACGAGGCGACCATCGCTTCGTCGACCACCACCGGCGCACCGGTCTGGCGCAGGATGTCGGCGATGCGATCGGCGGGCATCGCCGGATCCAGCGGGACGATCAGGCCGCCCGCCTTGAGCACCGCCAGCATGGCCACCACGTAGTCCGGCCCGCGGGACAGCCCTATCGCCACCGGTGTCTCGGCGCCCACGCCACGGTCGACCAGCACCGCGGCCAGTCGATCGGCCGCCTCGTCAAGTTGCCGATAAGTCAGGCTGCCGTGTTCCCACGTCAGCGCCACCGAACCCAGTCGGCCACCGGCCACCTCGGTGAATTTCGTGTGCACGCCGGTGCCGGTCGAACCCGCGGCGGCGGGACGCACCGCGAGGCGCTCGGCCTCGTCGGGCAGCAGAACGCCGACGTCGCGAAGCGGGCCGTCCCATCCCTTGATGAGGCGTTGCACCGTCGCAATGACGCGCTCCCCCAGACGTCGCGGGCTCATTGATCCGAGGGCGCCGTCGATCACCTCCACCAGCACCGTGAGTTCGCCGCCGGTCAGATGGGCGGCGATGGTGACCGGGAAATGCGAAAGGCTTTCCAGCGCAGCGGGTATGAACATCGCCCCGTTTGCGCTGAACTCGGCACTTCCGACTACACCGGCCGGCGGGAAGTTCTCGTACACCAGCAGCGTGTCGAACATCTCGCCGATACCCGCGATCGTGCGCAGCTCGGCGTGACCCAGGTAGCCGTGATCGCGCAGGGCGGCGGCCTCACGCTGCAGCGCCAGGCACTGCTCTCCCACCGGCGCCGACGGGTCCAGCCGCACCCGCAGCGGAACCGTGTTGATGAACAGGCCGACCATCGACTCCACGCCGGAGATTTCGCCGGGCCGACCGGACACGGTGACACCGAATACCACGTCGCTGCGGTCCGTGAATGCCGACAGCATTGTCGCCCAGGCTATTTGGACGATGGTGTTGAGTGTGACCCCCCGGGCCCGGGCGGCGTCCGTGAGTCGGCGGGTGGCGTCGGCATCGAGCGTCAACTCGGTGATGGTCGGGATGCCGCGCGGTGGCTCGGCACCGGTCAATGCCGGTGTCAGCAGGGTCGAGCCGTCGATATCGGCTAGGTGCCGTCGCCACAGCTCGCGGCTGGCGTCCTGGTCACGCCCGGCCAGCCAACCGATGTAGTCGCGGTAGGGCCGCGGCGGCGGCGGCAACGCCGTGATGTCGCCCTCGGCTCGATACAGGCTGATGAGTTCGGAGATGAACAGCGGCAGGGACCACCCGTCGATGACGATGTGATGGGCGACGACGACCAGACGCCAACGCGGACCGGGCAATTCGATGAGCAGGAACCGGATCACCGGACCGCGTTCGAGATCGAACCCTTGCCGCCGCTCCTCGGCTTCAAGGGATTCCACCTGTTCGGGTGTGGCGGCAACCGTGCGCCATGGCAACTCGACATCAGTGGGGATCACCTGCACGGGCCGGCTGAGATTGCCGCGGAAGAAGCTGGCGCGCAGGTTGGGGTGGCGCACCAGCATCGAGGCCGTGCACCGACGCAACAGCCCGACGTCGAGCGCGCCGGTGATGTCGGCGGCCATCGCGATGGTGTACGGATCCGCGTCGTCTTCGTGGTCGGTCAGCGCCGCCATCGAGTAGAGGCCCTGCTGCAGCGGGCTCAGCGCCAGCACGTCCTCGATGGCCGCGCGCCGCTCGGTTCCCGACTGCGTCGTCGTCACGGTGAGGACTCCCATGACGACGTCAGCGCCGCCAGTTCGTCGTCGGACAATCCCGACGCGGTCATCGGGGCATGGTGGACATCGGTTGTGGCGGATTCGCCGACGCCGTCGTCCAACACGGCGGCCAGGTCATCTACCGCGGGATGCTCGAACACCATCCGCGGCGTCAGGTTGATGCCCGCGTCGCGGGCCCTGGCGGCCAGTTGGACCGCCATGATGCTGTCCCCGCCCAGGCTGAAGAAGTCGTCACTGCGGGACACTTCGGCGACGCCGAGCAGGTCGACGAGCATCGCGGCCAGCGCGCGTTCGGTGTCGGTGCTCGGAGGCTCGCCGAGTCCGGCCGACTTCACGGGCTGCTCGACGCGAGCGGCCTGGGCATGACTGCGGCTCCGTTGCTCGGCGATGCGCCGCATCTCCTCGGCGTCGCCGATCACGACATCGCCCAGCAGGGTGTCCGGCGCCGCGGCGAAGGCGTCGATCACCCGACCCAGCCAGCCGACGAGCCGGTGTGCGGTCGCGCGCTCGTACAACTCGGGACGGTAGATGACGTGGCCGCGGTAGCCATCCTCGGAAGCGAAGAAGTTCACGGACAGATCTATGTGTGCGACATCGAAGGTCGGCTCCAGCACGGTGAATGTCGTGTCGCCGTCGGGTCCGCTTTCGATGACGTTATGTTCGCGCAAGGTCTCTCGGACGTGCACCACCACCTGGAACAGCGGGTTGCGCGACAGCGACCGCACCGGCTTCACGGCGTCGACGACCTGATCGAACGGCAGATCCTGGTTCGCGTACGCGGCCAGCGCCGTCTCGCGCGTCCGCAGCAGCACGTCGCGCAACGACGGGTTGCCGGACAGATCGTTGCGCAGCACCACGAAGTTGACGAAGAACCCGACCAGTTGCTCCAACTCAGCCTCGGTGCGTCCGGCCACCGGAGTGCCGATCGGAATGTCGGTCCCCGCACCTGCCCTGTGCAGGGCGACGGCGACCGCCGCCTGTAACAACATGAACTCGGTGACACCAAGCTCGCGGCTCAGCGCGGCAAGCTTGTCGCGGGTGGCGGGCTCGATGACGAATTCGATGGAGTCGCCGACGCCACTGGGCACCCGCGGGCGCACGAAATCCGTCCGCAGACCGGTCTCTTCGGGTAGGCCCTCCAGCTGGGTGGTCCAGTACTCGCGTTGCGGGCCGACGAAGTCGCCGGCAGGATCCATCAAACTCGCCTGCCATGCCCCGTAGTCCGCATACTGCACCGGCAGCGGCGCCCAGGCGGGTGGTTGTTCGTTGCGACGGGCCCGGTATGCCGTAGTCAGGTCGGTGAACAACACGCCGGCCGACCAGTGGTCGCCTGCGATGTGGTGCAGCACCAACGACAGCACATGCTGGTCCGGCTGTTGCAACACCGCGGCCCGAATCGGCCAGTCCTGCTCGAGGTCGAGCACGTGGCCGCGCTCGCGGTCAAGCTCGGCCTGCAGCCAATCCTCTCCGTCGCCGGATGCGCGACGCACGGGGACGTTCGCGGCCGGGTTGACGATTTGGTGTGGCACACCGTCAATCTCGCGGTAGGTGGTCCGCAGGATCTCGTGCCGGGCGACGACGTCGCTGATCGCTGCTTGCAGCGCTTCGATGTCGCATGGTCCGTGCAGTCGTGCGGCGAACGGGATGTTGTTGAGCGCGCTGGGCCCTTCGACGCGGTAGGCGAACCAGCTGCGCAGCTGCGACGGCGACAGCCGCGCAGGCCCGTCGTGCGGCACCGGGATCAACGGCAGCCGAGTCGATTCCGTCTCCCCCGACGCCAGTGCATCGACGTGCTCGGCGATCCGAGCCACCGTTCCGAGCTCGAATACCTCCCGCACGCCGATGTCCACGCCGCACCTTGAGCGGATCGCGACGACCAGCTTGGTGGCCAGCAGCGAGTGCCCGCCGAGGTCGAAGAACGAGTCGTCGGCGCCGACGCGATCCCGGCCGGTCAACTCGCCGAACGTGGCGGCGAGCCGGCGTTCCGTTTCGGTCGTGGGTTCTCGGAACTCGTTGGCGGACAATATCTCCGGATCCGGCAACGCTGCGCGGTCGATCTTTCCGTGTGCGGTGATGGGGATCTCGTCGAGCACCACGTAGCCGGCAGGCACCATGTATTCGGGCAGCGCGGCGGCAACGCGCGCGCGGATGCGGTCGACGTCGACGTCCTCGGCGTCCGATGCCGGGGTCAGGTATCCGACGAGGCTCTTGCCGAGCCGAGGCAGATCGCTGACCATCACCACCGCCTGGCCGACGCTGGGGTCGACGGAGATCGCCGCGGCCACATCGCCGAGTTCGATGCGGAAGCCGCGGATCTTGACCTGTTCGTCAGCTCGGCCGACGTATTCGATGTCGCCGTCGGCGTTGCGCCGCGCCAGGTCGCCGGAGCGATAGAGCCGGCCGCCAGGGGTGAACGGGTCGGCGACGAAGCGTTCGGCGGTCAATGCCGGCCGACGGTGGTAGCCGTGCGCGACATGGGTTCCGCCGATGTAGATCTCGCCGATCACGCCGACCGGTACCGGTCGCAACGCATCGTCGAGGAGGTGGATGGCGGTATTGATCTTGGGCCGGCCAATCGGCACAATCCGGGTGCCCTGCCTGCCCTCGACCTTGTACCGGCTCGCATTGATGATGGTCTCGGTCGGGCCGTAGAAGTTGTGCAGCAGCGCGTCGAACGTGGCGTGGAACTTGTCGGCGACCTCGCCGGGTAGCGCCTCACCGCCGATCGGCACGCGGCGCAGCGTGCGCCACTGATTCACTCCCGGCAGCGAGAGGAACAGGCCGAGCAGCGACGGGACGAAGTGCATCGAGGTGATGCCCTCGTGACTCAACAGGTCGGTGAGGTAGCCGATGTCGCGCAGCCCGTCGGGTCGCGGTATCACCAGCCGTGCCCCACACGCCAGGGTGCCGAACACCTCGGCGATCGAGACATCGAAACTGGGCGAGGCCACCTGCAGCAGCCGGTCGCGGTCGTCGACCTGATACTCGCCGCCGAACCACACGAAGAACTCGGCGACCGGGCGGTGCGGCACCGGAACACCTTTGGGCAGTCCGGTCGAACCCGACGTGTAAATGAGGTATGCGGTGTTATCCGGCCGCAGCGGGCGCACCCTGTCGTCATCGGTGAGATCGTCGGTTCGGCAACCGTCCAACCCCGACACCGGCTCGCGCAGAACCAGTTTCGGGTCGGAGTCGTCGAGAATAAAGGCGAGGCGGTCCTCCGGATACGTGGGATCGACCGGCTGGTAGACCGCCCCGGCCTTGACAATGCCCAGCGCGGTGATAACCAGTTCGGGCGACCTGTCGAGCAGCACCGCCACCCGGTCCTCCGTGCCGATCCCCTGCCCGATCAACCAGTGCGCTACCCGGTTGGCGGCCTCGTTGATCTCCCGGTACGTGTAATGGCGACCCTCGTACACCACGGCAGCCGCATCCGGTGTACGGGCCACCTGATCCGCCACCAGTTCGGTGAGTGTGGTCGCCGCGGTACGGAATTCCTCACCGTGCGACACCTCGCGCGTCCATACGGCGTCGGCGGCGGTCATCACGTCGAGTTCGCTCAACGGCCGGTCGGGGTCGGCCAGTGCGTTTTCGAGCAGTACGACGAAGTGGTCGAGCAGCTGACGGGCCAGCGCCGGCTCGATGACTTCGATGAGGTGCTCGCACTCGACCAGCGCGCCGGAGGCATCGAATTCGACCATGAACCCCAATGGCAGCTGGGTGATCTGGCTGCGCAGCTCCGCGCGTTCGCAGTGCACGCCGGGCGGGTTGAACCCGCCGCCGTCCGGCTCGCGGAAGCCGAAGCTGACCCTGGTCATGCGTTCGGCGCCGTGGCGACGGTCCGGGTTCAGTTCTCGTACCACGCGGTCGAGGTTGATCCGCTGGTGTGCGAATGCGCCGGCTGCGGTATCACGGGTCTGGTTGAGCAATACCCGGAATCTCATCGACGACTGTGGGCGCAGCCGCATGGCGACCGTGTTGCCGTAGTAGCCGATGGTGTCGTCGCTGCCGGTTCCATGGTTGAGAACCGGTGTGGCCACCAGGAAGTCGTCGGTGTGGGTGTAGCGCTCGACGAGCGCGCCGAATACGGCCAGCAGCACCATGTAGGGGGTGCTGCCGGTGTCGCGGGCCAACGCGATCACCCGCTCGACGGTGACCGGGCCGAGCCGCGCGGTGCGCCGCTGCGAGCGCCAACTGGTCGGCACCGCCGAGCCCGTCGGCCCCGGAAGTTCCAGCGGCTCGGGCGGATCGGCGAGCTCCGACCGCCAGTACTCGAGGTCGATCTCGGCGGTGTCCGCGTCAAGAGTCTCCGCCGACCGCGTTTGGGCTCCGAGTGCGACTCCGGTGTACGCGCTGGTTAGGTCGTTGAAGAACACCCGCCACGACCCGTCGTCCCACGCGATGTGGTGAGCGACCAAGAGCATGACGTGTTCACGGGAACCGCTGCGCACCCAGGTGATGCGCAGCGGTGCGTCGGTGGCGAGGTCGAACGGCGCCGCGAACTCCCGCTGTGCCAGCACCTCCAGGCGCAGCCGCCGAGCGTGCTCGGACAGCTCCGACAGGTCGTGTTCGGCCCAGCCCGGCATCAGGTCGGAATGCACGGTCTCGCGCGGTTCGCCGTCCTCGTCGGCGGCATACGTGGTCCGCAGCACGCTGTGGCGACGCGCCACTGCGTTGACGGAGTCGCGCAACCGTGCGGCGTCGACGTCGCCGGTGATGCGGTAGGACACGCACACGTTGAGCAGTGCGCCGGTGGGATCGGCGGTCTGCACGAACCACATTCGGCGCTGACCGTCGGAGAGTCCGCCGACCGGCCGCGGCGCGGACTGCTCGCTGTGCGCCCGCAACCCCCGTTCGGCGAGTCTGCGGTGCAGCAACTCCAGCCGCTGCTGGTCGAGCCGGCTGCCGGCGTCGATGTCGGTCACGGGCGTCGTTCCACTTTCTGCCCGAGGCGCGCGATCAATTCGCTGCCGGTGAGACCGCTCAGCAGTGTCGCGAGCGGGATGGATCGGCCGGTGACCCTTTTGATCCGCTTGCGCAGATCGATGGCGAGCAACGAGTCGACGCCGAGATCGAATAGCGACGCATCGAGGTCCAGTGCCGCGCCCGCGACATTGAGCACGGCGGCGAGCTCCGCCGTGACGATCTGTCGGTTGTCGGCCGGAGCAGTTGCGGCCGTCGGCTCCGGATCGGTCGCGCCTTGACTGCTGACGAACATTCGCAGGCGGTCGGCGTCAGCGGCGAGAACCAGCGGGTCGACGGGATAATCGAACAGGCTGGCCTCGATTGCGGGCACGGCGGGCATCGGCCGCAGGCCCGCGCGCTCCACACGGGCGGCCTCGGCGTCGTCGACGATGCCGCGCCCCTCCCACAGCCCCCACCGCACCGCGAAGCAGCGCAATCCCATCGCGCGCAGTTGCCCGGCCGTCACGTCAAGGATTCGGTTAGCCGCCGCGTAGGCCGCGCCGCCCTTCCCTCCCCACACCCCGATCACAGATGAGCACAACAGGATTCGGGCGTCTGACTTTAACGGCCACGTGTCGACGACGTGCGAGAGGCCGACGGTCTTGGCTGCCGTGTTGGCAATCAGCGACGCTGCATTGATGCGTTCTCGGGTGGCGAGCGTGGCCGTTCCGGCGGCGTGGATCAGCAGGGATGCGCCGTCGGCTGCGAACTCCGCAGCGACCGCAGAGACGTGGTCGCTGTCGGTGAGATCACATGGGACAGCGATGATCTCGGTGTCGGAACCGTTCCGCAGTTCGTCGAGCACCGCTTCGTCGACACCGCGCCGGCCAAGCAGCACGATGCGTCCGGCACCGCGTTCGGCCAGATAGCGCGCATAGTGCAGGCCGATGGCACCGGTGCCGCCGGCGATCACGACGTTGTCCAGTACGCCTGACTCCAGCGGCCAGCGTGGTGCGGAGAGTTCGCCCCGAACCTGTTCGCGCACCTCGCGCCGGTACAGCACCGGCCCGGCCGCAGATTCGCGCAGCGCGACCTCGCTTGTGTCGGTCAGTAACGCATCGATGATGGTTTCCAGCGGCACCGTCGCTTCGTCCCATGTCGGAAGGTCGAGGTGACGGAAGGTTTGGTCGGGATGTTCGAGTCCGATACTGCGGTGCATGGCGGCCAGCGCGGCCTGGGCGGGCAATGGCACCGACTCGCCGGGCCGCACCTGCTCTCCCCCGGCCGTCACCAACCACACCTCGCGGCACCGTGGGCCGATGGCGTCTACGTAGTTCAGCAGCCCGGCACCGACCGATGCGGCGAGGTCATCGATAGCTCGAACCGCATCCGATTGGTCCAGCGGCGGCGCGACCACCACGAGTGTGTCGGCGTCTGCCGCCGGTGCCGCGGACACACCGGGATAGCGCTCGATCGCCGCGCGTAACGTTGTGCAGAGCGCGGTGTCCGCACCACGGTCGAGCACCGCAATGCGGCGTGTCGACAAGGACACCGCGAGCGCGGGGAGTGACGTATGCACCCAGGTTTCGAGGGCGATGGTCAGCTTCGGCGGTGGTGGCAGCGGATCGGGCACGACCCACATGTGCACCGCCTTCATCGGCGCATTCGGGAACTCGCTCAGCGGCCGCTGCGAGACGTCGACTAGGTCGGTCCATCGGTAGCCGGGGTCGGTGACCGCGGCAGCGGCGATGTTGGCGGACAGCACCTCGGTCAGCGGTTCATCGCGTCGACCGGACCCGGCCAGCACGGCGGCGTCGTCGGCCAGGTCGGCGAGCGCATACAGGAGCGAGGGATGAGCCGACATCTCGATGAAGGCGCCTGCGCCACCGCCGAGTGCCGAGTCGATTGCGCGATCGAAACGCACCGTGTTGCGCAGGTTTTCACACCAGTAGTCGGCGAAGTCGGTGTTTGCATCGACGACGGCGACGGTCGTGGATCCGATGAATTGGATGGGGGCGTCGGTGAATCGGGTGCGCGGCAACCGCGATCGCAGTTCGTCGCGGAGCGGTTCGAGCGCGCTGGTGTGGCCCGGATAGTCGACGGCGATCTGCCGGGCGAGCTGCCCGCGGCCGTCGACGGTGTCGGTGATGGCGGTAACCGCGTCGCGGTCCCCCGACACCACGACCGACGAATCGGAATTGACTGCCGACAGCTCGAGCCATCCGTCGGTCGCGGCGATGAGCTCCTGCGCTTCGGCGGCGGAGATACCGAGCACCGTCATGCCGTACGTGCCGGGCAGTAGGTCGACGACATGGGCCCGCGCGGCGACTGCCGCGACCGCATCGGGCAGTGAGATCATTTCCGCTACGTAGGCCGCGCCGATTTCGCCGAGGCTGTGACCGACCGTGATGTCGGGCCGGACACCGCAATTCCGCCAGACCTCGGCCAGCGCGACCGCGTGGGTGAACTGAGCACCTTGCGTCTCGATCTGGGAGAACGTCTGCGCGCCGCATTCGCCGGTCAGGTACGGCAGAGGGGAGGCGCCGCCGTGCTCGGCGAACGCGGCGGCGCAGCGATCGGCCTCGGCGCGGTAGGCGGGCAGCCGGTCGTAGGCCTGCGCACCCATTCCCGGCCATTGCGTGCCCTGGCCGGGGAACACGAATGCCAGTCGCGAGCACGCACTTTCGGACGACCTGGCTACCAGCGGATGCTCCCGGCCGGCGGCAATTGCCCGCAGCCCGTCGGCGAGCTCGGTTCGATCGGTGGCCCGGATCACCGTTCGGTGGCGACGGGTCCGACGGGTGCGCAGCAGGGTCGCGGCGACGGATTCGACGCCGGGTGACCGGTCCAGGTAGCGCAGGATCACCTCGGCGTCGCCCTTGATGAGATCCTCGTCATGCGCGCTCAACAGGACGGGGACGCGTCCGTCGGGGAAAGTCAGCGGAGACATCATTCGGCGTACTCCCCGTCGGTTGTTTTGCTCCTTGCGTGCGCGGCGGGCATCGACACGATCACGTGCGAGTTCGTGCCACTCATCCCGAACGCCGACACTGCCGCCAGCCGGCCTCCGTCACGGGCGGGCCATCGGAGCAGCTTGTCGGCCAGCCGCAACCCCTGGGCTTCCCAATCGATCTCGCGGCTGTACTCGTCGACGTGCAGCATCGGCGGGATCGTCTGCCGGTCCCCGGCGATGACGACCTTCGCGAGGCCGAGTGCCCCGGCCGCAGCCTGAGTGTGCCCGAGATTGGACTTGACCGATCCGAGCATTGCGCCGCGCCCAGGCTCGGTCGCGCCATACGTGGCGGCCAGCGATCTCAACTCGGTGCGGTCGCCGATTCGGGTGCCGGTGCCATGGCCCTCGATCATTCCGATGTCGACGGGTCGGACTCCGGCCTGTTCGATGGCGCGTCGAAACAGTCGTTCCTGGGCGGGGCCACTCGGCGCGGTCAAACCGGTGCTGCGGCCATCCTGGTTGATGCAGGTGGCCCGAACCTCGGCGAGGATGCGGCGGCCATCCCGCAGCGCCCCCGACCGGCGCTGCAGGACGAAAACCGCTGCGCCCTCGGCCCATACCGTGCCGCTGGCGTGCGCGCTGTAGGGGCGGCAGTGCCCGTCATCGGACAGCGCATGCTGTTTGGAGAATTCCACGAAGTAGCCGGGCGACCCCATCACGCACACCCCGCCGGCCAGCGCGAGGTCGCAGTCACCGATTCGCAGCGCCTGCGTCGCGAGGTGGAATGCGACCAGGGCTGACGAGCACGACGTGTCGATGGTCAACGCGGGACCGGCCAGGCCGAGGGTGAAGGCAATGCGTCCAGAGATCACCCCGAGCGACGTGCCGGTCATCAGATGCCCGGTATGGCTGGAGTATTCGGCGAGCTCAGGCCCGTATCCGGTGAGCGATGCCCCGATGTAACAGCCGACGTCATGGCCCGCCAGGTCGTCGGGATTGATGCCGCTGTTCTCCAACGCGCGCCACGCCAGTCGCAGGGCGACGCGCTGTTGTGGATCCATCGCGACCGCCTCGCGTGGCGAGATCCCGAAGAAGCCGGGGTCGAAGTTTCCTGCGCCGGTGAGGAACCCGCCGAGGTCGCGGATCGGCTTGAAGCCGTCGCGGCGCGAGCCGTCGAGCACGTCGCGTACCGACCATCCGCGGTCCGCCGGGAACGGCACCAGCGCCTCGCGCTGCTCGGCGAGAAGTGACCAGTAGTCGTCCGCGGTCTCCACGCCGCCGGGTGCCTCGAGCGCCATGCCGGCGATCACAATGGGATCGCCGGCCTGCGCGCCGCCGCTAGCACTCATCGATCAGCTGGGCCACGGCATCGACGTGGTCGTTGACGTAGAAGTGTCCGCCGTCAAACAGCGACAGTGTGAAGGCGCCGGCGGTGTGGAACTTCCACTCCTGCAGCATGTCTTCTGAGATCCGATGGTCACTGCGTCCGCCGAGTGTATGGAGGTCGGCGCCGATCGCTACGTAGCGGCCGCAGGAGTAGCGGTTGAAGGCCTGGTAGTCCGCCCGCACTGCGGGCAGCAGCAAGTCGACGAAATCCGCGTCCGCGAGCAGACGGGGATCGGTACCGCCGAGATCGACCATGTCGGCGAGCAGTTCGCGGTCGGTGGTGGGAGCCGGCGGTCCGCCCGCGACGGCCGACGGCGCCTGGCTCGCAGACGCCCAGAGCTGCTGCACGGTCAGGCCCGCACTCTCGGCGATGCGGGCGAACTCGAAGGCCACCACCGCGCCCATGCAGTGACCGAACAGTTTCAGCGGCCCCACCTTCTTCCAGTCGCCGGCGTGGAAGAGGTCGGTTGCGAGGTCCTCGATCGTCGCTGCGGCGGGATGGGTAAGACGGTCGGCGCGCTGCGGGTATTGCACCAGGTAGGCGTCGGTGCCGTTGCGCGCCAATGCTGTTGTGAAGGTGCGATACGCGGCTGCCGCACCGCCGGCGTGCGGGAACACCACGGTGGCACCGCCGGGCCTGACGCCCGGGAATCGTTTGACCCAGGCCTCGAACCGGATCCCGGTGCTTTCGTCGATCATCGCTACCGGGCCGATGCCGCATCGAGGGCCGAGAGCACATCGGCGGTGTCCATATCGGCGACTTCCAGATACAGCTCGGCGACTCGTTCCAGCCGGTCGCTGGCCGGCTCGCGTGCTGTCAGCAAGTGCGCCAGCGCGGAAACCGTTCGGGCCGCAAAGATGTCGGCGACCATGACCGTCGGCGTGTCCAGCCATTCGCGCACACGCGCGACCGCCGTCGTCGCCAGCACCGAATCGCCGCCCAGCTTGAAGAAGTCGTCGTCAACCCCGATCCCGGCGACACCGAGCAACGCTGCGATGATTTGCGCGAGTGCCGACTCAAGCACACTCGACGGTTCGCGGCGCTCGGGCTGCTCACCATTGACGGCTTCGGCCAACACTCGCGCGACGGCGCGGCGATCCATCTTGCCGCCGACGGTGAACGGGATCCGATCGACGATTTCAATATGCCGCGGAACCATATGCAGTGGAATGACTTTCGCGGCAACACGGCTCACGTCGACCTCGCTCAGCCCCGGCCGGTCGGTCACCACCGCAGCGGCCAGCATGTCGTCCACGACAGCCGCGACTGCGCCACAGACACCCGGCACTCGGCGCAGCGCGGCCTCGACATCACCGAGTTCGATGCGATACCCACTTACCTTGATCCGGTGGTCGGCCCTGCCGACGAACTCGAGCGTTCCGTCCGGCCAATAGCGGGCCAGGTCGCCGGTGCGATACCAGGTCCGGCCGGCGCATTCGACGAACCGTTCGCCGGTCAGATCCGGTCGTCCCCGATAGCCTCGGGCGATACCGCGACCCGCTACCCACAACTCCCCCGCCACCCAGTCCGGGCAGTCCTGGCCGGCCGAATTCACCACGCGGCAAGCGATATTCGTGAACGGTTTGCCGTACGGCACCGCGGTCCAGTCCGGCGGCGCGTCTTCGACCTCGCAGATGGTGGCGTGCACCGCGGTTTCAGTCGCACCACCCAGACCGGCGAACCGCACATTCGGCGACTCGACCCGCAGCCGGCGCGCCATCGCCGGATCCACCCAGTCGCCGCCGGTCGGCACCACCCGTACCGACGTCAGCCTGCCTGCACCGACCTCGAGCAGCATCTCCAACCAGCCGGGCAGGAAGTTCAGCACGGTGACGCGGTGGGTGTCGATCAGCCGGGCCCACTGGTCGGGGTCGCCGCGTTGCTCCTCGTCGACGATGACGATCGCGCCGCCGGCCGTCAATGTGCCAAACACGTCGAGCACCGACATGTCGCACTCCAGCGTGGATAGGGCAAGGCTCCGGTCAGTGGGCCCGATGTCGAAGTGGCCGTTGAGGAACTCGATGGAGTTCATCGCGGCATCGTGGGTGACCTCCACACCCTTGGGCTCGCCCGTCGATCCCGACGTGAACAATACGTACGCGAGCTCTGCGGGATCGGTTGCCGCCGGGCTGAATCCGGTGGCACGCCGTCCCACCCTGAGCGCCTCGGACACGGTAAGCGCTGGCAGCCACGTCGGCGGCCCATCGCCACAGAACAGCGCCATGCGGACGTCGCCGTTGCGCAGCATTCGCTCCGCGCGTTCGGCCGGCTGGTCGATCCCGACCGGAACATAAACCGCGCCGGCGGCCAGGACGGCCAGCATCGCGGTGACCTGCTCGGCGTTCTTGGGCCCCATCACCGCCACGGTGTCGCCGGACTTGGTACCGGCGACAATCAGGGCAGCGGCGACCGACAGCACCTGCTCCCGCAACTGCGCATACGTCAGCGTTCCGCCCGGGCCGATTACGGCGGTGGCTGCCGGGTGGGCCACCGCGGAGGCGAAGAAGCCGTGATGCAACGAATGTCCGCTGGGCGCAGCGGTTGTGGAGTTGGCCGCCTCGCGGACCGCGCGCTGAGATTCGGTGAGCAGCGGTGCCGCCGGGGAGTCCCAATCCGTCTCGTTCTTGGCGAGACGTTGCAACTCGTCGACGTGGCGCTCGAACATCGCGTCGATGACACCGGGCCGGAAGGCGTCCTCGCGAACGTCCCAGTTGATCAGCACACCGCCGTCGAATTCGGTGACCTGCGCGTCGAGAAGCACCTGGGGGCCTTGCGAATTGATCCAGACCGCCGAACCGAAGGCCGCCGTCACATCGTCGCCGAACAACTCGCCGAGGCCTAGCGCGCTGGTGAACACGACCGGTGCCAGCACCTGGGATCCGCGATGGCGGCCGAGGTCACGCAGTACCGACAGCCCGGGATAGTCGGCATGCGCGGCCGCGGCCTGGAAGGTTTCTTGCACCGCCCGCGCTCGTGCGGCGGCGGTGCCGGCCTGACCCAGGTCGACGTCGAGCAACAGCGATGAAGTGAAGTCCCCGACCAGCCGATCGACGTCGGCGTGGCGCTGTTCGCGGCCGAAAAGTGGGACGTTGAGCAGGAAGCGGGGTTCGGCCGACCAGCCGGCCAGCGCCTCGGCGAACGAGGCGGCCAGCGCCATCGCCGGGGTGATGCCCCGGCTGCGCGCGGCGGCGAACAGCGCGTCGCGGGTCGAGGTGTCCAGCCGGTGCCAGCGCCGGGTCGTCCGGTGCGGGTCCGCCTGATCGGCAACGGGAACCAGCGGCAGTCGCGGCGGATCGGGCAGATCGGGAATTCGGTTCGACCACCAGTCGTGGTCCGCGTCGGCGGCCGGGTTGCGCAGGGACGCCGCCTGGCGGTATTCGCGGTAGGAGTAGCCGAGCGGCGGGAGGTGCTGTCCGCGGTAGAGCGCCGCCAGGTCAGCCATCAGCGTGCGGTAACTCATTGCGTCGGCGGCCTGCATGTCGAGATCGACGTGCAGACGGCTGCGTTCCCCCGGCAGCAGCGACAGCGTCAGTTCGAGCACCTGCCCGGTCAGCTGCTGGTGCGACTTGGCATGTCGGGTGGCGGCGAGCAATTCTGCGACGTCCCCGGCGGCCTCGTCGCGCAGGTCATGGACGGCGACGGGAAACTCCGTCGGCGCCGGGTCGATGCGCTGTGTGCCGTCGGGTAGGAACTCGACCCGCAGCATCGGGTGCCGCGCGGCCAGCTCGGTCGCCGCCGCGGACAGCCGGTCCGGGTCGACGGCACTACCGTCGAATTCGACGTATAGGTGCGCCGAGACGCCACCGAGTTGCTGATCGCTTTGCCGACCAACCCACAGCGCGTGCTGCATCGGTGCGAGCGGAAAGGGCGCCCCGGCAAGCCAATCCGGCTCCGTGGGCTCGGTGCCGGGCTCGACGGCGGCCGCGATCGCCGTGGACATCAGCGCAGACCACGCCTGCACGGACGGTTCGGCGGCCAGATCGGCGAACGAGATGTCCACACCGCGCTTCCGCCAGCGACCGGCCAGCGACATCATCCGGATGGAATCCAGCCCCTGGCCAATCAGGTCCCCGTTGGTATCGACAGCATCGACGCTGACACCGAGAAGTTCGGCGACCTCCTCACGGACGGTCTGCGAATTCGCAGCAGCAGCATCTGCCACAATGCCTCCATTGATTAGGGTGTCCTAATTTTGTGAAGGCTACCCTATATTCGGGGCACGGAACACGCCTACCCCGAGGGGGTTCACACGTGACGGGGACCACTGGCACGACGCCAGAATCCGCTGTACAACCGGGGTTGCCGACCGGTTTCGTGCCGTTTCCCGCCGACCGTGCGGCGGCGTACCGCGCCGCCGGGTACTGGACCGGGCGGCGCGTCGATTCGGTGCTGAGAACCGCCGCGGAAAACTGGCCCGCGCGCACCGCCGTCGTCGATGCCACCGGCGAGCACAGCTACGCCGATCTCGATGCACTCGCCGACGGTGCGGCCGTCCATGTCACCGCGATGGGCATCGCGCCCGGGGAAAGGGTGTTGCTGCAACTGCCGAACTCGCGGCGGTTCCCGGTCGCATTGTGCGGGCTGCTGCGCGCCGGCGCCATCCCGGTGATGTGCCTGCCCGGTCACCGGCTGGCGGAACTGAGTCATTTCGCGGAGGTGAGCGGAGCGGTCGCGCTGGTGATCGCCGAGACCGGCGGCGGATTCGACTACCGCGCCATGGCCGAGCAACTCGTGGCGACCCATCCGCTCCGGATCATTACCGATACCGACCTGTGCGCCGAATCCGCCACCGGCGCTGCCCCTTCGATCGAGGTGGACCCGGCCGCACCCGCGCTGCTGCTGGTGTCCGGAGGCACCACCGGCCCGCCCAAGCTCATCCCCCGCACCCACGACGACTACGTCTACAACTTCACCGCGAGCGCCGAACTGTGCGGGCTCGCCGGCGACGATGTCTACCTGGTGTCGCTGCCGGCCGCGCACAACTTCCCGCTGGCGTGCCCGGGCATCCTCGGTGCCATGACCGTCGGCGCCACGATCGTTTTCGGCACCGATCACAGCCCGGAGTCGGCCTTCGCGACGATCGTCAAACACGGTGTCACCGTCACCGCGCTGGTACCCGCACTGGCCAAGCTCTGGGCACAGGCCTGCGAATGGGAATCGGTGCGACCGACGACGTTGCGACTGCTTCAGGTGGGCGGCGCCAAGCTCGTCCCGGGCGATGCCCGTCTCATCCGCGGCGCGCTGACTCCCGGCCTGCAACAGGTCTTCGGGATGGCGGAGGGCCTGCTGAACTACACCCGCCTCGGCGACCCAACCGACATCGTCGACAACACCCAGGGCCGCCCGCTGTCGGCGCATGACGAACTCAGGGTGGTCGACGAATCGGGCTGCGACGTGCCGCCGGGAGACGAGGGCGAACTGCTGGTGCGCGGGCCCTACACACTCAACGGGTACTTCAACGCCGAGCGGGACACCGAGCGGTCGTTCAGCCCGGACGGCTTCTACCGGACCGGCGATCGGGTGCGCCGCTTCGAGAACGGCTATCTAGAGGTGACAGGGCGGGTCAAAGACGTCATCCACCGCGGTGGCGAAACGGTGTCCGCGCTCGACCTCGAGGAGCACCTGCTGACCCATCCGGCGATCTGGTCGGCAGCGGCGGTGCCTGTACACGATGAGCATCTCGGCGAGAAGATCTGCGCGGCCGTTGTTTTCACCGGCCCAGCGATCACCTTGGCGGAATTGAACACTCACCTCGATGAGCGCGGTGTGGCCGCCCATGCCCGGCCCGACGTGCTGGCGCCGATGACCGCGCTGCCCACTACCGCGGTCGGCAAGGTCGACAAGAAGGCGATCGCCCAGCAGATCGCCGGTTAGCTACCCTCGCGGCGGCGGCTGAGCGCCGGCGGACTCGGGGTCGACCTCCACCGCATACGACGTGATCGCCGTGATCTCCTCGCCGGCGAACTCGTAGATGTCACAACTGGCGACGGCCGTCACGCCGCCGGGGCCGCTGTAGCGAGCGAAGGTGTCGACCGCGACAACGTCGGATCCGGCCGCCACGACGCAGCGGTCATACGCGGTCGTGGTGCCCTCCAGGCTTTCCAACGTCTCACCGCACGTCCGCCGGACGGCATCGGCACCCTCAAGGACCATGTAGCCCACGATCGTCCAGCGCACATCCTTGGCGAGGTGTCCGAGCGCCTCGTCGAACCGGTGCTCGGAGAACGCGCGACCGACGGCGCCGGGGTCGAATGCCATGAGCCGACGGTACTGCGCCCGCCTCAACCGCGGGCTAGACGCGCCGCACCAAATACGGCGCCAGCGTGGCGAGCTTCTCGGAGGTCTCCTCGAACTCGCGGTCGGGGTTCGAGGCTGCGATGATGCCGGCACCGGCACGCATCCAGGTCTGCCCGTCGCGCTCGTACACCGACCGCAGCGCCAACGCCGCGTCCATGCCGCCGTCGGCCGAGAACATCACCACCGCACCGGAATACAGCCCGCGCGGGCTCTCGTCCAGACGCAGGATCGCGTCCACACTCTCCGCCTTTGGGATGCCGGACGCGGTGACGGCCGGAAACAGTGCCTCCAGCGCATCCATCCGGTCCATCGCCGGGTCGAGCCGCGCGCCGACCGTCGAGCCCAGGTGCTGCACACTGCCGCGCTCCCGCACAGTCATGAAATCGGTGACCATCGCGGTGCAGGGCTCGGCGACCTCCTCGATCTCCTGCAGTGAGCTGCGCACCGAAATCGCGTGTTCGACAATCTCCTTGGAATTGGACTGCAACTCATGGCGGGCGGCCCGGTCGCGATCGGCGCCACGGCCGAGCGCCCGGGTGCCGGCCAGCGGCTCGGTCACCACCGTCCCATCCTCACGCACGGCGGCGACCAGTTCCGGACTGAAGCCCAACGCCCGGATCCCGCCGAGCCGCAACAGAAATGACCTCGCCGGTGTGTTGTTGCGCCGACCGACGCGATAGGTGGACGGGAAATCCACGCCGAATGGGACGTCGACCCGCCGAGACAAGATCACCTTCTGATAGCGGCCGGCGACGATCTCATCGATCGCGCGGGCAACCCGGCACCGATAGCCCGCGGTGTCCTCCCGCACGTCGACGCCGGTCGGCGCTGAGGCGCTCGGCACACCATCGGTGAGAAGTCGCCGCAGAACCTGCGCGTGGCGTTCGTCGGCATCGACGAGGCGGACGTGGTCGGCGGCGACGACGAACTGCGTGCGGGGCCAGAAGATCCGCGCCAGCGGCGTGCCGGGCGCGAGACGCTGCTGCAGCCCGAACCGGTAGGCGCCGAACTCGAACGCCACCCAGCCGAACACCCTGTTCGTCTCCAGCAGCAGGCGATCGACCGCCTCACCAAGGGCGGCGGCCGGCCGGCCGGTCCACACCTGGCGCGCGACGACACCGTCCTCGATCACCCGCAACTCGTCGACGTCGAGTTCGATCGCCGCCCGTACGCCGCTGGCCAGCGTCCATTCGCCGTCATGCTCATAGACCAGGTATTCGTCGCCGTCGGGTTCCGGCAGCGCGCTGGCGAGTTCGGCCACCAGGTCGGCAGCGGTGACGCCGGCGGGCAACGCAAAGGAGAGCGGCGCGGCGTCGTCGGAAGTCGTCTCGACACTGACCTTCGGCACGGTTAGTAAATGTAGCCTAACCTATGAAAGCGCGGCCTGCTACGGCGGTTCAACGCGGTTTCAGCCGAGCAGCGTGCGTACGACGGCGTCGGCCAGCAGCCGGCCGCGGTCGGTGAGCACCAGCCGGTCGGCGTCGAGCACCAGCAAGCCCTCAGCGATGGCGGTCCCCGCCCGCGCACGCTCGGCCTGGCCCAGGTCGTCGACCGGCAGCCCGCGCCGCAGCCGCAGCCGCAGCATCACGTCCTCGGTGTGCATCGCGTCGGCGTCGAGCCCCTCGAAATCGGCTACCGGCAGCCGCCCTTCGGCCAGCGACTGCGCATATGCGTTGGGATGCTTGACATTCCACCAACGCGTCGACCCGACGTAGCCGTGCGCACCGGGTCCGGCGCCCCACCATTCGCCACCATCCCAGTAGCCCAGATTGTGCCGGCACTCGCCACCCGGGCGACTCCAGTTGGAGACCTCGTACCAGCCGAAACCGGCCTGCGCCAAACGGGCATCGGCGAGCTCGTAGCGATGCGCCAACACGTCGTCGTCGGGTGTAGCGATCTCGCCGCGCCGCACCCGGCGGGCCAGCGCGGTGCCGTCCTCGACGACCAGCGCGTAGGCGGAGACATGATCGACGCCCGACTCGACGGCAGCATCGACCGAGCGCCGCAGGTCGTCGTCGGACTCCCCCGGCGTGCCGTAGATGAGGTCGATGCTGACGTGATCGAACCCCGCCGCCAGGGCTTCGCCGGCCGCCGCGGGCGCGCGCCCGGGTGAATGCACCCGGTCCAACGCGGCCAGCACGTGCGGGGCTGCCGACTGCATGCCCAACGACACCCGGGTGTAGCCGGCCGCCCGCAACTGCGCGAAGAGCTGCGGCGACGTCGACTCCGGGTTGGCCTCGGTGGTCACCTCGGCACCCGGGGCCAGGTCGAAATGCCCGCGGACGCAGTCCAGCACCGCCGCCAGGCCGGCCCCGCCCAGCAGCGACGGCGTACCACCACCGACGAACACCGTCTGCACTTCCGGAGCCGCTCGGCCGGCGACATCAGACCCTGTCGGCGTGCCCAGCCGCCCCGTCGCCAGGCCCAGCTCGGCGCGCAGCGCCGCCAGCCAGCCCTCGGGGTTCGCTCCGCCCAGCTCGGCGGGGGTATAGGTGTTGAAGTCGCAATAACCGCAGCGGGTGGCGCAGAACGGCACATGAATGTAGATGCCGAAAGGCCGGCCGGGCGTTGGCACGAGGCCGGGCAGCCGCGCTGGTGCGGCGCAAACGGTCATGCGGCCAGTGTCCCAGAAAGGGGTCTTTGCTCCGCGTGAGCGCAATTTTCCCCCGGTTAGGGCATATGTCGGTGTCCGTGGCACAATTGGCGACGTGAACGCCGCCCGCACCTTCCCCCACCGCATCTCGCTGGTGGCGCGGCGGCATGTCGACTTCAAGCGCGTTTGTACCTGTTGTTGTCTGCCTTGATGTCGTAGACCTGCCCACCTGTACTTTCAGCTGGCCGCCGGATCTGCGCCGCCGGACAGCCCCCGGTGATGAGCGCGTCCCAAGGCCGGCTCCACGAAGGAGCCACACGATGACCACCGCAAAGCCGGTCAAGCGCCCACGCGGCGAGGGTCAGTGGGCGCTCGGCTATCGCGAGCCGCTCAATCCGAACGAACAGTTCAAGAAGGATGACGACGCCCTCAACGTGCGGGCCCGCGTCCTCGACATCTACTCCAAACGGGGCTTCGACAGCATCGACAAGCAGGACCTGCGCGGCCGGATGCGCTGGATGGGCCTGTACACCCAGCGCGAGCAGGGCTACGACGGCACCTGGACCGGTGATGAGAACGCCGACGTTCTGGAGGCCAAGTACTTCATGATGCGGGTGCGCTGCGACGGCGGGGCGCTGACCACCACCGCGCTGCGCACGCTCGGCGAGATCTCCACCGAGTTCGCCCGCGACACCGCCGACATCAGCGACCGCGAGAACGTGCAGTACCACTGGATCCGCATCGAGGACGTTCCCGAGATCTGGGAGCGACTCGCCGCGGTCGGCCTGCAGACCACCGAGGCCTGTGGCGACTGCCCCCGGGTGGTGCTGGGTGGGCCGCTGTCCGGCGAGTCGCTCGACGAAGTGCTGGATCCGAGCTGGGCGGTCGACGAGATCGTCCGCCGCTACATCGGCACGCCGGAATTCTCGAACCTGCCACGCAAGTACAAGACCGCGATCTCGGGCCTGCAGGACGTCGCCCACGAGGTCAACGACGTCGCGTTCATCGGCGTCAACCACCCCGAGCACGGTCCAGGGCTCGATCTGTGGGTGGGCGGTGGCCTGTCCACCAACCCGATGCTGGCCCAGCGGGTCGGCGCCTGGGTGCCGCTGGAGGAGGTACCCGACGTCTGGGAGGGCGTGACGTCGGTGTTCCGCGACTACGGCTACCGGCGACTGCGTTCGAAGGCCCGGCTGAAGTTCCTGATCAAGGACTGGGGTGTCGAGAAATTCCGCCAGGTTCTCGAAGAGGAATACCTGAGGCGCAAACTGATCGACGGCCCCGCTCCCGAGCCGGTCAAGCACCCGATCGACCACGTCGGCATCCAGAAACTCAAGAACGGGAAGAACGCCGTCGGCGTCGCCCCGATCGCGGGCCGGGTTTCCGGAACCATCCTGACCAAGGTCGCCGATCTGGCCGAGGCCGCGGGTTCTAACCGGGTGCGGTTCACGCCGTATCAGAAGCTGATCGTCCTCGACGTTCCCGACGACAAGCTCGACGAGCTGGTCGCCGGCCTGGACGCGCTGGGGCTGCCGTCGACGCCGTCGCACTGGCGCAAGAACCTGATGGCCTGCACCGGCATCGAGTACTGCAAGCTGTCGTTCGCCGAGACCCGCGGCCGCGCGCAGGTGCTGGTGCCCGAGCTGGAGAAGCGGCTGGAGGACATCAACGCCCAGCTCGACGTGCCGATCACGGTGAACATCAACGGCTGCCCCAATTCGTGCGCCCGCATTCAGGTCGCCGACATCGGATTCAAGGGCCAGATGATCGATGACGGCCACGGCGGATCGGTCGAGGGCTTCCAGGTGCATCTGGGCGGCAGCCTTGGCCTGGACAGCGGCTTCGGTCGCAAGTTGCGCCAGCACAAGGTGCTGTCGACCGAGCTGGGCGACTACATCGACCGAGTTGTTCGCAACTTCGTGAAACAACGAGAGCACGGAGAGCGTTTCGCTACGTGGGCGGTACGAGCAGACGAGGCGGACCTGAGGTGACGATGACCGAGACAGAGCTGCAGCAGCTGGCCGAGCGTGGCGCGGCCGAACTCGAGGGCGCCAACGCGGACGACCTTCTGCGCTGGACGGACGAGAACTTCGGCGGCGATTACGTGGTGGCCTCCAACATGCAGGACGCGGTGCTCGTGTCGCTGGCCGCCAAGGTACGACCCGGGGTGGACGTGCTGTTCCTGGACACCGGCTACCACTTCGTCGAGACCATCGGGACGCGCGACGCCGCCGAAGCGGTCTACGACATCAACGTGGTCAATGTGACCCCGGAGAACAGCGTCGCCAAGCAGGACGAGCTGTTCGGCAAGGACCTGTTCGCCCGCGAACCCAACGAATGCTGCCGGATGCGCAAGGTCGAGCCGCTGGGCAAGGCGTTGCGCGGATACTCCGCGTGGGTGACCGGCCTTCGTCGCGTCGAGGCGCCCACCAGGGCCAACGCGCCACTGATCAGCTGGGACAAGGCGTTCGATCTGGTGAAGATCAATCCCATCGCGGCATGGACCGATGAGGAGATGCAGGCCTACATCGACGCGAACGACATCCTGGTCAATCCCCTTGTGTTCGAAGGCTATCCGTCGATCGGATGCGCGCCCTGCACTGCCAAGCCCGCAGAGGGCGCCGACCCGCGCAGCGGCCGTTGGGCCGGTCTGACGAAGACGGAATGCGGGTTGCACGCTTCGTGAAGCCACTCGTCCTGACGGCGCACGGCAGCGCCGATCCGCGATCCCCGGTAACGGTGCACGCCGTGGCCGAGGAGATCCGCAGGCTGCGCCCCGAGCTGGACGTGCGCCCGGCGTTCTGCGAGCAGACGTCGCCGAATCTGCGTGACGTGCTCGCCCGTGCGCCCGGTGCCGTCGTCACGCCGCTGCTGCTGGCCAGCGCCTATCACGCCCGGGTGGACATCCCGGCGCTGATCGCCGATGCCGGAGCGCATGTGCTGCAGGCCGATGTGCTGGGTGAGGACGAGCGGCTGGTGCAGGTCATGCATCAGCGGCTCGCCGCGGCCAGCGTCTCGCACGACGATCCGGAACTTGGCGTGCTGGTGGTCGCCGTCGGCTCGTCATGGGACGCGGTCAACGCGCGGACGGCGCGCATCGCACCGGCGCTGGCGGCCGAAACCCGTTGGGCGGGCGCGATCACCGCATTCGCCACCGGGCCGCGACCGTCTATTGCAGCCGCCGCGCATCGGTTGCGCCGCCGTGGCGCCAACCGCCTTGTAATTGCGCCGTGGTTCCTGGCGCACGGGCGGATCACCGACCGGGTGGCGAACTTCGCGCACGCCAACGGGATTGCGATGGCCGAACCGTTGGGCGCGCACCCGTTGGTGGCCGAAACCGTGTTGGATCGCTTCGATCAGGCGCTGGCCGCCCGGTCGGCGGCCTAACCTCCCGCGTTCGTCAGCGCCTCGTCCTCGTCGGCCGTGTCGGCCTTCGGTACGTCGCCGCCGCCCGGCAGCGACGGCACCCGGGTGGCCCGAACGTAGACGGTGTCACCTTCTTTGAGGCCCAGCGCCTCGGCGTCGCCGCGGGTGATCTGCGCGGTGAACTGCGTGTTGTTCGTCGCGCTGGTGAGCTCGACGCGAACCTCGAAGCCCAGCATGACAATTCGGTCGATGCTGGCCCGGAGCACGCCGGTCTCCTGTACCGAACCGTCGCTGGCCGCGATCGCCATGTCGGGGGTGCGGCCGACGCGAATGTCGTGCGGCCGAACCAAGTTGCCGTTGAGCGACGACACCGCACCAAGGAAAGACATCACGAACGCGTTGGCCGGTTTGTCGTAAACGTCTGTCGGGGAACCGATCTGCTCGATGCTGCCCTTGTTCAGCACCGCGATCCGGTCGGCGACGTCGAGCGCTTCGGACTGGTCGTGGGTGACCAGCACGGTGGTGACGTGCACCTCGTCGTGCAGCCGGCGCAACCAGGCCCGTAGATCCTGGCGGACCTTCGCGTCCAGCGCGCCGAATGGTTCGTCGAGCAGCAGCACCTGTGGGTCGACCGCGAGCGCGCGCGCCAGCGCCATGCGCTGGCGCTGGCCGCCCGACAGCTGGTTCGGATAGCGAGTCTGGAAACCACTCAGGCCGACCACCTCGAGCAGGTTGTCCACCTTCTCCTTGACCTCGGCCTTCGGCAGCTTGCGGATGCGCAGACCGAAGCCGACGTTGTCCCGGACCGTCAGATGCTTGAACGCCGCATAGTGCTGGAACACGAAGCCGATGCCGCGCCGTTGCGGCGGAATGTGCGTCACGTCGCGGCCATTGATGGTGATCGTCCCGGTGTCGGGCTGATCCAGGCCGGCGATGGTGCGCAGCAGCGTCGACTTCCCCGACCCGCTGGGACCCAGCAGTGCGGTCAGCGAGCCGGACGGCACGTCGAAGTCGACGTTGTCCAGCGCGGCGAAGTCCCCGTAGTGCTTGTTCGCGCCCCGCACCGTGATCGCATTCGTCATGTCAGCGTTCTCCTGAGGCCTAATTGTCCGTTTTCGGGCGGCGGGCGTCGAGGACCACCTGGACGATCAGCACGATCACCGCCACCGTCATGAGCAACGTTGAGATGGCGTACGCGCCGTATTCGTAGCCGCGGTTGTGCCGATCCGACACCAACAGCGTCAGGGTCTGCGACGTCCCCGGCAGGTTGGATGACACCATGATCACGGCGCCGAACTCACCGAGGGTGCGTGCGACCGTGAGCACGACGCCGTACATCAGGCCCCACCGGATGGACGGCAGGGTGATCCGCCAGAACGTCTGCCACCAGCTGGACCCCAACGTCGCGGCGGCTTCCTCCTGGTCGGTGCCCAACTCGTGCAGCACCGGTTCGACCTCGCGAATGACGAACGGCACAGTGACGAAGATGCTGGCCAGCACGATGCCCGGAAAACCGAAGATGATCTTGAACCCGAGGTCGTTCTCCACGAACCCGAGGGCGCCTGCCGATCCCCACAACAGGATCAGAGCCACGCCCACGACGACGGGTGACACCGCGAACGGCAGGTCGATGACCGCCTGCAGCAGGGTCTTGCCGCGGAATCTATTGCGCGCCAGCACAAGCGCGGTCGGCACACCGAACAGCACATTGAGCGGTACCACAATCGCGACCACCAGCAGCGACAGGTGTAGCGCCGACACGGCGGCCGGGGTGCTGATGGACTCGAAGAACACGCCGACCCCGGGCGAGAACGTGCGCCACAGGATCAGCCCAACCGGAACGATCAGCAGCAGGAGCAGGTAGCCCAGCGCGACGTAACGGGCGAGGTAGCGAACGGCTGGCGATGGGTTCACTGCGCCAATTCCTCACGCTTGGCCGCTCGCGACCCGATGCTGCGCAGTATGAACAGCACGGCAAACGAAATCGCGAGCAGCACAATCGAGACAGCGGCGGCGCCGGTGCGGTCGTCGTTCTCGATCAACGTCCGGATCCACTGCGACGACACCTCGGTCTCGCCGGGGACGGCGCCACCGATCAGCACGACCGAGCCGTACTCCCCGATGGCGCGGGAAAACGCCAGGCCCGCACCGGAAAGCAATGACGGCAGCAACGCCGGAAGGATCACGAGGGTGAAGATGGTGCGGTTGTTGGCCCCCAACGACGCCGCGGCCTCCTCGATCTCGCGGTCCAATTCGAGCAGCACCGGCTGCACCGATCGCACCACGAACGGCAGGGTGACGAACAGCAGCGCGATGCCCACGCCCCACTTGGTGTGCTGCAGGTGGATCCCGACCGGACTGCTGGGCCCGTAGAGGGCCAGCATCACCAGGCTGGCCACAATTGTGGGCAGCGCGAACGGCAGGTCGATGATCGCGTCCACCAGCGGTTTGCCCGGGAACTCGTCTCGCGTCAGCACCCAGGCCACCAGCAGGCCGAAGAACAGGTTGATCACCGCGACCGAGAACGAGATGGTCAGCGTGACCCGGAACGACGCCAGCGACGCGTTCGACGTCACCGCGTCGACAAACTCGTGCCACCCCCCGCCTGCGGACTGCCACACGATCGCGGCCAACGGCAGCAGCACGATGATGGAAAGCCAGGTGGTCGCGACACCGACCCGCAGCGACGTGCTGCCGTATCGGCTCTTGAAAAAGCCCCGAGGCCCCTCGGGATCCAGAGCAGCTATCATCCAGTCGCCTGCTTGTAGATCTTCGCGATGCTTCCGTTGTCCTTATCGAACAACGCAGGATCGACAGCACTCCATCCGCCGAGGTCGGCGATGCTCCACAGCTTCTGCGGCGTCGGGAAATCCGTCGCGAAGTCCTCCGCAACGGACGGGTCGACCGGCCGAAACCCCGCCTGCGCCCAGATCTTCTGACCCTCGGGGGTGTAGAGGAAATTCTTCAGTGCGGTCGCCTGGTCCAGGTGGGCAGTGGAGGTCACGATGGCGACCGGGTTCTCGATCTTGAACGTCTGCGGGGGGATGACGTGCTCGACCGGCTTGCCCTGCCGCTCGACGTAGATCGCCTCGTTCTCGTAGCTGATCAGCACGTCGCCGGTGCCCTGCAGGAACTGATCGGTGGCTTCCCGTCCCGAGCTGGGGCGCGTCTTGACGTGCTCGGTCACCAGCTTGTTGACGAAATCCAGTCCGGCCTGCTGGTTCTGGCCGCCGTTGCTCTTCGCGGCGTAGGGCGCCAACAGATTCCACTTGGCCGAGCCGGAACTCAGCGGGCTCGGGGTGACGACTTCCAGCCCCGGCTGCAGCAAGTCGTCCCAATCTTTGATGTTCTTCGGGTTGCCGTCGCGGACCACCAGCGAAACCACCGACCCGAACGGGATGCCCCTGGTGACATCGGCGTTCCAGTCCTCGGCCACCTTGCCGGCCTCGACCAGGCGGGTGAGGTCCGGTTCCACCGAGAAGTTGACGATATCGGCGGGCTTGCCGTCGACGACGGAACGTGACTGGTCACCGGAGGCGCCGTAGGAAGCGGTGACCGCGACGTCATTGCCCTCCTCCGTGGCGGCGAACGCCGGAATGATCTTGCTCCAGCCCGGCTGAGGCACGGCGTAGGCGACCAGCGTCAGGGCGGTTTCGGCACCCGACTGAGGGTCGGCCCCGGGAATGTCGCTGGAGCCGCCGCCGCAGGCGGCCAGCAGGGCCGCGGTGGTGGCGAGGGCGGCGGCATGAAGCCATGTCTTGCGGATGTTCATTGGTGGCCTTTCCTTGCCGGAGAACCGATGGGTATAGGTCCCATCACGACGGCAAGGCGAAGTATCAGTACTTGAGCGCACGGAGACAGCCGCTACCGACACCAAACCGCGGACGGGTGTGGAGTCAGCGACAACAGTCGACGTCTGCAACAGCGCAATTACCCACGGCAATGAGTGCCAAGATATGGCCCTCGGTGCTGCCGGACGCTGCGTGCATGGCGCGAAGAATAACAGAGTCACCGAGTATCGCTGAGTTGGGGCTTAGCCGACTTAACGAGTAATCAGCCACATGACGATCACCAAGATCACCAGGATGACCAGCACCAACGTCACCCGTGATCGGGGCATCCCGGTCACCCGCGGTCCTGGTTTTGGCGCCGGATCCGACGCAGCAGCCGGATCCCGTTGCCCAACGCCCCGTCGAGCAGCACAGCCATCCCGTACGCCAGTGCCAACACCACCGGCATCACGACCGCGGTCTGGGCGATAAACGGCAGGCCGGAGAGCCAGAGCTCAACCCCGTCCCACCAGTTGAGGAACCCATCCACCCGGCCAGACTATTCGATGCGAAGATGGCCGAATGCCGGACGAGGCGGACAGAACCACTTGTGTCGTCGCGGGCGGCGGTCCAGCGGGAATCATGCTCGGCCTGCTACTCGCCCGCGCCGGCGTCGGTGTAACGGTGATGGAGAAGCACGCCGACTTCCTACGTGACTTTCGCGGCGACACGGTGCATGCCAGCACGTTGCGGCTACTCGACGAGCTGGGCCTGGGCGGTCAGTTCGCGCGACTGCCGCACCGGGAAATCGATACGCTCGGGTTCAAAATCCAAGGCGCACCGGTCAATATCGACCTTAGTCGGCTCCCGGGAGCGCACAAGCACATCGCGTTGGTACCGCAGTGGGACTTCCTCGAGCTGTTGGCGACAGCCGCAGAGGCCGAACCGACGTTTCGATTGCTCCGCAGCACCGAGGTGCTCGCGCCGATTCGCAGCGGGGACAGGGTGATCGGCGTCAGCTACCGGGATGCGGCGGGAGAAACCCAAACGATGCACGCCGATCTGACGGTGGCCTGCGACGGTCGCTCTTCGACCCTGCGCACGACTACGGGCCTGCAACCGCGCAGCTTTGGCGCGCCGATGGACGTGTGGTGGTTCCGGCTGCCGCGCAATCCGGAGGACCCGCACGGCCTTTCCGGTGTGCTTGGCACCGGGCACGCATGCATCGCCATCGATCGCGGCGACTACTTCCAGTGCGCGTATGTGATCCCGAAGGGCCGCGACGCCGCGCTGCGCGCCCGCGGCATCGACGAGCTTCACCGCGGGGTGGTGTCATTGGTGCCGTGGCTGGCCGGCCGGGTGGACGCGTTGACATCCTTCGACGACGTCAAACTGCTCGATGTGCAGCTCAATCGGCTGAGGCGGTGGTACGTCGACGGAATGCTGCTGATCGGGGACGCGGCGCACGCGATGTCGCCGGTGGGTGGGGTCGGCATCAACCTCGCGGTAGCCGACGCGGTCGCGGCTGCCCGGATACTCGCCGGACCGCTGCAGGCCGGACGGGTATCGAGGCGGCGGCTGGCCCGGGTCCAGGCGCGCCGGTGGGGCCCGGCCGCCCTGGCGCAGGGCGTCCAGCGCATCATTCACGCCAAGGTCATAGCGGTTGCCGTCTCCGCTGATAGAGACGTTAAACCGCCGCTGGCGGTGCGGATGGTCAGCAAAATTGCCGCGCTGCGGCGGCTCGTCGGGTACGCGATCGCAATCGGACCTTTGCCGGAGCGCGTGCCCGGGTATGCCCGCCGCTGAGTCGGCAATCCCGGACACGCCCGGCGACAAGTAGACGCCGGGGCGGTCGGGAGCCGATGATGTCCGCATGGTCCTGCAACAGACCGAACCCGCCGACGGGGCCGACGCCACGTCGTTCACCGTGACGGCACCGGTGCCGTACGCGCCGAGCGGGTCGTTGCGGAACCCGTTCCCGCCGATCGCCGATTACGCATTCCTCTCGGACTGTGAGACCACTTGCCTGATCTCGTCTGCCGGTTCGGTGGAGTGGCTGTGCGTGCCGCGCCCGGACTCGCCGAGCGTTTTCGGCGCGATTCTGGACCGCAGCGCCGGACACTTCCGGCTGGGGCCCTACGGCGTCTCGGTGCCGGCCGCCCGTCGCTACCTTCCCGGCAGCCTGATCCTGGAGACCACGTGGCAGACCCATACCGGCTGGGTGATTGTGCGCGACGCGTTGGTGATGGGCCCGTGGCATGACATCGAATCGCGGTCGCGCACCCACCGCCGCACCCCGATGGATTGGGACGCCGAGCACATCCTGCTGCGCACCGTGCGATGTGTCAGCGGCACAGTCGAACTGGTGATGAACTGCGAGGCCTCGTTCGACTATCACCGAGTGAGCGGTACCTGGGAGTACTCCGCCCAGGCATACGGCGAGGCGATCGCACGGGGGAGCAAGGATCCGGACTCGCACCCGACGATGCGGCTGACCACCAACCTGCGCATCGGGTTGGAGGGCCGCGAGGCGCGGGCGCGTACGCGAATGAAGGAAGGCGACAACGTTTTCGTCGCACTGAGCTGGTCCAAGCACCCGGTGCCGCAGACCTATGACGAGGCGGCCGACAAGATGTGGCAGACCAGTGAGTGCTGGCGGCAGTGGATCAACATCGGGGACTTCCCGGACCACCCGTGGCGGTCCTACCTGCAGCGCAGTGCGCTCACGCTGAAGGGACTGACATACTCGCCAACCGGCGCCCTGCTGGCGGCGCCGACCACATCGTTGCCGGAAACCCCGCAGGGCGAACGAAATTGGGATTACCGCTACGCGTGGGTGCGCGACTCCACATTCGCGCTGTGGGGTTTGTACACACTCGGGCTTGATCGCGAGGCCGACGACTTCTTCGCGTTCATCGCCGACGTATCCGGTGCCAACAACGGTGAACGCCATCCACTACAGGTGATGTATGCCGTTGGCGGCGAACGCAGCCTGGTCGAAGAGGAGTTGCACCACCTGTCCGGCTATGACAACGCCCGTCCGGTGCGGATCGGCAACGGTGCCTACAACCAGCGTCAGCACGACATCTGGGGCACCATGCTCGACTCGGTGTACCTGCACGCCAAGTCGCGCGAGCAGATTTCCGACACCCTGTGGCCGGTGTTGAAGCAACAGGTGGAAGAAGCGATAAAGCACTGGAAGGAACCCGACCGCGGGATCTGGGAGGTGCGCGGCGAACCGCAGCACTTCACCTCGTCGAAGATCATGTGTTGGGTGGCCCTGGATCGCGGCTCCAAGCTGGCCGAGCTTCAGGGCGAGAAGAGTTACGCCCAGCAGTGGCGCGCGATCGCCCAGGAGATCAAGGCCGACGTGCTGGCCAACGGCGTCGATTCCCGCGGCGTGCTGGTCCAGCGCTACGGCCACGACGGGCTGGACGCCTCACTGCTGCTGGCGGTGCTGACCCGGTTCCTGCCTTCCGACGACCCGCGGGTGCGCGCCACCGTGCTGGCCATCGCCGACGAGCTCACCGAGGAAGGGTTGGTGCTGCGCTACCGCGTCGAGGAGACCGACGACGGGCTCTCCGGCGAGGAGGGCACCTTCACCATCTGCTCGTTCTGGCTGGTGTCGGCGCTGGTGGAGATCGGTGAGGTGAGCCGGGCCAAGCATCTGTGCGAACGTCTGCTGTCCTTCGCCAGCCCGCTGCATCTGTACGCCGAGGAGATCGAACCACGCACCGGCAGGCACCTCGGCAACTTCCCGCAGGCGTTCACCCACCTGGCCCTGATCAACGCGGTGGTGCACGTCATCCGCGCCGAGGACGAATCGGACAGCTCCGGGGTGTTCCAGCCCGCCAACGCGCCGATGTAGGTCACACCTGTCACGTCTGCTTACGGGCGACGACGCGTTCAATCAATCCGAGCTTGAATCGTTCGGCCCGCTCGATGGTGAAGGGCCGCCGCTCGAGCTTGGACAGCGGACGGCGCAGAAAGTGCTCGCTGGCCATCGGAACCGTGACGACTTCCAGGGCACGTTGCACACCACGGGCCACCCTCGACGAGCTGGCGACATGGTCGACCAGAATCAGCCTCCCGCCGGTCCTCAGCACGCGGGTCATTTCGTCGAGCGCCGCGTCGATGTCGGGGATGGCGCACAGCCCGAATGTGCACACAACGGTGTCGAAGGTGGCGTCACCGCAGGGCAACGCATGTGCGTCGCCCTGCCGCAGGTCGACCTCGCGCCCGAGTTCGGCGGCGCGGGCGCGGGCGATTTCGAGCATCTGCTCGCTGAGGTCGATTCCGGACAGCCGTACCTCCGCTGGGTACGCGTCGAAGTTGAGCCCGGTGCCGACGGCGACCTCGAGAACGTCGCCGCTGGCTTGCGAGCAGGCCCAGCGCCGGGAATCGCCGAAGAGCGCTCTCTCCATGAACCGCATTTCGCGGTCGTACGAGCGAGACTTCTTGTCCCAATACCGATGCCACCGCTCGGTGCGAGCTTGTGTCTGAACCATCTTGTCTCCTTCTCCCACAACGTGTTCGGGCGTCTAGATATGAGTGGAAATGCGGATTCTCGGTGTGATGGCGATGCGGGCCCGCCCGCGTGGAACGTTGGTGATGTTGCGGACCCGGCCGCGTTCGAGTTTATCGCCGGCCGCAAGCACATAGCGGGTAAGGATCTCGCGCAGGACGGCGGTGCCCTCCATGATCGAAAACCCAGCGCCGATGCAGCGACGCACACCGCCACCGAAAGGCAGCCAGGTATTGGGTTCGACCTCGTTCTCGAGGAACCGGCTGGGCCGGTACGTCCAGGTGTCCGGGTAGTTGTCAGCACGTTGGTGAGCAAGCAGGATCGACGTCGTGACGACGATGCCCGCCGGTAGGTGCCAGCCACCGATGACTTGGTCGCGGGTGAGTTTGCGTGCGGCGGCGGCAATCACGGGATGCAGGCGCATGCTCTCTTTGAGAGCGGCCTCGAGGAACTTGTCGTCGTTGTCACGGGCAGCGACGTACGCCATATCCTGCAAGTCGGGATGGTTGGCAAGTTCATACAGCGTCCACGCCAACGCGGCTGCGGTGGTTTCATGCCCGGCCAGGAGCAGGGTGACCAGTTGGTCGCGAAGCTCGCTATCGGTAAGCGGTGCATCACCAGTTTCACTGCCGTCGTGTAGCAATCGGGACAACACGTCGGTGCACTCATGGAGGTCCGGCGCCAACCGGCGTTGGGAGATCTCGGCGTAGAGCAGCTTGTCGATCTCGGCTTGGTTGTCGAAGAAGCGTTTCCACGGCCCGAAGCGGTTCAGGCTCGGAATCACCCAGCCCAGTAACACGATTGGGCTGATGTCGACGATGCGGCAATCGAGGCGTGAGCTGCTCGCGGGTGCGCTCGTCGGTCACGCCGAACACGACCCGCATGATCACCTCGAGGGTCAGCGCGTTCATCCGGTCGAGCGCAGGCACTTCCGTGGCGGCAGCCCACCGGTCGACCTCGGCCCGGGCGATTTCAGCGACGAGGTCGCGGTATGCACGTAACGATGCCCCGTTGAACGCCGGCATGAGCAGGCGGCGGGCGCGAGCGCCGCCACGTCGTCGCGCAGCATCGCGGGCGCGGCGGGGCTGAACGTCGCCTCGATCAATTACCACTTCGGTGGCAAGGATGCGCTGGTCAACGAGGCCTTGGGGCAATGTTTCGGGATGTGGAATCAGAGGGTCGAGAACGCATTCGAAATGGCGGCCGGCCTGGCCGCGGGCGATCAACTCTCCGCGATTCTGCACGCCGCGATCGACTCCTTTGGCGAACTGCGGTCGTCGGTGCATGCATGCATCGAGTCGTATGCTCCCGCGTTGAGGTCGGATGAGCTGCGAGAACGGCTGGCCGCCGGATATGCCGGGGTGCGTGAGTCGGCCGTGCGCACGGCTACCCAACACATGAACGACATCGGCATGTCCGTCCCCGACAACCTCGCCGCGATCGCATCGGTGCTGATGGCAGTGTGCGACGGGTTGATGCTGCAGTGGATCGCCGATCCGGAGGCAACCCCGAACGCGGACGACACACTCGACGCGCTGGCCGCTCTCGGGGCGCTGGCATCAATTCGGTCGCAGGGCTAGCGGCACGTCAGTGCGGGCCTGATGCGACCGGCAAGCCGGCCCGTGCCCACTCCGGGAAGCCATCTTCGAGCCGCAGCGCGCGACGTCCGCGGGCGGCGAGGGCACGGACGGCCTGGTCGGCGTAGACACAGTACGGACCCCGGCAATACGCGACAATCTCGCGATCGTCGGGCAGCGCCGCCAGCAACTGCTGCAGCTCGCCCGGCGGGATCTGACGGGCACCCTCGATGTGCCCCGCGCGGAACTCCGCTTCCGGGCGCACGTCGAGCACGACGATGTCGTCGCGTCGCAATCGCTTCGCCAGCTCCGCGCGGCCGATCGTCTCCAGGCCGTCGCGGTCGCCGAGGTAGTCCGCAATCAGACGCTTCATATCGGCCAGGTAATCGACTGCGAGCGCGCTCAGCGTGGCCCACGCCTGACCGACCTCGGGACTGGTCAGGCAGTAGATGATGCGCGAACCGTCGCGACGGCTCCGGACCAGACCCGCGTGGGCCAGCTGACGCAGGTGCTGGGAGGTGTTCGCGGTGCTCTGCTCAATCGCGGCGGCCAGATCCTCCACCGACCGCTCGCCCTGCTGCAGCACATCGATGATCTCCGCGCGCCGACCACTCGCAAAGCCCTTCGCCACCGCGGCGAATCCGTCATAGAGCGCATCCTTGGCCGCCCGATCCGCCATCACCGGACCTTCCCCGAGATTCCTGTTGACTTCAGCATTCCATCGTTCTAGTGTTCAAGCAATCTATTAAACACTATAACACCGCCAGACGATCTCAAACGGCATGGACAACGGAGGACACGATGAACCGCATTCTCACGATCAGTTACGGCGCCGGCAGTTACCTTGTCTTTCTTGCCGCATTCCTCTACGCGATCGGCTTTATGGGCAACCTTGTGGTGCCCCGCAGCATCGATAACGGCGTCGCCGCGTCGATTGGGGTAGCGGTGGTCGTCAATGTGTTTCTGCTCGGGCTGTTCGCCGTGCAGCACAGTGTGATGGCGCGGCCGGCGTTCAAGCGTCAATGGACGCGGTTGGTACCCAAGACAATTGAGCGCAGCACCTATGTGCTGATATCGAGCCTGCTGCTGTTCCTGCTGTTCTGGCAGTGGCGCACGATGCCGACCGTCGTCTGGGACGTGACGTGGGCGCCGGGCCAGATCATCCTGTGGGTCCTGTTCGGACTGGGCTGGACGATGGTCCTGTTGTCGACGTTCATGATCAACCACTTCGATCTGTTCGGCGTGCGCCAGGTGTACCTGGCTTGGCGCGGCCAGCCGTACACCGAACTCGGGTTCCGCACGTCGCTGCTCTACCGCGTCGTGCGCCATCCGATCATGCTGGGCTTCTTCATCGCGTTCTGGGCCACGCCGAAGATGACCGCAGGCCATCTGCTCTTCGCCGTCGCGACAACGGGTTACATCCTGATCGCGCTGCAGCTCGAAGAGCGTGACCTCGCGGCGGCGCTCGGCGATCAGTACCACGACTATCGCCGCCGAGTCCCGATGCTCGTACCCGGGCTCCATCGGCACGGCGGCCAGGCCGTACCCGACGGCACTCCCCCACCGGCCTGATCGAAAGGGAGTCGGACATGACTGTCAACCCGACCGTTCGGAGTCGCCTTGAAGCTCAAGGCTTTTGCGGACTCGACGATGAGATGCTCGAGAGTCTGGCGCCGTGGTTGCGGTGGACGTACACCCTCGGCACACTGGTCACGGTTATCGGTGTCGCGCTGATGTCACCGGGGGTGCTATGGGTGCTCGCGGCGATCACGTCCGTCGGCATACTCCTCCCGTTTCACCCGTTCGATCTGCTCTACAACTACGGGTTTCGCTACCTGACCGGTACGGGGCCGTTCCCGAAATCGGGGCGACAACGACGATTCGTCTTCGGTGTCGCGACGGCGTGGGTGTTGGCGACCGGTTGGGCGTTTTCCCTCGGTTCCAACATCTTGGGTTTGGCGCTCGGCGCGGCGCTCATTCTGGTGGGCGCGCTGGCCAGCATCACCCACTTCTGCATTCCATCGTTCATCTACAACACTGTTCTTGGCCGGCGTCCTCAGCCGACATACGGAGGGAGGAAATGACAGTTTCCGGTATCGACTTGGTCCCACTGGTCGATGAAGGGCTGGGCAACACCGCCTATCTCGTCGACCTCGGTGACGGTCGGGCGCTGGCGGTCGACGTGAGCCGAGACCTGCGGTCCGTCCATGCGGCCGCTGCGCGGCGTGGCCTGACCGTGGCGTACGCCGCCGACACACATCTGCACGCCGACTTCCTCTCCGGCGCATACCAGCTCAGTGCGACGGGCCAAACCCGGTTGCTCGCGTCGGCGCTCGGCGACCGCGAGTTCGCCCACACCGGGCTGCACGACGGCGACGAGGTCGACCTCGGCGGCCTGCGCTTGCGCGCCCTGCTCACACCCGGCCATACCCACGAGCACCTCGCGTTTCTGTTGCTCGACGGCGACCGCGAGGTCGGAGTGTTCACCGGCGGGTCGTTGATCGTCGGGTCTGCGGCCCGCACCGACCTGGTGTCCAATGAACGCACCGAGGAGCTCACCCGGGCCCAGTACGTTTCCCTACGCCGACTGGCCGCCCTGCCCGCTCACGTCGGGGTATGGCCGACGCATGGCGCCGGGTCCTTCTGCTCGGCACCGTCCGGCGTGGAACGCACCAGCACGATCGGCCACGAACTCGCCACCAACGCGCTGCTGCGAGCGCCCGATGAAAATGCCTTCGTCGCAGAGCTTCTCGGTTCGCTGGGCAGCTATCCGCCGTATTTCCGCCGGCTCGGCGAGATCAACCGCGTCGGCCCGGCTCTGCTGGACGGCGAACCCACGCTGGCCCCGCTGAGTGTCGATGCGGTTCGGGCGCAGCTTGTCGACGGTGCTGTACTCATTGACGCACGCCCCATCGACCGGTTCGGTGCCGCGCATATACCGGGCGCCATCTCGAACCCCTTACGTTCGGTGTTCGCCAGCTGGCTGGGCTGGCTGGCGCCCGCCGAGCGTCCACTTGTGATCGTGCGCGACTCCGACCAGGACGCCGCCGAGATCGCTTGGCAAGCAGCTAAAATCGGCTACGACAACGTCGTCGGCGAACTCGACGGATCGATGGCAGCGTGGACCGCGGCCGGCCACGAAACGACCCATATCGCGTTGACTCCGCCAAACCTGCTCAACGGTCGACTTGTCCTGGACATCCGGCAAGATTCTGAATACCTCGGCGGCCACCTGCCGGGCGCCATGCACATCGAACTCGGCGAGATCGCCTCCCGGGCCGACGATCTGCCCGACCAGCCGACCGTCGTGATGTGCGGCCACGGGGAACGCTCGATGAGCGCGGCCAGCCTGCTGCAGCGAGCCGGACACCGCGATCTGGCGGTGCTCGACGGCGGCCCTCAGGACTGGGTCCGGGCCACCGGCGGTCGACTAACAACTGGCGCATGAGCACAACCCCTCCACAGCTTGGATTGCGCGCCAACCTGGCTCAATTCAGCCTGCTCGTCGCGGTCAACGCGCTCGTCGGCGGAATGGTCGGTCAGGAACAAACCGTGTTACCGCTGCTGGCCGAGCAGCACTTCCACCTGACCGGCTATACCTTCCTGCTCACCTACGTGCTGGCATTCGGGATCACCAAGGCCGCCACCAACTACTTCGCCGGCACATGGTCGGATCGATTTGGCCGAAAGCCGGTGCTGGTGGTGGGCTGGCTGATCGCGATTCCTGTTCCGCTGCTGCTGATCTGGGCGCCATCATGGAGCTGGGTCGTCGCCGCCAACGTGTTGCTGGGGATCAACCAAGGACTCACCTGGTCGACCACCGTCGTCATGAAGATCGACCTCGTGGGTCCGCGCCAACGCGGCCTGGCCATGGGTTTCAACGAAGCCGCGGGTTACGGCGCCGTGGCCCTGACCGCGGTTGTCGCCGGCTACCTCGCCGCCCACCACGGCTTGCGGCCGGCGCCGTTTCTGCTCGGCCTTTCCTACGCCCTGATCGGCCTGGGCCTGAGCGTGGTATTCGTCCGAGAGACTCGCGGGCACGCGCGCCTGGAGGCCGAGCAACACGCGGCAAGCCATGGCGGGCCGTCGAACCGGGAGATCTTCACCCGCACAAGCTTCACCGAGCCGGCCCTTTCTTCGGCCAGTCAGGCCGGTCTCGTCAACAACCTCAACTTCGGAATGTCGTGGGGCCTGTTCCCGATCTTGTTCGCTACCACCGGTATGTCCGTCGAACGCATCGGGATTCTGGTGGCGGTGTACCCGGCCGTTTGGGGGGCGGGACAAATCGTCACCGGTGCGCTGTCCGACCACTGGGGCCGCAAGCACCTCATCACGGCCGGGATGCTCACTCAGGCCGCGGCGCTAGCGCTGATCGCCAGCGTCGACGCCTTCACCGGTTGGATCGCGGCCTCCGCCCTGCTGGGCGCCGGCACCGCCATGGTCTACCCCACACTGTTGGCCGCGATCGGCGATGTGGCCCATCCGCTCTGGCGGGCCCGCGCCGTCGGGATCTACCGACTGTGGCGCGACAGCGGTTATGCCGCCGGCGCGATCGTCGGAGGCATCGCCGCCGACCTCTGGGGGCTGCGCGCCGCGGTGTGGGCCGCCGCCGCCATCACAGTGGTCTCCGGCCTTATCGTTGCCGTGCGGATGTATGAAACCCACTCGCAAGAGATGCACAGTCCCGACGAGTAGCGCACGTTCACCACCGCACCGGGAGTTCTGTCAGTCCGCCGGCCAATTCGTCGGCGCGCACCGTCAGTGCCGCCACGTCGACCGCGAGCCGCAGTGTCGGAAAGCGGGAAACCAGTTGGGAGAACACCACTCGCAGCTCTATCCGGGCCAGGGGCGCGCCGAGACAGTACCGAGCGCCGTAACCGAAGGTCACGTGGCTCGTGGCCGGTCTGTTGATGTCCACTCGTTCAGGTTTCTCGAAAACTGCCGGGTCATGGTTGGCCGCGCCGAGTTCGAGCAGCACCAGATCGCCTGCCTTGATGGTGACTCCGCCGATTTCGAAGTCTTTCCGCGCGTAGCGCGGCATCTGACCGCCGCCTCTGCGCGAAGCCCGCAGCGTTTCCTCGACCGCGTTCGGCACTAACTCCGGCACGTCGACCAGCGCCTGCCACTGGCCGGGGTTGGCCAGCAAAAGCATTGCGGTGAGACCGATTTGGACAACAGTGGTCTCGTGTCCGGCGAACAGCAATACCATCGAAAGCTCGGCGACTTCGTCGTCGGAGACGCCCTCGGTTGCGCACAGACGGGAAATCACGTCGTCGCCGGGCTCGCGCCGCTTGTCGGCGACGAGCCGCTGCCCATAGGCATACAGCTCGGCCAACCCCTGTTCGGAGCGGGTGTGGTCGCGGGTGTTGGCGGCGTCGTAGCTCCAGCCGCGGAACTGCTTGCGGTCCTCATACGGCACCCCGAGCAGCTCGCAAATGACCAGTATCGGCAGCGGCACCGCCAGGGATGCATGCAAATCGGCAGGTGGTCCATGTTGGGTGAGCTCATCGAGCAGGCGCGTGGTGAGGGTCTCGACTCTCGGGCGCAGTGCCCGCATGTGCTTCGGCGCAAAGTGCGGCTGCAGCAGGGCACGCATCCGCGCGTGGTCGGTGTGTTCGGTGGCGAAGTTGCCCAACGGCCCGCCGAACAATGCCGACTCGCCCGACCTGGCCGCGGTCTCCGGTGCGGGATGAGCGCGTCCGAGTCGATCGTCGTCGAGCAGCCGCCGGACATCCGGATGACCGGTAACCAGCCACGCCGGATCGCCCACCTCGGTGCGAATGCGGTGGACCGTGCCTTGCGCCTGCAGCTGATGTAGCCGGGGCGCGACCTGTAACGGATCCGCCTGTTCGAAGGGCAGCTGCGCGATGGTGGCCATGTCGACTCCGATGTTTAAACCAGTATAAACAAGACTAGTTGTATAGTTGCCCTTAAACAAGAGGGAGTCCGATGACGCCGCAGGCTCGGCAACATGCGACAAGTCGCCCGGAGCCAATCCGGCGGCTGGCTCGTGCCGAGCGGCGCGAGCAGATCCTCGACGCAGCCACTCGCGCCTTTGCCCGCGCGGGATTCACCGCCACTGGCCTAGATGACATCGCCACGGAAGCCGGCGTCAGCCATGTGATCCTCTACCGCCACTTCGCGTCGAAAGCCGACCTATACCGCGCGGTCCTGGACCGGGCCTGCGCTCGGCTCGCCGACACCGTGGGCATCGACGACTTTCACGAAGGCACCATTGCGCTCTTGCTGCGCGCCGCCGCAGCCGATCCGGACGGGTTCCGGCTGTTGTTCCGTCACGCGGCACGAGAGCCGGAATTCCGCGATGTGACCGACGGAATCCGCTCGGCAGCGATCGAGATCGCCCAGAGCAACCTCGCCGAGCGGATCCCGCCTGGGCCCTGGCGACAGTGGGCGGCACGACTGGTCCCTACCGTGACGCTTGAGGCGGTCATCGCCTGGCTCGACACCGGCCAACCCGACCCCGATCGCGCTGCCGACCATATCCGTCGTGCCACCGACGCAGTCATCCAAGCCGCGCGCCCCAAGAATTAGCAAGTACTCACGAACGGTTGACGCAGACTTACCGTTCGTACACACTTACTGTTATGGCAACTTCGGCGGACACGGTTCTCGACGCGCTCGGGGATCGGACCCGGCGATCCATCCTGGAGAAGCTGCTGGCCGGCCCGATCGCCGTTGGCGTGCTGGCCGATCAGCTGCCGGTGTCGCGACCGGCGGTGTCGCAACACCTCCGCGTGCTCAAGGACGCGGAGCTGGTCGTGGAGTCGGTAGCAGGCACCCGTCGTCTGTATCGCATCAACCAAGCGGGGCTGATGGCCGTGCGTGACTACTTCGACCGATTCTGGGAAACCACCCTGGACAACTTCGCGATCCTTGCGGCCGCCGAGGCCGAGGCCCAAGCCCATTCCGACGACGACAACGACAAGTGAGGAGTATCGATGAGCACCGAATCCGCCGCAGTAGTAGAGGTTGTCCGATCGGTGAGCGTACCGCTGCCACCGGCGCGGACCTTCGAATTGTTCACCACCAGAATGACGGAATTCTGGCCGAAGGAACATTCCATCGGTAGCGCAGACATCGCCGGGGTGGTCCTCGAACCCGGCACCAACGGGCGGTGGTTCGAGCGTGGTGTGGACGGCAGCGACTGCCAATGGGGCCGGGTCGCAGCGTGGGATCCGCCACGTAAAGTCGTGCTGCTGTGGCAGATCGGCGCGAACTGGCAGTTCGATCCGGATTTCGAAACCGAAGTCGAGGTGACTTTCACCGATGACGGCTCCGGTCGCACCCGCGTGGATCTGTGCCACCGCAACCTGGAGCGCTACCGCGACGCCACCGAACAGATGCGGGCGGTCTTCGACCACCCGGACGGCTGGACCGGCACGCTGAAGCGCTTTGCTGATCTGGCGAAAAGCCAAGCCAATCAACAGGACTGAGGCATCCGATGGCGTCGAGCAATCAGGAGGCATCGACGATGCAGATGGCCTGCGAGGAACGTCAAGACTTCGCCGACCTGCTCGCCGGACTGTCACCCGATCAATGGGAGCAGCCCAGCCTGTGTGAGCAGTGGCGAGTACGGGACGTCGCTGCCCACGTGCTCAGCTACGAGGAGCTCAGCCGCTGGGGCTTGGTGAAGCGTTTCGCCAAGGGCGGATTCCTGCCCCACCGCGTCAATGCCGTCGGTGTGGCAGAAAACGCCACCCGCTCACCCGAGCAGCTCACCGAGCTAGCGCGTGCCTCCATCCGTCCTCGCGGCCTGACCGCGGGTTTCGGCGGCATGATCGCGCTCGTGGACGGCATGATTCATCAGCAGGACATCCGCCGACCTCTCCGCATACCGCGCGCCATTCCTCCAGAGCGGCTGCGCGCCGTGCTGGACTATGCGCTCACCGTGCCGGCGGTGCGGGGCGCGAAGCGCTCCCGCGGCGTGCGGTTGGTCGCCACCGATCTGGACTGGAGCCACGGCAGCGGGCCCGAGGTCCGCGGGCCCGCCGAAGCGATCCTGATGGCGATGGCCGCACGACCCGACGCCCTCGAAGACCTCACCGGGCCCGGCGAATCCGCGCTCGCCAGAAACATCGGCTGAGATTAGTCTCTACCGATCGGCTGTCAAGTCCAGGTCTTCGGCCGCTTCGAACTCGTCATCGATCAGCACCACATCCCGGTCGTGCCTGTCCAGGACGGAGGCCGCGATCGACGCGCGGTAGCCGGTCGTGCAGTGCACCCACGCCTGCCCGGCGGGGAGTTCGCCGATCCGGTCGGCCAGTTCGTGAAGCGGGATGTTGACCGCGCCCGGTATGCGGGATTCGTCGAATTCGTCTGTTTGGCGCACGTCGAGGACGGTCAGCTCGTCGCGGCCGATCGCATCGGCCAGCTCGGCGAAGTCGGCCACCCGATATGTGCGCTGTTCGGCCGCGGCCCCGACGGTGTGGATATCTGCGGCACCGGCGATGACGTCGACACCGATCCGGATGAGTTCGCGTCGTGCCTCTGCGATTTGATCGTCGTCTTCTCCGATCAGCGTCAGCGGTGTACCCCAGGGATGCAGCCAGCCGAGATATGTCACGAACGATCCGGACATTTCGAATCCGAAGCTGCCCGTCAAGTGTCCGGCGGCGAACGCGACGCGATGGCGAAGGTCGACGACCCACTCCCCTGCTTCAAGGCGGCGATGGAGCTCATCGGCTTCGATGACCTTGGGCATCGAAAGGTCGACGGCCGCAGGACCATTGGTGTTGATCACGCCCATGTGTGCGTAGTAATCGGGGTATGCCGACAGGCCGGCCAGCAAGTCATCGACGAAGTTCTGCTCGTCCTTGGTCAACGCCGGGTTGGTGTCGCGTTGATGCCCGATCGTGGACGAGTCCTCGGTAACGGGCGTGGCGGAGCAGAAGCTCCCAAAGCCGTGGGTCGGGTATACCTCCGCGTCGGCCGGGAGCACGTCGGCAAGGCGCCGGACGGAGTGATACTGCGCCCGCGTCAAGGCCACCGTGTCATCGGCGCCGAGCAGGTCGGTACGGCCGGAACTGCCATACAGCATGGAGCCACCGGTGAAAACCCCCACGGTGGTGCCCGATGCGTCGCGCAACTCATAGCTGACGTGGTGATGGGTGTGGCCGGGAGTATGTATGACCCGCAGCGTGATTGGGCCGGCGTCGATGGTGTCGCCGTCGCGGACTCTGCGTGCCCCATAGCCGAGGTCGTCCCCGGCGGGCACCACGTATTCGGTACCCAGCGACCGCGACAGCTCGAGCCCACCCGTCACGTAGTCGTTGTGGATATGGGTTTCCAGCACGTGCGTGATGCGGGCGTCGCCGACGACCTCGAGCACGCGGTCGATGTCACGCTGCGGATCGATGACCACCGCCGTGTCGCCTTCGGTCACGACGTAGCTGCGGTCGCCAAGCCCGGACGTCTCGATGATCGATACCTGCATAATGCCGAAGCCTCGCTACTTCTTGGCGGCCTTGGTGACCATGTCGACGGCAATGGCGGCGGCTTCGTCGATGATGATGTATCCGCAGGCCCAGGTTTCGGCGGTGAGGTTCGAGGCCACCGCAAGGGCGTGCTGGCATTCCCACCCGTCGGCATCTTCCTGCTTCGTCATCTGGGTGATCACACTGTCCTCGGCAGTGACGTCCTCGATCTCCCACAGCGAGCTGGAACTCTCGGTGTCGACCGAGATCGAGGACCCCGAACATTTTTCCCATATCGACTTGACCTTGTCGAAGAGCCCCCGCGCATCTTCGGCCGACGGGTAGAGCACGGCGGTCTGCTCGACCCAGTGATCGTTGTCGTCCTCGGGTTCGCGGGCGACCTGATCCCGCATGGCCGTCCAGCCGCTGTCGGCATAGACCGGCTCCTGGGCACCGAAGATCGTGGCGAGGCAATCGGGATCGGACACCTGCTCGGAGTAGTCCGTCATGTCGTCCAGCTCGCCGCTGACCTTCATCTGGGTTGAGCCCATGATGCCGTTGACCACACCGATCGACAGCAGCGCGCCGTCCAGCGCCGACTCGTCCAGCGGCGGCACATCGACCGGCACCGCGTTCTGGTCGCGCACCGCCGAACCGGCGACGGTGCTCACGCACCCGGAGAGCAGTACCGAGGCCGCCAGCACACCGCCGATGGCCCGAAAGGCCCGTCCCGTCGCGATCACCCCGTCATTGTGGACGACCGGCTGCCGAAACGGGGTTTGACAACACAATTGCGGGCTAGGCGATTACTTCTTTGCCTTGTCGCCGCCGCCGTCGGTCGACAATGCCGCGACGAAGGCCTCCTGCGGCACGTCCACCCGCCCGATGGTCTTCATCCGCTTCTTGCCTTCCTTTTGCTTCTCCAGCAGCTTGCGTTTGCGGGTGATGTCGCCGCCGTAGCACTTGGAAAGCACATCCTTGCGGATGGCGCGAATGTTCTCCCGGGCAATGATTTTCGAGCCGATGGCGGCCTGCACGGGCACCTCGAACTGCTGCCGCGGAATCAGCTCCTTGAGCCTTCCCGTCATCTTGCGGCCGTATTCGGCGGCCTCGTCACGGTGCACGATGGCGCTGAATGCGTCGACCGCCTCACCCTGCAGCAGGATGTCGACCTTGACCAGGTCCGCTTCCTGTTCGCCCGCATCCTCGTAGTCGAGGCTGGCATAGCCGCGGGTGCGCGACTTCAGCGAGTCGAAGAAATCGAAGATGATCTCGCCGAGCGGCATGGTGTAACGCAGCTCGACGCGCTCTGGTGAGAGGTAGTCCATGCCGCCGAGCTCGCCGCGCCGGGACTGGCAGAGCTCCATGATCGTGCCGATGAACTCGCTGGGCGCGATGATGGTGGTCTTGTCCACCGGCTCGAAGACGGTGCGGATCTTGCCGGTCGGCCAGTCGGACGGATTGGTGACGACCTTTTCGGTGCCGTCGTCCAGCACCACCCGGTAGACAACGTTCGGCGAAGTGGAGATGAGGTCCAGGTCGAATTCGCGTTCCAGTCGCTCGCGGGAGATCTCCATGTGCAGTAGGCCCAGGAATCCGCAACGGAATCCGAACCCGAGCGCCACCGACGTCTCCGGCTCGTAGGTCAGCGCGGCGTCATTGAGCTGCAATCGGTCCAGCGCGTCACGCAGGTCGGGGTAGTCGGAACCGTCGACCGGATACAGCCCGGAGTACACCATCGGCTTGGGTTCGCGGTAGCCGGTCAACGCCTCGGTGGCGCCGTGGCGTGCCGTAGTCACGGTGTCGCCGACCTTCGACTGCCGGACGTCCTTGACGCCGGTGATGAGGTAGCCCACCTCGCCGACGCCGAGGCCGTCGGCGGGTTTCGGTTCGGGTGAGACGATGCCGACCTCGAGCAGCTCGTGGGTGGCGCCGGTCGACATCATCTTGATCCGCTCGCGCGGGGTGATCTTGCCGTCGATGACGCGCACATAGGTGACCACGCCACGGTAAGTGTCGTAGACCGAGTCGAAGTTCATCGCCCGCGTCGGCGCATCCGGTTCGCCGGTCGGCGGCGGCACCTGACCTACCACGTGGTCGAGCAGGTCGGCGACGCCGTCGCCCGTTTTTCCGGAAACCCGCAGCACGTCGGTGGGTTCGCAGCCGATGATGTGAGCGATTTCCGCGGCGTAACGGTCTGGGTCGGCGGCGGGCAGGTCGATCTTGTTCAGCACCGGGATGATGGCGAGGTCGCGGTCCAGCGCCAGATACAGGTTGGCCAGCGTCTGCGCCTCGATGCCCTGGGCGGCGTCCACCAGCAGCACCGCGCCCTCGCAGGCCTCCAACGCGCGCGACACCTCGTAGGTGAAGTCGACATGGCCGGGCGTGTCGATGAGATGCAAAACATAATCGGAAGTACCGGCCTCACCCTTTACCCGCCACGGCAGGCGCACGTTCTGGGCCTTGATGGTGATGCCACGCTCCCGCTCGATATCCATCCGATCCAGGTACTGCGCCCGCATCGACCGTTCGTCGACGACACCGGTGAGCTGCAGCATTCGGTCGGCCAGCGTCGACTTGCCGTGGTCGATGTGGGCGATGATGCAGAAGTTCCGAATCTGCGCCGGCGCCGTGAAGGTCTGGTCGGCCAAACTGCTGATGGGAATCTCCTGGTCAGGATTTGTCTAGCGGGCGTGCGAGGCCCTTCCAGGGTATCGAGCGACGCTGAGCGCGACACAATCGCGCGCGGCCCGCTTCACCTATGCTGCGAACATGGCGTCGCAGTGGAAGACGTTGCAGCAATTCGCGGAGAACCTGGTGTTCAACGAGGCGCCGAAGTTCATCCGGCAGTTCCAGCCGCCCGAGGGGCTGCAGCGCGGCATCCAGCAAGGCATCAAGATGGGCCTCGACGCCATCACCGGCACCACCGACGAATCGACCGCCATCACGACCGGCCGCCCGGTGACCAAGAACAGCGTTCCCACCGCGCAACGCGCCCGCAAGCTGGTGTACGCGCCGGATCTGGACGGGCGCGCGGATCCCGGCGAGGTGGTGTGGACCTGGGTGGTTTACGAGGACGATCCAGCGCGGGGTAAGGATCGCCCGGTGTTAGTGGTCGGCCGCGACCGTCGCACCCTGCTCGGCCTGATGCTGTCCAGTCAGGAGCACCACCGCGACGACCGCGATTGGGTCGCCATCGGTTCGGGCAGTTGGGATTACGAAGAACGCGCGAGCTGGGTGTGCCTGGATCGGGTGCTGGATGTGCCCGAGGAGAGCATTCGCCGGGAAGGGGCGATCCTGCAACGCGAGACCTTCGAGATCGTCGCCGGCCGGCTGCGCGCCGAATACTCGTGGAGCTGATCTACCTCGGGTCCCGCCACATCGCCCACATGGTGGGTCCGCCATCGGGAATCTTGATCTCGCCGGTGACCTCGAAGCCGAACCGGCCGTAGTACGGGACCAGGTCCGATTTGGTGGCTTCCAGGTAGGCCGGCGCATGCTCGGCGTCGCAGCGATCCAGGCGCGAGCGCATCAGGGCCTGCCCGAAGCCCGCGCCGCGGACCGAGGGATCGCTGCCGATCACCATCAGATACCAGTGCGGTTCCTCGGGATGGTTCTCCTCCATGACCTCCATGACGGTCTGTGACGCCTGGGAGCGAGATCGGAATGCCCACATCATGGCGGGCATCATCACAAGCTGTTCCCAGCGCGACGACTTCCGCTGGCCGGGCGGATCCCACAGCGTCGCGGCCCCGAAGTCCCCGCCGCGACTAGCAACTTCGGAAGCGCCACGAGAAAGGAAGTGATGCCTGGTCAAGGTCGCGAACATCCGGGGCAGCGCCTTTGTCCTGGCCTTGTCCTCGGGCAGCATCCACATCATCACCGGGTCGTCGTAGAACGCCCGCGCCAGCACACCGGCCACCTCCCGGACGTCGGCCTTCCGGGCGGGCCGCACACCGATGTCAGCCACGGGTGATGTAGTCCTGCAGCTGCTGCTGCTCGGTCTCCAGCTCCTCCATCCGCTGCTTCACCACGTCGCCGATGCTGACGATCCCGACCAGCCGGTCGTTCTCCAGCACCGGGATGTGCCGCACCCGCTTGTTGGTCATCAGCGCGCTGAGGTGGTCGACCGTGTCGCTTGGTGCGCAGGTCGCCACGAATGTCGTCATGATCTCGGACACCGGCAGGGTCAGCAGGCCGGCGCCATGTTCGTGCAGTTTGCGCACCACGTCGCGCTCCGAGACGATGCCAGCCAGGCCATCGGGCGAAACCACCACCATGGCGCCGATGTTGTGCACCGCAAGCTCGGTGAGCAGCCCCGAGACCGAGGTCTCCGGGGTGATCGTCGCAACCGAGGCGCCCTTGGTCCGCAACACGTCCGCGATTCGCATCCTCGCCTCCATCGTGAGCCAGTTCACACCAGGTTATGTCGAAGTCGGTCACTGCGAAAGCGACTTCATTGTTTGTGACGAAAGCGCCACACCCGGCGAACGAGGCGGTAGGTATTACGCCATGATCGAAGTCACCCTGCTCGGCACCGGCAGCCCCATTCCCGACGCAAACCGTGCCGGGCCGTCCACGCTTGTGCGCGCCGGCGGGCAGACGTTTCTCGTCGACTGCGGGCGCGGCGTGCAGCAGCGGGCCGCCGCCGTCGGTGTGGGCGCCAACGGCCTGACGGCGCTGCTGCTCACGCACCTGCACAGCGATCACATCGCCGATCTCGGCGACGTGATCATCACCCGATGGGTGACGACGTTCGTCCCCGACCCGCCGCCGCTGCCGATCATCGGTCCGCCGGGCACCGCCGAGGTCGTCGACGCCACGCTGAAGGCATTCGGGTACGACATCGGTTACCGGATCGCACATCACGCCGACCTGACCGGGCCGCCGCCGGTCGAGGTGCACGAGTACACCGACGGCTCGGTCTGGGACCGCGACGGCGTGCGGATCCGGGTGGCGCCGACCGATCACCGGCCGGTGGCTCCGACGATCGGGTTCCGGGTCGAACACGCGGACGCGTCGGTGGTGCTGGCCGGCGACACCGTGCCGTGCACCAGCCTCGACGGGCTGGCCGCCGGCGCGGGCGCGCTCGTGCACACCGTGATCCGCAAGGACCAGATCGAGGCCCTGGGCCAGCAGCGCATCCGCGACATCTGCGACTACCACTCTTCGGTCGAGGAGGCCGCCGCCACCGCCACCCGCGCCGGCGTGGGCATCCTCATCCTCACCCACTACGTGCCCGGCATCGCGCCAGGTCAGGAAGACGATTGGCGCGCGTTGGCCGCCTCCGCGTTCAACCGGCAGATCGAACTGGGCGACGACCTGCATCGCGTCGAGGTGCACCCGGGCGTGAGCGTCACCCGGTCAGGTGGGTAGCGGGCCCAACTCTTAGGCCAGCCGGGTGATTTCGACGACGACGTCGAGGTCGGTCGACCCCTCACCGGAATAGATGCCCTTCAGTGGCGTCACATCCGAATAGTCGCGGCCCACACCGACACTGATGTACTGCTCGTTGATCTCGGCGTCGTTCGTGGGGTCGTAGTTCCACCATCCACCGGTCCAGGCCTGGATCCACGCGTGGCTCTGGCCGTCGATGGTGTCTCCGACCACGGCTTTGCGGTTGGGATGCAAGTACCCCGAGACATACCGTGACGGAATTCCCATGCTGCGCATCAGGATCAACGACAAGTGGGCGAAGTCCTGGCAGACGCCCTTGCCTTCGCGCAGCGCGTCCAGACCCGACGAATGCACACCGGTGGTTCCCGCGACATAGTTCAGCTCACTGTGCACCCAATGAGCGGCGGCGACGACGGCTTCCTGCGGATCGTGGTATTTGGCGATGCGCTCGCCGACGCGTCCGATTCGCTTGCTCTGCGGTGTGTAGTGGGTGGCGCTGAGCACCTCGTCGAACCGGTCAGCCATGGATTCGGTGTGCAGATCGTCCCAACCGACCTTTGCCTCGGGAAGCTCTCCCGTGTCGGTCTCCACGACCGACGACGAGGTGACCTCCAACTCGGTGTGCGGTGCGTGTAGGTCGAAGGCGGTCACCGCGGTGCCCCAGTAGTCGACGTAGCGGTAGGAGCGCGTCGCGGGAACGGTCTCGACCCGGTTGAGGATGACGTTCTGCCGGGAATCGGACCGCGGCGTCAGGCGGCACTCGTTGAACGATGCGGTCACCGGTGACTTGTAGGCATAGCCCGTCGAGTGCACAACCCGCATGCGCCACATCAGTGCTGTTCCTCGCGCGAGACGCTCGTCATTAAATCTCACCCTCCTCGATGACCAGCGAGCCATTGCGACCGGCATCGTGCCAAGCCACCCAGGGTGCGGAGTGAAAGTATTGCAGCGCCAAAGCTTCGCCGACTTCATGGCAGGTCCGCTGCAGCCCGGCGAGGTGCTGCTCGAGCGATTCCAGAAGTGGCCCGGGGCGGAGGAACTCCAGTTCGCTGCGGGCCCGTCCGAGCAGCCGCTGCGCTTCGGCGGTGGCGCCGAGCCGGTCGTGCGGCCGATTCATGAGTTCGTCGAGGCTGTGTTCGGCCAGTCGCAGCGAATAGAAGACGGACCGTGGGAACAGGCGGTCCAGCAGCATGAACTCGACGACCCGGCCGGCGTCGAGCGCGCCGCGGTAGGTGCGCAGATAGCTGTCGTGCGCACCGGCGGATCGCAGCAGCGTGACCCACGCGGGCGAGGATGCGCTGTCGCCAACCCGGGACAGCAGCAGCCGCACGGTCATGTCCACCCGCTCGATCGCACCGCCGAGCACCATGAACCGGTAACCGTCGTCTCGCGACAGCGTCGAGTCCGCCAGCCCGGCGAACATTGCCGCACGACCCTCGACGAACGACAGGAATTCGTGTGGCCCAAGCCGTTTGGCGGCGCGCTCGCGCTCGGCCAGCGAGTTGTATGTGCTGTTGAGGCACTCCCAAATCTCGGTTGATGTGACTTCGCGTGCACCGCGGGCATTCTCGCGGGCGGCCGAGATCGAGTCGACGATCGAACAGCCCCCGTGGTTGTCCCGGCTGAACGCGACCAGGTCGGTCAGTGACCACACGTCCAGCTCGTGTTCGGGTGCATCGATGCCCAACACCCGCAGCAGTGTTCGCGACGCCTGGTCCGGATCGACGCTGGAATCTTCGAGGAGTTGGTGAACGGTGACATCGAGGATGCGCGCGGTGTCGTCGGCACGCTCGACGTAGCGGCCGATCCAGTACAGCGATTCGGCGTTGCGCGCCAACATCATCGTCTCCTCTTCGCGCGAGCGCTCATCGGAAGTCCATCAGCCGCCTGCTGTTGCTGTTGCTGGCTCTGCTGCAGACCCGGTGAGTGCACCTGCGACTGCTGTTGCTGCTGCGCAGACGTCGACCGCTCCTTGTCCTTGTCGGCCTTGGGCCCCTTGGGCGCCTTGGGTAGAGACCGCACCACCTCGGCGGCGCCCAGTTCGCGGTCGGCGACCGACGCCCGCGACGCCAGCACCCAGGTGTCCTTGGAGCCGCCGCCCTGGCTGGAATTGACCACCAGCGATCCTTCCGGTAGCGCGACCCGGGTCAGCCCGCCCGGCAGCACCCACACATCGTCGCCGTCGTTGACCGCGAACGGCCGCAGGTCGACATGGCGGGGTGCGAGCCGGTCGTCGATCTGGGTCGGCACCGTTGACAGTTGCACCACCGGCTGCGCGATCCAGCCGCGCGGATCGTTGCGAATCTTCTTGCAGATCGCGGCCAGTTCCTTCTCCGACGCCGCCGGGCCGAACACGATGCCGTAGCCGCCGGAGCCCTCGACCGGCTTGACGACCAACTCGTCGACCCGGTCCAGCACCTCCTCGCGCTCGTCGTCCAGCCAGCAGCGGAACGTATCGACGTTCGCCAGCAGCGGCTTCTCGCCCAGGTAGTACTCGATGATCGCCGGGACATAGGTGTAGACCAGCTTGTCGTCGCCGACGCCGTTGCCCACCGCACTGGAGATCACCACGTTGCCCGCCCGCGCCGCGTTGAGCAGGCCGGCGACCCCGAGCACCGAGTCGGGACGGAACTGCATCGGGTCGAGAAACGCGTCGTCGATCCGGCGGTAGATGACGTCGACCTGTCGTTCACCCTCGGTGGTTCGCACGTACACGGTGTTGTCGCGGCAGAACAGGTCGCGTCCCTCCACGAGTTCGACGCCCATCTGCCGGGCCAGCAGCGAGTGCTCGAAGTAGGCCGCGTTGTAGACGCCGGGAGTGAGCACGACGACCGTCGGGTCGGCCTCGTTTGACGCCGCCGCGTTGCGCAGCGCCCGCAGCAGGTGCGACGAGTAGTCGCCGACCGCGCGCACCCGGTGGGTGGCGAACAGGTTCGGGAAGACGCGCGCCATCGTGCGCCGGTTCTCCATCACATAGGAGACCCCGGACGGCGAGCGCAGGTTGTCCTCCAGCACCCGGAAGCTGCCCTGCTCATCGCGGACGAGGTCGATGCCCGCGACGTGGATACGGACCCCGTTGGGCGGAACGATGCCCGCGGCCTCGCGGTGGAAGTGCTCGCAGGAGGTGACCAGCCGGCGCGGGATGACCTCGTCACGCAGGATCTCCTGGTCGCCGTAGATGTCGTCGAGGTAATGCTCCAGCGCCTTGACCCGCTGGGTAATGCCACGATCAAGCCGCGACCATTCGGCGGCAGAGATCACCCGCGGCACGAGATCCAGCGGAAACGGACGCTCCTGGCCGGACAGCGAGAACGTGATGCCCTGATCGATGAACGCGCGGCCCAGTGCTTCGGCGCGGGCTTCCAATTCGGAGGCATCCGACGGGGCAAGCTCGGCGTAGATGCCTTTGTACGGGCCGCGGACGTTGCCCTGCGCGTCGAACATCTCGTCGAACGCGCCGGAGTAGGTACCCAGGTTGTTATAGCCGTCGAAGATCCGCTCGTAGGTGGTGGCCGGCTGCGGTTTGCGGGCCGACCGAACGGTTTCGGCCGGCAGGCTTCGAAGGCTCACTCATGCCATGCTGCACCACCTCGGCCGTTTAGGCAGGCCAGTGGGCTTCTCTTTTGGGAGATCGGCGACCGCGCTGGTAACCTGAACAGTCGCTGCAGCTGCCGGGCACTGGCAGACCTCAGGGCAATCCAACCGAGATTTACGAAGGAACTAGCGCGTGGCCAACATAAAGTCGCAGGAAAAGCGCATCCGCACCAACGAGCGCGCCCGACTGCGCAACCAGTCGGTGAAGTCGTCGCTTCGCACGGCTGCGCGCGCGTTCCGTGAGGCTGCCGAGGCCGGCGACAAGAAGAAGGCCGCCGAGTTGCTGGTGTCGACCAATCGCAAGCTGGACCAGGCCGCCAGCAAGGGCGTGATCCACAAGAATCAGGCGGCGAACAAGAAGTCGGCGCTGACGCGCACCCTCAACAAGCTCTGAGCGGTTAGCGGGCCCCGTCCGCAACCAGCTCGGCCACCTTCCGGACCGCCGCTTCCAGCGCGTAATCGGCGTCTGCCGCGGCACCCTTGACGTCGGCGTTCAGCGTCGCCACCAATTGCATCGCCTTCGCGACCGACTCCCGCGACCAGCGGCGCGCCTGCTTCTGCGCCTTCTGCACCCGCCACGGCGGCATACCCAGCTCGGCCGCCAGCCGGTACGGGTCACCCGACAGCGGCCCGACCCTCGCAATGGTGTGCACCGCCTCGGCCAGCGCATCGGCCAATACGACTTGCGGCTCGCCGCTCATCATCGCCCAGCGCAGCGCCTCGGCGGCGCCCGCGATGTCACCCACAACGGCCTTGTCGGCGATGTCGAACCCCTTCACCTCGGCCTTGCCGCTGTAGTAGCGGCGCACCGCGGCGGGGTCCACCCGCCCGTCGGTGTCGGCGGTCAGCTGTGAGCACACCGACGCGAGTTCACGGATGTCGGAGCCGACGGCGTCGAGCACGGCGGTGACGGTGTCGTCGGAGACCTTGACCCGCAGCGCGCGGAACTCGGCGCGGACGAAATCCGCCCGCCCGGAGGCTTTGACGATCCGGGCGCACGGGTGTATCTGCGCGCCGAGGTCCTTGAGCTGACCGGCCAGCGCTTTGGCCCGCCCACCGCCGGAGTGCACGACGACGAGGATCGTGCCCTGCGGCAGCTCCGCCGCGGCCGTCGCGATGAGGGCAACCGCCTCCTTGCCGGCTTCGGCGGCGGCTTCCAACACCACCACCCGCTCGTCGGCGAACAGCGAAGGACTCAGCAGCTCGGCCAGCTCGCTGGTGCTGACCTCGCCGGCCCGCATCCGGTTCACCGGCACGTCGTCGGTGCCCGCCTGTTTGCGGGCGGCACCAAGGACGTCCGCTACCGCCCGCTCGACAAGAAATTCCTCGTCCCCAAGAACCAGGTGCAATCCCGGAAGCGATTGGCTCACCACCCGATGGTGTCATGGCTGGCCGACAGTCCCGACACCGTCCAGCCCAACAGGCACACCGCCACACCGCACAACCCGAGCCGGACCCAGCGCCACCGCCACAGCATGACGGCGGCCAGCCCGGCCCCGGCGACCGTGAACGCGCCGAGTGGCCCGGCGGGGACCGGCACGGATGCGCCGGGAACGCCCGCGGCCCAGTGGGCGACCTTCAACAACCACCACAGCTCGGGTCCGGTGAACCGGATCAGCAGCTCGGCGCCGGCCGGCCACAACGCGGACAGTGCCGCGGCCGCGGTGCCGACCACGGTGATCGGGATGATGACGGCAGTCACCGCCAAGTTGGCGGCCACCGCCACCACACTGACGGTGCCGGAGATGGCGGCGACGAGTGGCGCCGTGACGAGTTGCGCGGCCACGGCAACGCTGACCGCATCGGCCAGCGGCTTGGGCCAGCCCCGGCCCACCAGTCGCCGTGACCACGCCGGCGCAATCACGATCAAGGCGGCGGTCGCCGACACCGACAAGGCGAAGCCGACATCAACGGCAAGCTCCGGCGCTGCGATCATCAACACGATGACCGTCGCCGACAGAGCGGGAAGCGCCTGCCGGCGGCGATGCGACAGCATCGCCAGTAGCGTGATGCCGCCCATCACCGCCGCGCGCAACACACTCGCCGACGGTTGCACGACGACGACGAATACGATCAGCGCCACCGCGGCCAATGCGACGGCCACCCGCGGGCCGACCAACCCGGCCGACAACAGCACCGCCCCGCAGACAATCGTCACGTTGGCTCCGGATACCGCGGTGAGATGGGTCAGCCCCGATGCCCGGAACTCCGCCGTCGTCTGGCTGGTCAGCGCCGAGGTGTCGCCGAGCACCAGGGCGGGCAGCATCGCCGCCTGGACGGTGGGCAGAGCCGAGCGCGCCGCGTCGGTGAACGTGGTCCGCACCCGGTGCGCCGCCCGCTGTATCCCGGCCGCCTCGCCCAACGTCGGCTCGCCGGTTGCCGACAACACCGCGACGGTGAGATCGCGCCGGCTCGGCCTGGTGATGCGGGCGGTGAATGCGGCCGGTTGCCCCGCGGTCAGCTCACCGAATCCCAGGACGGACGTGAAAACCACCACCCGGCCCGACATTTCATCGGGGCCAACGAACCGCAGCGAACCGCGAAACATCATCCGGCCACCGCCCAGCGACCGTGGCGACTCGCTCGGCGTGACGATGACGGCGGCGACCGTGCCATAGCGGTCGACGATCGGATGGTGGCGCAGGTCGTCAACGCGAAGTTGCACCGCGACGGCGAAGCCGAGTCCGGCCAACAAGACGCCGACCGTGCCGGCGCCCGCCGTCCGCACCGCGGCACCGAGCCCTCGGCCACCGCTACCACAGGCCGCCGCACCGACCGTGACGGCCATCGCCACCAGCAGCGCGACGATGACGCCGCCGACCGGCCAGAGGATTCCGGCGGCGGTGACGGCCCAGCTGGTCAGCGCCGCCGGTACCAGACGCAGGTCCAGCCGAAGCCCGCGCCGGTCTACGGCGGTCACACATGGACCTGGGCGCGTAGCTTCTCCAGGCGCGCGGGACCGATGCCGTCGACATCGGCGAGTTGGTCGACGCTGGTGAACGGTCCGTTGGCGTCCCGCCAGGCGATGATGGCCTCGGCGGTCACCGGGCCGACACCGGGCAGGGTGTCGAGCTGCTCGAAGGTCGCGGCGTTCAAGTCCACCAAACCTTCTGGCGGCGCGGCACTTCCGTTGGCTGTGGACGGGCTCGGCGCAGCGCCCGATTCGGACTTGACGGAGCTGCCCATCGAGGTCGGCTCCCCGGGCGGTGCGGCGATGCCGACGATGATCTGCTCGCCGTCGGTGACGCGGCGCGCCATGTTCAGACCGATCATGTCGGCGCCGTCAAGCGCGCCTCCGGCGGCGGCGAGCGCGTCCGCGATCCGCGCGCCCGGTGTCAACGTCACCAGGCCGGGCTTGTGTACCAGGCCCACCACACTCACCACGACCGGCTCGTCTGGTTTTCCGGTGGCCGCGCTCGGCGTCGGACTTGCCGACGAAACCATTTGCACGGGCGGCAATTTCGCTGACACCACGGGTGGCGGTTTGTCCCGAACCACGGTGAAGACAGTGACAAGAATCGCGATCACACCGACGATTCCCAGCGCGATGACGCCGGCGCGGCCGGGATCGGCGCGGATGGCCGCCAGCCACTCCGGCCGGTCACCGGCCTTGGCCTCGGGCAGCCAACGCGACAACGAGGTAGCGGGGTTGTCGTCGTCGCCGTCCTTGCTCATATCGAGTTCTTCACCGAGCCGGCGGTGCAGCAGCTCGGCGGGCGGTTCGGTTGCCATGCCCCCGACGGTAGGCACGGCGGCCGTCCAGACTGAACCAACGAGCGGCGGGCAGCGCAGGCTGTGGATCAACTCCCGACTGTGGAGCCACCCAATTAGGGTCTACCGCATGAGCACATCTACTTCCGACCGGCCGCTTCGGGTGATCCAGTGGACCACCGGAAACATCGGGCGCCGGTCGCTGCACGCCATCATCGGCCGGCCCGACATGGAGCTGGTCGGCGTCTACGCGCACGGCGCCGACAAGGTCGGGGTGGATGCCGCCGAACTGTCGGGCTGGCCCGAGCCCACCGGAGTGACGGCCACCAACGACATCGATGCGCTGATCGACTTGAGGCCGGACGCCTGCTGCTACAACCCGCTGTGGCCCGACATCGACGAGCTGACTCGGCTACTGGAGTCCGGCGTCAACGTCTGCTCCAGCGCTGCCTGGATCACCGGCGGCAAACAGACCCCCGAGGACCTCGATCACATCCGAAAGGCCTGCGAAAAGGGCAATTCGACGATCTTCGGCAGTGGCGCTCATCCGGGCATGACCAACATGGTCGGCATGGTGCTCAGCGGGTCTTGTGAGCGGGTCGACGAGATCAGGATCACCGAGTCGGTGGACTGCTCCACTTATGAGTCGGCCGGCACCCAAACGGCGATGGGCTTCTCCCAGGACCCCGATACCCCCGGCCTGGCCGAGGGCGTCCGGCGGGAAAGCGAGGTGTTCGCCGAGTCGGCGGCGATGATGGCCGACGCCATCGGCGCAAAGCTGGACCGGATGACGTTCGACGTCACCTTCACCCCCGCCACCGGCCACACCGATCTCGGCTTCATGCAGATCCCCAAGGGCACGGTGGGCGGTGTCTACGGTTATCACCGCGGCTGGGTCGGCGACAAGAACGTGGTCAGTGTGGGCTTCAACTGGACCATGGGTGATCACGTGACACCGCCCAAGCCGCTCGAGCACGGTCACGTCATCCAGGTCTTCGGGCTGCCCAATATGCGCACGGTGCTGCACTGTCTGCCGCCGAAGGACTGGACCGAGCCCGGCTTCATGGGCCTGGGCATGATCTATACCGCCCTGCCGGTGACCAACGCCGTCCCGGCGGTTGTCGCGGCGACGCCCGGCATCGTGACGCTGGCGGACCTGCCGCCGGTCACCGGCCGCGCCGCGTGCTGATTACCTTCGCGGTCACGAGTCTTCCAGCAGTTGTACGCACACGCCGACCGCTCCGCCGCCGACGTGGATGGAGAGAACCGGTCCCATGTCGCTGACCGTCAGCCGCTCAACCTGGGGCAATCGCGTCGTCAGCGCCGCGGCTACCTCGTCGCCGGCGTCATGGTTGTCGACATGGTGCACCGCGATTGCCGCTCGCCTCTCGCCCACGATGTCCGCGACTTGGTCGATCATCGCCGCATGCGCCTTCGTCACGGTGCGGATCCGCTGAGCCAGCACCAAACGGCCGTCCACGTCAAGGCACAACAGCGGTTTCAACGACAGCGCCGTACCCAACCACGACGCCCCCCGGCCGATTCGGCCGCTGCGCCGCAGATTATCCAGCCGGTGCACCACGATGAACGCGTCCCCGCGCGGGACGGCCGAACGAGCCGCGGCTTCAACGGCATCCAGGTCGTCGCCGGACGCCGACGACCGCGCCGCGGCCAGTGCCACGAAGCCCACACCCATCGCCGCCGACCTGGAGTTGACCAACCGCACAGCCGGGCCGAACTCACGGGCGGCCTGCACCGCCGAGCTGAAGGTGCTCGACAACGCTGCCGAAATGTGCACCGCGACCACTCCGTCGGCGTCGCTGTCGTGCAGCGCCTGGCGGTAGGTGTCGGCCAGCTCTGCAGGCGTGGCGCCCGCGGTGGTTACATTGGGGCGTTCGTGAATGTCATAAGGCACGGTATCCACGCCGTCGCGCAGGTCGCTTCCGTCGACCAGTACGTGCAGCGGTACCTGCCGAATCTCCCACTGCTTCAACTCATCCGGCTGCAGGCGCGACGACGAATCGGTCACCACCACGACGGCCATGGCTACCCCCGCGAATCCTGTTGAGAAACGCCGGCCTCCTGCAGGCCCTTCAGCATCAGCTCGGCAACCGCCTGATGCGCCTCGAAATTCCAGTGGATACCGTCGGGATTGGCTCGGCCGCCGATGATGTGCTCGCCCACAGCGGCTTTCAGGTCGACCAGCGGAATATCATGCTGCTCCGCCCATTCGGTGATTGCTTTCACCGTGCCGGCTCGGCCATGATGCGCCTTGCCGTAGGTCTCGGCAACGTGTACCGACGGCAACGAGGCGACGATCGGAATGCCCGGCCGATTGAAATCGATTGCTCCACGGGTCATTTCGAGGTATTCAGCCGAAAGCTGTGGCGGCAGCGCCGCCCGTGCGACCGGCGAGAACCTGGGTTGCACCCAGCCGTAGCCGTCACGCGCCCAGCGCCGAAGCCACGACGGGCGCACATAGCGGATGAGTTCGCGCAGCGCGGTCGGCAGCGGCGAGGGCAGTGAATCCATGCCGCCGGTCGCGAAGATGACCGCCCCGGCCCGCGGCAGGGCGGCCCAGGCACGTGGGTCCTGCGTCGCGGCCCACCACACATCGCGGCAGGTCCAGCCGATCCGGCCGATCAGCTCGAGTTCCCAACCCAGGTGATTGGCAACGATATTGGGCCAGATGCGCGGATCATCTGATGGCAACCCTCCGCTGGGGCCGTAATACGACAGCGAGTCGCAAAAGATGAGGAGGGCCGTGCGCCGCTTCTCAAAGGACATCGTTGGCGACCTGTGCCGAGGCGTTCCACACGTCGAGCCGCCACCGAACCTCGTCGAGTTCCGCTTCGGTAGCCCCATCTGTCTGACGGTGACCCGATAGCTGCACCCAGCTGGCGTTGCCCATTCCACCCAGTGCGGGCCAGTTGTCCACCGGTAGCTTCAGCAGCGCCGCGGTGAGCGCGGCGATCAGCCCGCCATGTGCCACCAGCACCACCGGCCGCTCCGGTTCGTCGGTCCCCCATTCGCGTTGTTCGGCCACCAATTCCGCGATCAGCGGCATGGCGCGCGCCGCGACGTCGACCCGGCTCTCCCCGCCGTGCGGCGCCCACCGGGCGTCGTTCCGCCACGCCAGCCGCGCTCCCGGCGCGGCCGTGTCAACCTCGACATGGGTCATCCCCTGCCAGTCCCCGAGATGCGTCTCGCGCAGCCGGGTGTCGACGATCACCGGCAGACCGGACCGCTCGCCGAGGGTCACCGCGGTGTCCAGCGCGCGTCGCAGATCAGACGAGAGGATCAACAGCGGTTGCCGCTTGGCCAGCACCTCGGCCGCGGCGACGGCCTCATCGCGTCCGAGGTCGCTCAGCTCGGTGTCGAGCTGACCCTGCATGCGGCTGCCGGCGTTGAACTCGGTCTGACCATGCCGCAGCATCACCAGGCGGCGGACTCTCATCACGCCGACTCCCCCGAGTCCAGTTCAACGGGAACCACCGGACAGTCCCGCCACAACCGGTCCAGCGCATAGAAATTGCGTTCGTCCTGATGCTGGATGTGCACCACGATGTCGACGTAGTCCAGCAGCGTCCACCGGCCTTCCCGGGCGCCCTCTCGGCGCGCCGGCTTGTAGCCGGCGATCCGCATCTTCTCCTCGACCTCGTCGACGACGGCGTTGACCTGACGCTCGTTGGTGGCCGAAGCGATAACGAAGCAGTCGGTGATCACCAGCTGGCCGGACACGTCGATCACCACGACGTCGTCGGCGAGTTTGGCCGAGGCCGCCCGTGCGGCAACCGTCGCCATCTCGACGGCGTCCTCGGTGGCGGTCATCGCTGCTGGTCCTGCATCGCCAGGGCGGGGCTACGGTACAGGCCGCGCTTGGACACGTACTGCACCACGCCGTCGGGCACCAGGTACCAGATCGGACGGTTCTCCTCGGCGCGCTTGCGGCAGTCACTCGAGGAGATCGCCAGGGCAGGCACCTCGACCAGCGTGAGCGCGCCCTCGGGCAGCTCCTTGAGCGCCTTCTCGATGTGCTTTCCGTCCAGCTCGTAGCCGGGCCGGCTCACCGCGACGAACCGGGCCGTGGCGAACATGTCCTCCCAGTTCTGCCACGACAGGATCGTCGCCAACGCGTCGGCACCGGTGATGAAGTACAGGTCGGCGTCCGGGTTGAGCGCTTGCAGATCGCCCAGCGTGTCCTTGGTGTAGGTGGGCCCGCCGCGGTCGATGTCGACCCGGCTGACCGAGAACCGGGGATTGGCGGCGGTGGCGATCACCGTCATCAGATAGTGGTCTTCGGCGGCGGTGACATCGCGATGGTGTTTCTGCCACGGCTGACCGGTCGGCACGAACACCACTTCGTCGAGACCGAACAGATCGGCCACCTCGCTGGCGGCGACCAGGTGGCCGTTGTGGATGGGATCAAACGTCCCGCCCATCACACCCAGCCTGCGTCGATTAGCCACGTTTAGGCAGCTTACGGGAGGGCCGGCGGTTACCTAGACGGGCAACAGCTGGTCAACCGTGTCCGTCGACTGTGCGGTTTCGTACGCAACACGCCGTTGGTGTGTACAAATCCGCACACTCACCACGTCTTGGGGCACCCGCGCGCGATGAGGGCCGCGCCGACGCGGCTGACTATGACGCTCGGACTTCTGTACAGCATGCCGCTCGTCACCCTGATGTCCTGCCAACCGAGCTCAGGTAATCGCGTGTATCGCTCGACGTCCCAGGTCCGCTGTTTTGGATCGGTCCAGTGATGCGCACCCTCGAAGTCGACACCGACGAGGAATTCGGGCCATCCCATGTCGATGCGGGCGATGACAACTCCGTACTCGTCAAGGACAGGAATCTGGGTCTGCGGCGCCGGAAAGCCGGCCCGGATCAACAACAGACGCGTCAGCGATTCGTAGGGTGACTCGGCGCCACCGTCGACCAACGGCATTGTCCGATGCAGCTGCCGTAGGCCGCGCACGCCGGGGTGTAGTTCGGCCACCGCCTCGACGTCGCCGACCTTGACGTCGGTCGCGTTCATCAGGGCGTCGATGCGCTGAACAGCGGGTTCGAGCGCGAGGCGCCTGCCGATATCGAAAGCGGTGCGGGCAGCCGTCGTCACCTTCGCGGCGTTGAGCAACTGTGTGTCGCCGGTCGCGAGCTCGTCGGTATGAATGATCATCATCGGTGGTGCACGCCTGTTTTCGTGGACAAGCTCGGCGGGTAGTCCCGGCTCGATCCATTTCGCGCCCAACAGCGCGGCTGCAGACAACCCGGCGACGACGCCTCGTCGGCGAGACCACAACCATGCGGCCCGAGATCGTTGGACTGCCGAGAGGTCAACGCCTCGCGGTACGTACACCCCGGGATAGATCGGTGCTGACACCGTCGCGACCGTGCCGATTCGTACGCCGTCACGGCATGTCCCGTACGAAACCGCACAGTGAGCCGGGCGAAGGGCCGGCGGTTACCTAGACGGGCAAAAGCTGGTCGATCACCACCGCCAGCTGCTTGGCCGACCGGCATTCGTGCATGGTGATCACGTCCTGATAGCGCGGCACCGCCGAGTCGCCACTGCCCCACAGGTGCCTGGGCTCCGGGTTGAGCCAGTGCGCGTGCCGGCTCGCGGTGACCATGTGCTCCAGCAGGTCCGTTTCCGGGTTGCGGTAATTGTTGCGTCCGTCGCCGAGCACCAGCAGCGAGCTGCGCGGCGACAGCACGTTCGGGTACTTGTCCAGGAACGAGACGAACGCGTTGCCGTAGTCGGAGTGGCCGTCACGGGTGTACACGCCCGCTTCGCGGGTGATGCGCTGCACCGCGACGGCCAGGTCGGCGTCGGGGCCGAACAGCTCGGTGACCTCGTCGGTGGTGTCGATGAACGCAAAGACGCGAACGCGGGAGAACTGCTGCCGCAACGCGTGCACCAGCAGCAGCGTGAAGTGGCTGAAGCCGGCCACCGAGCCGGAGACGTCGCACAGCACCACCAGCTCGGGCCGGGCCGGGTGCGGCTTCTTCAGCACCACGTCGATCGGGACGCCACCGGTCGACATCGACTTGCGCAGCGTCTTGCGCAGGTCGATCTCGCCGGCCCGGGACCGGCGGCGACGCGCGGCCAGCCGGGTGGCCAGGGTGCGCGCCAGCGGGGCAACCACTCGGCGCATCTGACGAAGCTGGTCACCGGACGCGCGCAGGAATTCGACGTTCTCGGCCAGCTGCGGTATGCCGTACATCTGCACATGGTCGCGGCCCAGCTGTTCGGCGGTGCGGCGCTTGGTCTCCGCTTCCACCATCTTGCGCAGTTGCGAGATACGCTGCGCAGCAATTGCTTTGGCGATCTGCTCCTGGGTCGGTGTGGGTTCGTCGCCGTAGGGCGCCAGCAACCCGGCCAGCAGCCGTCCCTCGAGGTCGTCCAGGGCCATCGCCTTGAGCGCCTGATACGACGAGTACGACGGGCCACGGCTGGAGCTGTAGCGGCCGTAGGCCTCGACAATCTGCGCGATCATCGCCGCCAGCCGCTCGTCGAGGTTCTCCAGGTCGGGGTTGTCCGCCAACAGGTCGAGCAACGCCGCCCGCATCGCCTCGACGTCCTCGGGCGGGAGACCGTCGGGCGCACCGCTGTCATCGTCGTCATCCAGCACCGTCTTCGATCCGAGTGCGGCCGGGAACCACAGGTCGAACATGGCGTCGTAGGTGTCGCGGTGGTCGGGGCGGCGCAGCACCGCGCACGCGATGCCCTCGCGCAGCACCTCCCGGTCGCCGAGTCCCAGAGTGGCCATTACCCGGCCGGCGTCGACGGTTTCCGATGGCCCCACCGAAATCCCCTGCCCGCGCAGGGCTTCCACGAACTCCACCAGGTGCCCCGGGATGCCGTTTGGCGCCAGTGGTTGCGGCGGGCGGGTGCGACGGACGGCCATCAGTTCAGCCTCAGCTCCCCGCTGGCACGCTGATTATCGGACTGGTGCTTGAGCACCACCCCGAGGGTGGCCGCGATGGTCTCGTCGCTGATGGTGTCCAGCCCGAGCGCCAGCACGGTGCGCCCCCAGTCGATGGTTTCGGCCACCGACGGCAGCTTCTTCAGCTGCATGCCGCGCAGCACGCCGATGATGCGCACCAGTTCGTCGGCCAGGTGCTCGGGCAGTTCGGGCACCCGCGACAGCAGGATGCGGCGCTCCAGGTCGGGATCGGGGAAGTCGATGTGCAGGAACAGGCAACGCCGCTTGAGCGCCTCCGACAGCTCGCGGGTGGCGTTGGAGGTGAGCAGGACGAACGGCGCGCGCTCGGCGGTGATGGTGCCCAGCTCGGGGACCGTCACCGCGAAATCGCTGAGCACCTCGAGCAGCAGACCCTCGATTTCGATGTCGGCCTTGTCGGTCTCGTCGACCAGCAGCACGGTGGGCTCGCTGCGGCGGATGGCGGTCAGCAGCGGACGCGACAACAGGAACTCTTCGGAGAAGACGTCGGTCTTGGTTTGGTCCCAATCGCCGGACCCGGCCTGGATCCGCAGGATCTGCTTGGCGTGGTTCCACTCGTAGAGCGCGCGGGCCTCGTCGACACCCTCGTAGCACTGCAGCCGCACCAGGCCCGAGCCGGTGGCCTGCGCGACCGCGCGGGCCAATTCGGTCTTGCCGACGCCGGCCGGGCCCTCCACCAACAGCGGCTTACCCAGCCGGTCGGCGAGGAACACCGCGGTGGCCGTTGCGGTGTCGGGCAGATAGCCGGTTTCGGACAGCCGTCGGGCCACATCGTCGATGTCTGCGAACAGCGGTACCGGGCGCGCGGGGACGCTCACTGTGTTGCTCCTGTCATCAGGCAGGTCGGGTGTGCCCGTCGCCGAACACGATCCACTTGGTTGAAGTCAATTCTGGTAGACCCATCGGTCCGCGAGCGTGCAGCTTTTGGGTGGAGATGCCGATCTCGGCGCCGAAGCCGAACTGCTCGCCGTCGGTGAACGCCGTCGAAGCGTTGACCATCACCGCTGCCGCGTCGACTCGTTCGGTGAACCGTTGCGCCGCAGCGTGGTTCGTCGTCACGATGGCTTCGGTGTGGCCGGTGCCGTATTCGTTGACGTGGTCGATCGCGGCGTCCAGCCCGTCCACCACGGCCAGCGCGATGTCCATCGACAGGAACTCGGCACGCAGATCGTCCTCGTCGGGGTCGGTGTGCACGGTGACGCCGGCATCCTGCAGCGCGCGCATCAATCGGGGCAGCGCGCGGTCGGCGATCGCCGCGTCGACCAGCAGTGACTCGGCGGCATTGCACACGCTGGGGCGGCGGGTCTTGGAGTTCAGCAGAATTCGTTCGGCGACATCCAGATCGGCCGACTCATGCACGTACACATGGCAATTGCCGACTCCGGTCTCGATGGTCGGCACCATTGCGTCGCGCACCACCGCATCGATCAGCCCGGCCCCACCGCGCGGGATCACCACGTCGACAAGGCCGCGCGCCTGGATCAGATGGGTGACGCTGGCACGGTCGTCGGCCGGCAGCAGTTGCACCGCATCCTCGGGCAGCTGCTCGGCCAGCAGCGCGGTCCGCAACGCCAATACCAGTGCCGCATTGGAGCGCACCGCGGACGAACTGCCGCGCAACAGCACGGCATTGCCGGACTTCAGCGTCAGTCCGAACGCGTCCACGGTGACGTTGGGCCGGCCCTCGTAGACCATGCCGACCACACCGAGCGGTACCCGCTGCTGGCGCAGCTGCAGGCCGTTCGGCAGGGTGCGGCCGCGCACCAGTTCGCCGATCGGATCGGGCAGACCGGCGACCTGACGCAGGCCTTGGGCGATGCCGTCGACACGCTGCGGGTTGAGCGCGAGGCGGTCCAGCATGGCGGCCGGTGTCCCCGCGGCGCGGGCGGCCTCCAGGTCCTCCTCGTTGGCGGCGAGGATGTCGTGCATGCGCGCGAGCACGGCGTCGGCGGCCGCATGCAGGGCGCGGTCCTTGGTCTCCGTGTTCAGCGTGGCCAGAGTGCGGGCGGCCACGCGGGCCCGGCGCGCGGCGTCGTGCACCTGCGCGCGCAAGTCGCGAAGCGGCGGTGCTTGCAAACTCATTATTCCAGCGTATCGAACCTGAGTGGGGCGCTGACGGGCGCGCTGGTCTAACTTTTGACTATGGCGGCGCGGGTGTGCGTGGTGGGCAGCGTCAACACGGACCAGGTCTTCAACGTCGCCGCCTTGCCCCATCCGGGCGAAACGGTGTTGGCCTCCTCGGTGCACTCGATTCCCGGCGGTAAGGGCGGTAATCAGGCGGTGGCCGCCGCGCGCGCCGGAGCGCACGTGCAACTCGTCGCGGCCCTGGGCGACGACCCGGCGGCCGACCAGCTGCGGGCCCACCTGCAGGCCAACCGGGTCGGTGTGGACGCGGTCGTCCGCGCGCCCGGGCCCAGCGGATCGGCGGTCATCGTGGTCGACGCCGCCGCCGAGAACACCATCGTCGTCGCGCCGGGCGCCAATGCCCTGCTGACCGTGGACTCCCCCGCGGTCCAGGCCGTCGTCGCCGACAGCGACGTGTTGCTGCTGCAGCTGGAGATCCCGGTCGCCACGGCCGTCGCCGCCGCGCAGTTGGCCCGAAACGCCGGTGCCGTCGTGATCGTCAACGCGTCACCGCCAGGTGCGGCAACACATGACCTGACTGCGCTGGCCGAGCTGGCCGACGTCGTCGTGGTCAACGAATCAGAGGCGCGTGACTGGCATTGGCCGGTACGCCATCTGGTGATCACCCGGGGTGCGCGCGGCGCCAGCTATCTCGGCGACGACGAGCGCTTCGACGTGCCGGCACCAGCAGTCGACGCCGTCGACACCACCGGCGCGGGCGATGTGTTCGCCGGTGTGCTGGCCGCGGGATGGCCGACCGGTCACGAAGAGGCGCTGTGGCGCGCCTGCGCGGCGGGTGCGCTGGCGACGCTGGTATTGGGGGCGGGTGACTGCGCGCCGTTCGCCGACGCGATTGACGGCGCCGTCGCCACCAGGTAGGCGTAGGTCCCATGCCGACAACTGACCCCAGCCCGCGCCCGCCCGACGGTGATTGGCTGGGCTCGCAGTTCTTGACCTTCACGCGCGAAGGGCCGTTCGCAATATGCACGCTGGACCGGCCGGAGGCGCGCAACGCGATGACGCCGGCGATGTACTTCGGCATCAGGTACGCGGTCGGTCGCGTCGAGGCCGACCCGGATCTGGCCGGCCTGCTGATCACCGGCACCGGCGACGTTTTCGCCCCCGGCGGCGACATGGGCGGCGGCGGCAGGGAAGACGGGGACAACTGGCTCACCTTCGGGGCAGCGCTCGGAATGGATGTCACACCGTTCGAGAAGCTGCGCCAGTCGGTAAAACCGGTGGTCTCGGCGGTCAACGGGCTGTGTCAGGGCGGCGGGCTGCAGATCGCCCTGTGCAGCGACATGGCCGTGGTCAGCGACCGCGCGACGTTCCGGGTGCCCGAGCTGTTCCGGGGTATTGCCGATACCTACTACAGCCAGATGCTGGCCCGCCTGATCGGCCCGGTCCGCACCCGCGACCTGATGCTGACCGGCCGGACACTGAGTGCCCAGGAGGCAGCGGATTGGGGCATGGTCGCCCGGGTGGTGCCACACGACGAATTGCCGGCCGCCGCCCGCGACGTGCTGGCCCAGTGCTGTCGGACCGCGCCGGCCGCCAGGAGTGTGGTGAAGGCCAGCCTGGACAACTACCTGGGACTATTCGACCGGATCGGCATGCAGGCCTCCTACAGCGGCGCGGAGGCGGCCGAGGGCTACCGGGCGTTCAAGGAGCGACGGTCGCCGGACTGGGTGCATCCCGAGCTGCGGCTCGACGGCCGGATCTGAGCGGATAGTTCACCCTTCCCTGAATACAGAATCTGATGTACTGTTCCGGTCATGCAGACGGTGACCCACAGCGACGCCCTGTCCCGGTTCGGATGCGCGCTGTCCGATCCCACCCGCGCCGAGATCCTGCTGATGCTGCGCGACGCGCCCGGCTACCCCTCCGAGCTAGCCGACAAGATCGGGGTGTCCCGGCAGATCCTGTCCAATCACCTGGCCTGCCTGCGCGGCTGCGGCCTGGTGGTCGCCGAGCCCGAGGGCCGGCGCAGCCGCTACGAACTGGCCGACGACCGGATCGGTCACGCCCTCGGCGATCTGCTCGGCCTGGTGCTCACCGTCGATCCGGCCTGCTGCCCGGCCGCCGAAGCCGACGCCTGCTGCTGATGACCGCCGCACAACCGCTTGCGCGCCGCGATGTTCTCGCGCGCCGCATTCGATGGTTGGTCGTCGCAACCATCACCTACAACATTGTCGAAGCGGTGGTGGCGTTGGCCGAGGGCACGCGGGTGTCGTCGTCGGCGCTGATCGGCTTCGGTTTGGATTCGGTGATCGAGGTGGCATCGGCGGCCGCGGTTGCGTGGCAGTTCTCCGCAAGAGATCCCGAAACCCGGGAGAAGGCGGCACTGCGGTTCATCGCGTTCTCGTTCTTCGCGCTGGCGGCCTACGTCACCGTCGATGCCGTGATTTCACTGCTGGGCGTGGGCGAGGCCAGGCCATCAGCGGTCGGCATCGGCCTGGCCGCCGCCAGCCTGGTGGTGATGCCGGTGCTGTCCTGGGCGCAACGACGGACCGGCCGCGAATTCGGATCCGTTTCGGCCGTTGCGGATTCCAAGCAGACGCTGTTGTGCACGTACTTGTCCGCCGCCCTGCTCGCCGGCCTGCTACTCAACGCCCTGCTGGGCTGGGCGTGGGCCGATCCGCTCGCCGCGATCATCATCGCCGGGATCGCCGTGCGGGAAGGCATCGACGCGTGGCGCGGCGACACATGTTGTCAGTGAAAGGAATCATCATGCCCGTTGTCTCCCTTGTGCTTTTCGCCCTCTTCGGCTTGCTCGGATTCGGTTGGCGAAGCTGGCTACAACGTCGTCGCACCGGATCGACCGGTTTCCGCGGGGTCAGCGGCCGCGTCGGTTCGGTGGAATGGTTCGCCGGCGTGGGCTTCGTGGCCGCGCTGACCGCGGCGCTCGCCGCGCCGGCCCTGCAGCTGGTTGACGTGGTCTCTCCGCTGAACAACCTGGCGGCCAACTGGATTCACATCGTTGGGATCGTGCTGGCGGTGGTGGGCATCGCCGCCGCGGTCTACGCGCAGATCGACATGGGCGACTCGTGGCGGATCGGCGTAGATCCCACCGAGACGACGACGTTGGTCCGCAAGGGTGTGTTCGGACTGGTGCGCAACCCGATCTTCACCGCGATGCTGATATTCGGGCTGGGCATCGCGCTGATCACGCCGAACGTAGTGGCGATCGTCGGTTTCGCGCTATTGGTCGTGACGATCGAGGTCCAGGTGCGCGTCGTCGAGGAGCCTTACCTGTTGACGAAGCACGGTGAGATCTACCGCGACTACACCGCCAGTGTCGGCCGCTTCGTCCCCGGCGTGGGAACCACCCGCTAGCCGCGCAGCACGTCGTGCATGATCGCCAGTTCCCCACCCGTCTCCAGATGGGCCGCCGACTGGTTGAGTACCAGTCGACTTCGGTTCGGCGACAACAGGTTCGATCGGAAGTGGTGTGGCCTTCCGTCGGCGAAGTTGAGCCGGTTGACCCGCAGCAACGCCGAGCCGATCGCGGTGTCGAGCAACCGGGCATTCCGAGGTCCGGCTACTTCGGCGGTGATCTCGTATTGGGTTCGGTCCAGCACTATCCCGGCATGTGACAGCAGGCGGTGCAGCGGTGCCCGGGACAGTGCCGCTTCGGTGATCACCTCGGCCAGATCGGCCGGCAGCCATGCCTCGGTGACCGTCAGCGGTTCACCGGTCCGACGTTCGCGACGCAATCGGAGGACACGCAGGCACTGCTCGGACGAGCCGAGTTGGTCGGCGATGACACGCGGCACGGGCCTGACGTCCAAGTCGATCACGTCGACCTCGGTCTCGAATTGGGTCTTGTCAGGGTCCGAACTTGGAGCTTGAGCCGATGATGGAATACGTTCGCGTACAAAGGATCCCACGCCCTGACGCCGCTCGATCAGCCCCGCGTCCGCCAGGTGGGCCAAGGCACGACGGACGGTGATGCGGGAGACTCCGAATTGATCACAGAGCACTTGCTCGGTGGGCAACGAGTCTCCAGGAGCGAGGGCGCCGTGTGCGATTTCGTCGTGCAACACAAGGAAAACCTGACGATGAAGTGGTACGCCGGCCCCTGCCGTCAGCTCCCCCGGGCCGGCCCGGACCTCGTGCAGTCCCATCAGACATAACAGCTTAGGACCGCCGACGGCATCATGGGCCCCAAGATGACAAGGAAATGAATTTCCGCCTGAGCTGCGCTTCTGCCGTCGCAGGCTAGCGTGGAATCCATGGCCCCCAAGCAGACGAACAGCAAGCAAGGCAACGGATGGCTATGGATGCCGTTGATCTTCGGCCTGGTCATCGGCGTGACCGTGGCGGCGATGACCGATCAGTGGTGGTGGTCGACCGTCGGAGCGCTGGCCGGGGCGGCCTACGGCGGGGTCAGCGCCGGCAAGCTGCGCGGGTTCGGATCCAGAGGGTCCGACGGCTAGCAGCTCAGTCCTCAGGTACTTCACGTTCGATCTCATCCAGCCAGGTTCTGGCGGACATGTCCGAGGGCGCCCGCCAGTCGCCGCGCGGAGACAACGATCCGCCGTGCGATACCTTGGGCCCGTTCGGGATTGCCGACCTCTTGAACTGGGCGAACGAGTAGTAACGCTGCACGAATACCTGGAGCCAGTGCCGAATCTCCTTGAGCGAGTACGCAGGCCGCTTGTCCTCGGGGTATCCGGCGGGCCAGTCGCCGCGCTTGGGGTCGCTCCAGGCATGCCAGGCCAGAAAGGTGATCTTCGACGGCCGGAAGCCGTACCGCAGCACGTGAAACAGGGAGAAGTCCTGCAGCACGTACGGCCCGACCTTGTCTTCGCTGCTCTGGATCTCCTCGTCTTCCCCGGTGGGAATCAGCTCCGGGCTGATCTCGGTGTCCAGCACCGACCGCAGCACCTCGTTCACCCGGTCGTCAAACTGGCCCGATGAGACCACCCAGCGGATCAGGTGCTGAATCAGCGTCTTGGGCACGCCACCGTTCACGTTGTAATGCGACATCTGGTCGCCGACACCGTAAGTCGACCAGCCCAGCGCCAACTCGGACAGATCGCCGGTGCCGAGCACGATTCCGCCGCGCTGGTTGGCGATGCGGAAGAGATAGTCGGTACGCAGGCCGGCCTGCACGTTCTCGAAGGTGACGTCGTAGACCTCCTCGCCGCGCCCGAAGGGGTGGCCGATTTCGGTCAGCATCAGCTTTGCGGTGTCGCTGATGTCGATCTCCTCGAACGTGACGCCCAAGGCATCGGCGAGCCGGATCGCGTTGCCCTTGGTGCGTTCACCGGTGGCAAAGCCCGGCAGTGTGAACGCCAGAATGTCGCTGCGCGGGCGGTTTTCCCGATCCATGGCCCGGGCGGCCACGATCAGCGCATGTGTCGAGTCCAGGCCGCCGGACACACCGATAACCACCTTCGGGAAGTTTAGTGCGCGTAGCCGCTGCTCCAGGCCGGCCACCTGGATGTTGTACGCCTCGTAGCAATCCTGTTGCAGTCGTGTCTGATCCGCGGGCACAAACGGGAACCGCTCCACCTCGCGGCGCAGACCGATATCCCCACTCGGCGGGTCGAGCTGAAATTCGATGCGCCGGAATGACTCCGCGGCGATGTCATGGTGCACCCGGTTGTCGTCGAAGGTGCCCATCCGCAGCCGCTCCGAGCGCAGCAGCTCGGTGTCGACATCCGCGACGGAGCGGCGCTCACCCCGCGGGAAGCGCTCCGAGTCGGCAAGCAGCACCCCGTTTTCCCAGATCATGGTCTGGCCGTCCCAGGCCAGATCGGTGGTCGACTCGCCTTCACCTGCCGCGGCGTACACGTAGGCCGCCAGGCAGCGCGACGACGCCGAGCGGGCCAGCAGGCAGCGGTCCTCGGCGCGGCCGATGGTGATCGGGCTGCCGGACAGGTTCGCGATCACCGTGCCGCCCGCCAGCGCGGCCTGCGCGCTGGGCGGTATCGGCACGAACATGTCCTCACAGATCTCGACGTGGAGGACGAAGCCGGGCAGATCGGCAGCGGCGAAAAGCAGGTCGGGGCCGAACGGAACCGCGGCGCCGGTCGCTCCCCCACCCATCCGGATCACACCGCGCACGTTGTCGCCCGCGGCCATCTGACGACTTTCGTAGAACTCGCGGTAGGTCGGCAGATACGACTTGGGCACCACGCCCAGCACCCGGCCCCGGTGGATCACCACGGCGGTGTTGTAGATGCGGTGGTGGTAGCGCAGCGGCGCGCCTACCACGAGCACCGGCAGCAGCTCGGCCGAGGCCACCACGACGTCGAGCAACGCGTCCTCCACCGCGTCCAGCAGCGCGTCCTGCATCAGGATGTCCTCGATCGAGTAACCCGACAGCGTCAGCTCGGGAAACACCGCCAAACCGACACCGTCGTCGTGGCAGGCCCGGGCCAGCCGCAGCACCGATTCGGCGTTGGCCGCGGGCTCCCCGATGGTGGTGTGCAGGGTGCAGGCGGCCACGCGCACGAAGCCCTGGCCATAGGCGGAGTAGAAGTCCATCGCCCTCCATTGTCGCCCGTCAAGTGTCAAGATCGGGTGACGGGGTATCAACGATTGGTGAGCGACACCGCTGTACTCGTCATCGACATGCTCAACGCCTACCGGCACGAGGACGCCGAATCGCTGACGCCGCACGTCGAAACCATCATCGATCCGCTGGCCACGCTGGTCGCCGAAGCGGGCAGCCGCGAAGACGTCGACTTGATCTACGTCAACGACAACTACGGTGATTTCACTGCGGAGTTCCGCGATCTCGTGCGATCGGCACTGGAGGGCGAGCGACCGGACCTGGTGCAGCCGATCGTCCCGCAAGAGGGCTGCCGGATGCTGACCAAGGTGCGGCACAGTGCGTTCTATTCGACCGCGCTGGGGTACCTGCTCGGCCAATTGGAACCGCAGCGAGTAATTCTGACCGGACAGGTGACCGAGCAGTGCATTCTCTATACCGCATTGGACGCCTATGTCCGTCACTTCCCGGTGACCGTGCCTGCCGATGCCGTCGCCCATATCGATCCCGAGCTGAGCGACGCCGCGCTGACGATGATGGAGCGCAACATGAGCGCGAAGATCGTCGGCGCGGCGGAATGCCTCCGCAGGCACTGACGAACTGATCGCCTACCCTCGAAGGCGTGCAGGCCCCCGAACTCGTCGCCCTGCTGCAGGGCCGCCGGGTCGCCGTGCTCACCGGTGCGGGCATGTCCACCGACTCCGGCATTCCCGACTACCGCGGCCCGGATTCGCCCCCGAGCAATCCGATGACGATCCGGCAGTTCACCTCCGACCCGGTGTTTCGGCAGCGCTATTGGGCACGCAACCACATCGGCTGGCGGCACATGGATGACACGCTGCCCAACGCCGGTCATCGCGCGCTGGCCGCGCTCGAGCAGGCCGGCGTGGTGATCGGGGTGATCACCCAGAATGTCGACCGGCTGCACACCAAGGCCGGCAGCCGTACGGTGGTCGACCTGCATGGCAGCTACGCCCGAGTGGTCTGCCTGGACTGCGGAGCAGCCATGGCCCGCGCAGCGCTGGCTGAGCTGCTGGAAGCGGCCAACCCCGGCTTCCTCGAACGCGCGGCGGCCGTCGGCGGGATCGCGGTCGCGCCGGATGCCGATGCCGTCGTCGACGACACCGCGTCATTCGTGATCGTCGACTGCGCGAGCTGTGCCGGCATGCTCAAGCCAGACATCGTCTACTTCGGCGAGAACGTTCCGAAAGACCGTGTGGAACAGGGCTATTCGCTGGTCGACCGCGCGGACGCGCTGTTGGTCGCCGGGTCGTCATTGACCGTCTACTCGGGATATCGGTTCGTCCGGCACGCCGCCGCGCTGGGCATCCCGATCGCCATCATCAACCGCGGCCGCACCCGCGGCGACGACCTGGCCACCGCGAAGATCGACGGCGGCTGCTCACCCACGCTCGCGCTACTGGCCGACGAACTACCGGCCGTCGCGATTTCGGCGTGATAACTAGCGCGCAGCGCAGGAAATCACGCCGAAATCGCCTAGACGGCGACCAGATCGTCGGCGTGCACCACTGGGCGGCGCATCTCGGCGGGCAGTTCGGACGTCGAACGGCCCAGCATCGTCGCCAGTTCGGCGGCGTCGTAGGCGACCACGCCGCGGGCGACCATGGTCTCGTCCGGCGCGCGGAGTTCGACGACGTCACCGCCGAAGAATCGGCCGGACAGCGCGGTGATGCCGGCGGGCAACAGCGATCGCCGCTGCCGTACCACCGCGCGCACCGCACCGTCGTCGAGGGTCAACGCGCCCGCCGATTCGGCCGCGTAGCGCACCCAGAACCGGCGTGCGGACATGCGTTCCGGCCGGGGCGCGAAGACGGTGCCCACCGATGCGTCGACCAGCGCGGTGGCGGCGTCCGACGCCGCGGCCAACAGCACCGGCACGCCGGCGTCGGATGCCAGCAGCGCCGCGGACAACTTCGACGCCATCCCCCCGGTGCCCAGGTGGCTGCCACGTCCGGCCACCACGCCATCGAGGTCGGCCGGCCCGCCGACCTCGGCGATGAAGCGGGCTCGCCCTGTTTCGCGCGCTTTTCGCGGGTCCGAGTCGTACAGGCCATCGATATCGGACAGCAACACCAGCGCATCCGCACCGACCAGGTGTGCCACCAGCGCCGAAAGCCGGTCGTTGTCGCCGAACCGGATTTCGTTGGTGGCCACCGTGTCGTTCTCGTTGACGATCGCGACCGCGTGCAGCGCGCGCAGCCGGTCCAGGGTCCGTTGGGCGTTGGTGTGCTGTACCCGCATCGAGATGTCGTGCGCGGTCAGCAGCACCTGCCCCACGGTCCGGTTGTACTTGGCGAACGCCGTGCTCCACGAGTTCACCAAGGCCACCTGGCCGACGCTGGCCGCGGCCTGCTTGGTGGCCAGGTCGCCGGGTCGCTTGCTCAGCCGGAGCGGCTCGATACCCGCGGCGATGGCGCCCGACGAGACGATGACGACGTCCGAGCCGGCCTCCATCCGGGCCTCGATGGCGTCGGCGAGCGTGGCCAGCCGGCTGGCGTCGAAGACCCCGGACGGTGTGGTCAGGGCGGTGCTGCCGACCTTGACGACGACGCTGCGGGCGGTGCGGACGGCCTCCCGATGCACGCTGGTCATGAATCACCGCCTCGACTGCGGCGCTCGCGGCGGGCGGCCTTGCGCTCGGCGGCCGAGGTCCGGTCGGTCTGTTCCAACCGGGTGTCGGTGCCGCGTCCGGACAACGGCATGTCGACGCCGGCCGGCGTCTGCGGCTCCCAATCGAACGTCACGTCACCGATGGTGACCGCGCAGCCGGGCCGGGCACCCAGCCGCAGCAGTTCGTCCTCGACGCCAAGGCGGGCCAGCCGGTCGCCGAGATAGCCGACGGCCTCGTCGTTGCCGAAATCGGTTTGCGCGACCCAGCGTTCGGGCCGCACCCCATGAACAACGAAGCCGCCCCGGCCGTCGGGTTCGATGGTGAAGCCGCTCTCATCCACCGGAATCGGCCGGATCACCGGGCGCCGCGGCACAATCTCCGGCTGCGACGCCTCATACGCTGACACCATGTCCCACAGGGCGAAG
>NZ_JBOGDB010000103.1:0-42601 GCF_050701515.1 Mycobacterium sp. | reverse complement strand
GTCGAGGCGTGCTGGCGGCTCGGCCGGCCGCTCCCACGCCACCCCGGCAACGCCGGCGACAGGGACGGCGAATCGCCGTACGCCCGGCTCCGCCGGTGGGCGCACATGCTCGGTTTCGGCGGCCATTCTCCACCAAGAGCCGCCGCTACCCCACCACCCTCCGCGCGCTCCGCGAGGCCCGGCAGCTCTGGCGACGCGCCAAGCACCGCACCGCCGACCACGCCGAGGACGAAACCACGTTGATCGTGGGCGCGCTCACCTACGCCTGCACCGGCTGGCGCACCACCGGCGACGCGCTCCTCGCCAACACCGCCGCCGCGCAAGCCCGCGAACACCGCCGCATCGCCCGCGAAGAGCTCCAAAGTCAGCAGGCCGCGTGAAAGGAGTGAGGAAGTGGCCAGTGAGGAGATTGTCAGAAAGTGGCTGACCGTTGCCGAGGTTGCGCACATGCTCGGCTTCGGTCTCAGCAAGACCTCGTGCTCACTGGCGAGATCCGCTCGGTCAAACACGGCCACCATCGCCGGATCACTCCTGCCGCGGTGGACGAATTCATCCGGCGAGTCGAGATGGAGGCGGCAGGATGACCAGGCGATCGCGTAGGAATGGCGAGGGCCCGATCTTCCCGTATCGCAACGGCTACGCCGCGTACGTCTGGGTGACCACACCGGCCGGCAACCGTCAACGCAAGTACGTCTACGGCAAGACCCGCGAGGACGTCCATCAGAAGTGGATGCTGCAAGGCGAAGCGCGGAAGGGTCCGGTGGCGACCTCGACGCCGTCTGTCGGGAGCTACTTGGCCTACTGGCTGCGCGAGGCCGTTGAACCGAACGTCGCGCCACTCACCGCGTCCACGTACGAGACGCTTGTACGGCTGTATATCGTTCCGGGGCTTGGCGCGAAGCGGCTCGATCGCCTGCAGGTGCGGGAGGTTCAGACCCGGCTCAACGGCGTTGGTCGTCAGTGTCAGTGCTGCGCTCAGGGGAAAGATGCGCGACGCCCTCATGACAAGCAGCGTTGCTGTGCCGTGGGCCAGTGCTGCGGCCAGGTCGTATCCGGACGGACTTTGCGCGATCTGCGAACGGCACTTCGAAGCGCTCTCGGCAACGCTGCACGAGAAGAGCTGATCTCCAAGAACGTCGCGGGTTTGGTGAAGCTGCCACCGGCTCGGAAGCACCGACGCCAGGCCTGGACGGTCGATGAGGCGCGGCAGTTCCTCGAATCCGCTCGGGCTGATGGTGACCCGCTCTACACCGCGTATGTCCTGATCTTGGTCCTCGGCCTTCGCAAGGGTGAGGAACTCGGCCTACGGTGGGAACCAGACGTGAACCTGGACGGCGCAGAGTTGGCGGTAAACGTCCAGCTACAACGGGTCAAGCGGCAGCTACTGCATCGCGAGACGAAGACCGACGCCTCGACGGCCGTGCTGCCGATGCCTGACATCCGTGTGGCGGCTCGGCGGTTCCGGGAGAAGCGTCGGGACGAAGATCGGGCAGCGGCGGCGGATGCTTGGCAAAGTTCGCAGTTGGTGTTCGCCACGCGGTACGGGACGCCGGTCGAGCCGCGCTACTTCAACCGCTCGTGGGACGCGCGGGTCGCTCGAGCCGGCGTTCGGCGGATCACCGTCCACGACGCCCGCCGCAGCTGTGCGTCGATGCTCGCGGCCCTCGACGTCCATCCCAGGGTGGCCATGGAGGTGCTGCGGCACGCCGAGTCGTCGGTGACCCTGGAGATCTACACCGTGGTCTCCTCGCAGGAGACGCGCGAAGCGCTCAAGCGGCTCAGTGATCGGCTCGAAGGATGACCACTGCTGTACTTCGCTGCTGTACGGGCATGCAAAGAGGCCCTCTCCGCGATGAGAAAGGGCCTCTGACCTGCGTCGGGGTGGCGGGATTTGAACCCACGACCTCTTCGTCCCGAACGAAGCGCGCTACCAAGCTGCGCCACACCCCGCGTAAAGCCACGACAGCGTATCGCACCCGCAAGGTTCGCCGCCAAATCGATATCGGGTCGGACAACGGGACTCTTGGCGACGTACGTCACGCCACGCCGCGGGATGAATCCGGTTTGTCGGTGGCGTTATGCACAATGACGGCAGATTGCCGGGTAACCGTTGAAGCGAGGCACGAGATGACCGGGTTGGGAGCGTCCATCTATCTGGGCTTCTTCGCCCTGGCCGCGTTGTGGCTGTTCTTGACCTCCGACGGGCCACTCATCCGGGATTCCGAGGATCAGGGCCAGCGACCGGAACGCTCGAATTCCACCAGCACCCCGGCGGCGTCCGACGGGTCCAGCCCCGCCTTGACCAGCCACTCGTCGCTGAAATAGGTGTCCGCGTAGCGATCGCCGCTGTCCGCGATCAGCGCCACCACCGATCCGCTGCGTCCGTCGGCGACCATCTCGGCCAGCAGGCCAAACGCACCCCAAAGATTCGTGCCGGTCGACGGGCCGACCCGGCGGCCCAGCACCGTGCTGACGTGACGGGCGGCGGCGATGGAGGCGGCGTCGGGAACCATCACCATGCGATCGACCACGTCCGGCAGGAAGGATGGCTCGACCCGCGGCCGGCCGATGCCCTCGATCCGCGACGACACCCCGGTGACCACGTCATCTCGGCCCTGCGCGAATGCCGGGAAGAAGGCGGAGTTCTCCGGGTCGACTACACACAACCGGGTGGCATATCGGCGATAGCGGATATACCGGCCGATCGTCGCGCTCGTCCCGCCCGTGCCCGCACCGACCACGATCCACTCCGGAATGGGATGCGTCTCTTCGTCCATCTGCGCGTAGATGGACTCGGCGATGTTGTTGTTGCCGCGCCAGTCGGTGGCCCGCTCCGCGTTGGTGAATTGGTCCAGATAGTGCCCGCCGGTCTCCTCGGCCAACCGCTCCGCCTCGGCGTACACCTGTGCGGACTCCGCCACGAAATGGCAACGCCCGCCTTGGGATTCGATGAGTTGGATCTTCGCGGCGCTGGTCGACGACGGCATCACCGCGATGAACGGCACGCCCAGCAGGGCCGCAAAGTACGCCTCCGAGACGGCCGTCGACCCCGACGACGCCTCGATGACGGTGGTGTTCTCACCAATCCAGCCGTTGCACAGCCCATAGAGGAACAGCGACCGCGCCAGCCGGTGTTTCAGGCTGCCGGTGATGTGGGTGGACTCATCCTTGAGGTACAGCGCGACGTCGACCCGCTCCGACCAGGCCGACGGCAGCGGGTATCGCAGTAAATGGGTGTCGGCGCTGCGCCGGGCATCGGCCTCGATCAACCGAACGGCGTTGTCCGCCCACCGGCGTGGCTGGTTGCGGACCGCGATCGAGGCGCGGTCGTTCACCGCACCGAAGCAGTGGGGTGGGATTGCCCCGCCCGCAGACCGGCGTCACGACCACCGGTCGGCGTCGCCACCAGGGTCAGCAGGGTGGCCTCGGGCCGGCAGCAGAACCGCAGCGGAGCGAACGGCGACGTGCCGATGCCGGCCGAGACGTGCAGCGCCATGTTGGCGCCCCACCGCGACGCACCCTTGACCCGCGACCGATCCAGGTCGCAGTTGGTGACGATGGCGCCGTAGTACGGCAGGCAGAGCTGGCCGCCGTGGGTATGGCCGGCCATCACCAGCTGATAGCCGTCGGCGGCGAAGCGATCCAGCACCCGCGGCTCGGGCGAGTGCGCCAGGCCCAGCTTCAGGTTCGCGATGGGGCTGGCCGGCCCGGCGATGGCCTCGTAGCGGTCGCGGGACAGGTGCGGATCGTCCACACCGGCCGTGGCCATCCGCAGCCCGGCCACCTCGAACTCGCGGCGGGTGTGCGTCAGGTCCAGCCAGCCACGCTCGGTGAAGGCGGCTCGCAGGTCCTGCCACGGCAGCGGCTGGCCGTACGCGCGGTGGCCGGGATTCGTCAGGTAATTGGCCGGGTTCTTCAGCCGCGGCCCGAAGTAGTCGTTGCTGCCGAACACGAATACGCCCGGCACCGACAGCAGGTCGCCCAGCGTCTGCACGACGGCGGGCACCGCCTTCGGGTGGGCCAGGTTGTCGCCGGTGTTGACGACCAGGTCCGGCTGGAGGCCGGCCAGCTCGCGCAGCCAAGCCTGCTTGCGGCGCTGATTGGGTCGCATGTGGATGTCGCTGATATGCAGCACCCGCAACGGCGTCGAACCCGGGGTCAGCACGGGCATCGTCACCTCGCGCGTCACGAACGCGTTCCGCTCGATGATCGACGCGTAACCGATGCCGGCGACGAGCGAGCCGGCGGCCACGGCGGCAGTGTTCTTCAGAATCGGGGCGGCGGGCATGCCAGGCAGCCTACTGCCAGGCAGCCGCCCGCATCGGCTCCGACCCGGCCAGCGTTATCTAGGCCGCACCGATCACGGCGGCGGCGGTGCCCCGGGCGGCGGAGCCGGTGGTGGGGGCGGACCCAGCACCGGCACGGTGATGGGTGGCAGACCGGGGATTTCCACCACCGTCGAGCCGGCGATCGGCGGTAGACCCGGGATCGCGGCGGGCGGCGGCGGTGGTGGCGGCGGGATGCCGTTGCTGATCTGGATGGTGATGATCGACCCGGGCACCGTCTGGCCGGACGGCGACGTCCCGACCACGGCACCGTACGACGCAGTGCTGTTGACCGGGGTGGCCTGGTCGGCGACCTGGAAGCCGGCGTCCTTCAGTCGTTGCCGTGCCAGCCCCTGGGTCAGGCCCGACACACTGGGTACCCGCGAGCCCGGCGCCCCGTCGACGAAGCGCGGATCGGTCGGCGGGAGCTTGACCTCGCCGAAGTTGTTAGCGACCGGTTTGATGGCTTGGAACCAGGTCCGAGCCGGCTCGTTGCCGCCGTACAGGTTCCCCGACCCGCACTGGCGCAGCGGGTACGAGCAGAGCTCGCCGGGGTTGGTGGAGTCGTCGTAGATGTAGTTCGCTGCCGCCAAGGTGTTGGTGAATCCGAGGAACCCCGACGAGCGGTGCGCCTCGGTGGTGCCGGTCTTGCCGGACATCGGCAGATCCCAGCCCGCCGATCCGGCCGCGCCGGCCGCCGTGCCCGCGCCGGTATCATCCTTGCTCAGCGCGTTGGCCAGGGTGTTGGCCAGCCCCTCGGGCACCACCTGTTCGCAGGTTTCGGTGGTGACCGACACCTCGGTGCCGTCGCGGTCGAAGACCTTGTCGATCGGCGTAGGCGGGCACCAGACCCCGCCGGAAGACAGCGTCGCGGCCACATTGGACAGCTCGAGGGCGTTGACCTCGATGGGGCCCAGGGTGAACGAGCCGAGGTTCTGCCGTTTGACGAAGTCGGCGAGGCTCTCGTTGCTCTCCGGGTCGTAGTCGCGCGCGGTACCGGGCAGCGCGTAGGACCGCAGGCCCAACTTGACCGCCATGTCCACCGTGCGCTGCACCCCGACCTGCGAGATGAGCTTGGCGAACGCGGTATTCGGCGAGACGGCCAGCGCGTCGGTGACATTCATCGAGCCGCGGTAGTTCCCGGCGTTCTGCACGCACCAGGTAGCCGGCGGGCAGCCCCTGGCGCCGCCGCTGCCCAGGCCCTTCGCCTGGAATCGGCTCGGCGCGTCCAGCTGCGCGTTGATGCCCATGCCCATGTCCATCGCGGCGGCCACGGTGAAGACCTTGAACACCGACCCGGCGCCGTCGCCGACCAGCGCGAACGGCTGGGGCTGCATGGTTTCGCCGGCTTCGATGTTCAGCCCGTAGGTCCGGTTGCTGGCCATCGCCAGCACGGGATGGGACTCCTTGCCCGGCTTGATCACGCTCATCACGCTCGCGATGCCTTCGAGGTCCGGGCCGGCGATGCCGTCGATGGCGGACTTGACCGGGGCCTGCACGTCTGGGTCCAGCGTGGTCCGAATCAGGTAGCCGCCCCTCGCCACCTGCTCCTTGCTGACGCCCGCGCGGGCCAGGTAGTCCAGCACGTAATCGCAGAAGAAGGCCCGGTCGCCGGCGGCGATACAGCCGCGCGGCAGCTCCTGGGGCACCGGCAGAACGCCCAACGGCTGCTCCTTGGCCGCGCGCAGCGCCTCGGCCTCCTGCGGCAGGTTCTCGATCATGGTGTCCAGCACGAGGTTTCGCCGTTCCAGCGCACCCTGGGGGTTGGTGTAGGGGTTCAGCGTGCTCGTCGACTGCACCATGCCGGACAGCAGCGCGGACTGCTCCCAGTTCAGTTCGGAGGCGTTGATGCCGAAGTAGGTCTGCGCGGCGTCCTGCACACCGAACGCGTTGTTCCCGAATGACACCAGGTTCAGGTAGCGGGTCAGGATTTCCGGCTTGGTGAACGTCTTGTCCAGCGTCAGCGCCATCCGGATCTCGCGCAGCTTGCGGGCCGGCGTGGTCTCCACGGCCGCCCGCTTTTCCGCGTCGGTCTGCGCGATAACCAGCAACTGGTAGTTCTTCACATACTGCTGCTCGATGGTGGAGCCGCCGCGGGTGTCGATGTTGCCGGACAGGTAGCCGGACAGACCGGTCAGGGTGCCCTGCCAGTCCACGCCGTTGTGCTCCGCAAACCTTTTGTCCTCGATCGAGACGATGGCCAGCTTCATGGTGTTGGCGATCTGATCGCCGGGCACCTCGAACCGGCGCTGCGAGTACAACCACGCGATGACATTGCCCTTGGCGTCCACCATCGTCGACACCGCGGGCACTTCGCCCTCGACGAGCTGGGCGGAACCGTTGGCAACCACGTCGGAGGCCCGGTTCGAGACCAGGCCGAACCCGCCGACGACCGGGAACATCAGCGCCGCGGCGACCACACTGGCCAGCAGGCAGCACCACGCCAGCTTGATGACCGTGACAGCGGTCGGCGGGCGCTCCGGCATGTCCTACAGAGTAACGACGTCGCCGGTCAGCATCCCCGGCGCGGGTCGATTGCCAGCATAAACGGGGTTACGGAGCGCTGTGCGGTCCGTCAGGACCGTCAGACGGCACGGTCGTGCCAAAAAAGGGCAAACAAACTGTTGCGTAAATACCCTGTGACCACCTAGCTTGTAGACACAGTGCGATTCAGGTAACAATCACCTGCGCAATGTGGCGTAGATCGCATCAGCGTTCTACACCGGAGGACTACGCCGTCGCTGAGGGGGCGGCTGGACTGTAAGGGGAACGCTGGTGTCGAGCACACGGCCCGCTGTTCGTAGGACAAGCACTGCCTCTCCACCCCACAGTTTGGTCCACGGCGCGGAGGCCGAGGCCCGCATCGCGTGGGTGTCCCAGGCCCGATGTCGCCAGGCCGACCCCGATGAGCTGTTCGTCCGGGGCGCCGCGCAGCGCAAAGCCGCGGTGATCTGCCGGCACTGCCCGGTGATCCTGGAATGCGGCGCCGACGCCCTCGACAATCGCGTCGAGTTCGGCGTCTGGGGCGGTATGACCGAACGCCAGCGCCGAGCCCTGCTCAAGCAGCACCCCGAAGTGGTGTCCTGGGCCGACTTCTTCGCCGCCCAGCGCAAACACCGCAGCGCGGTTTAGGCGCTACGCCGCTTCCGCCTCGCCGGTGATCTGATCGGCGATGGCCCGCAGCGCCTCCAGATCCGAAACGTCGAACGGCAGTGACGGCACCCCGACGATGGCCACGTGCGGGTTGGCGCCGGTGAACCGCGACAGCAGCCGAATCTCGCGCTTGGCCGTCATCGCCCGCGCGGCGTGAATCCGCAGCACCGCGCCCGCCGGCGCGTCGGGATCCTCGGCCTCCAGATCGTCGGCCGCTTCGGAGGCCTTGTCGGCGTGCAGGCTCGACAACGTCGGGTGAGTGCGATTGAGGATCAGTCCGGCCAGCGGCATGTGTTCCTCAGACAGCCGGTCGACGAAGAACGATGCCTCCCGCAGCGCGTCCGGCTCGGCCGCCGAGACCACGACGAACTGGGTACCGCGCCGCTTGAGCAGCTCGTAGGTACGGTCGGCCTTCTCCCGGAAGCCCCCGAACGTGGCATCAAGTGACTGCACGAAGGCGGCCGCGTCGGACAGCATCTGCGAGCCGAGCACCGTCGACAGCGCTTTCATGGCCAGCCCGACCGCCCCCGTGACCAGTCGTCCGATGCCGCGACCGGGACCCAACAGCAGCTTCCACAACCGACTGTCCATGAAGCCGCCCAACCGCTTTGGGGCGTCCAGGAAGTCCAACGCGTTGCGCGACGGTGGGGTGTCCACCACCACCAAATCCCAACGGTCCTCGGCGAGCAGCTGGCCCAGCTTCTCCATCGCCATGTATTCCTGGGTGCCGGCCAGCGAGGTGGCAACCGTCTGATAGAACTGGTTGTCCAAAATCTCTTGTGCGCGTTCGGGCCCCGAGTACTGCACGACCATTTCATCGAAGGTGCGGCGCATGTCCAGCATCATCGCGTGCAGCTCGCCCGCCACTTCCGGAGCGAGCGGCACCCGCTGCGGCGAGTTGCCCAGATCCTCGATACCCAGCGCCTGGGCCAGCCGCTTCGCCGGGTCGATGGTCAACACCACGACCGTGCGGCCATACTCGGCTGCCCGTAGCGCCATCGCAGCCGCAGTCGTGGTCTTGCCGACACCGCCTGCGCCGCAACAGACTACGACGCGATTGGAGGTGTCCTCCAGGATCGAGCCCATGTCCAGGACAGGCGGCGTGGTACTCATCGACGGGGCTCCTTGGTCCGATTCTCTTCGTTCATCGGACGCCCTGGTGGGCAAGCGCTTCGGCAAGCTCGTACAGGCTGCCAAGGTCAACGCCGTCGGGAAGGGCCGGCAGCTCGAGTCGCGGCACGTCGAGCTCGTCGAGTTGCTCGGCACTCTCTGCGCGCGCAGTGATCCTGGTGGCGTGCTGGATGGTCTCGGTGAGCAGACCGGCAAAGTCGCTGTCGGACAATGTGATTCCGGCCTTGGTCAGTTGGGCGCGGACGGCGTCGGCGTCGATGTCGCCCTCGGCGGCCTTGGCAAGGGCGTCGGGCTCCAGATACGCCGGGATGTTGCGGTTCACGATGACGCTGCCGATGGACAGGCCTATCTCCTTCAACTCGTCAATCGCCTCGATGGTCTCCTGCATCGGCAGCGCCTCCAGCAGGGTCACCAGGTGGATCGCCGTCATATCGGAGTGCAGCAGCTTGACGACGCCGTCGGCCTGCGAATGGACCGGGCCGCCCTTGGCCAGATCCGAGACGGCCTTGGTGACGTCGAGGAAGCGGGCGATGCGACCGGTCGGCGGCGAGTCCACCACCACGGCGTCGTACACGGTGTGCTTGGTGGCCCGGCTGGGTTTGTCGGCGCGCGCAACGATTTCCTTGATCTTGCCGGTGAGCAGCACGTCACGCAGACCCGGTGCGATCGTGGTGGCGAACTCGACGGCACCGATCCGCCGCATCGCGCGGCCGGCCAGACCGAGGTTGTAGAACATGTCCAGGTATTCCAGGAAGGCCGCCTCGGTGTCGATGGCCAGCGCGTTGACGTGGCCGCCGCCGTCGGCGGTTGCGATCTTCACTTCTTCGTAGGGCAGCGGAGGCACGTCGAAAAGTTGCGCAATGCCTTGTCGCCCTTCGACTTCGACCAGTAGTACTGTGCGCCCCCCGGCCGCCAGCGCGAGCGCCAGCGCGGCGGCGATGGTCGACTTGCCGGTGCCGCCTTTGCCGGTGACGAAGTGCAATCGCGCTTTGGTCAAGCGAGACGGCCAGCCGAGGTGTTTACGGCCGTTCGGTGCGGTAGCCACCACTGCATGCTAACGAAGCCCTCCCGGCCGCCCGATAAGCTCAACCCCATGAGCGAACCGACCCGTTGGGAGTACGCCACCGTCCCGCTGCTGACGCATGCCACCAAGCAGATTCTCGACCAGTGGGGCGAAGACGGCTGGGAGCTGGTGTCGGTGCTGCCGGGCCCGACCGGTGAGCAGCATGTGGCTTACCTGAAGCGACCCAAGTGATGGCCGAGTCGACCTGGTCAGCCCGGCTCGCCGACCAGGGCATCAAGCTGCCGGAGGTCGCCGCGCCGCTGGCGGCCTACGTGCCCGCGGTGCGCACCGGCAACCTCGTCTACACCGCAGGGCAGCTGCCGATGGCGGCGGGCGAGCTGTCGGCGATCGGCAAGGTCGGCGCCGAGGTCACCCCCGAGGTGGGCAGGACGCTGGCCCGGATCTGTGCGCTCAACGCGCTGGCGGCGGTGCACTCGCTGGTGGGCATCGATGCCATCGTCCGCGTCGTCAAGGTGGTCGGGTTCGTCGCCTCCGCGCCGGGATTCCATGGCCAGCCAGCTGTCGTCAACGGGGCGTCCGAGCTGTTCGGTGAGGTGTTCGGCGATGCCGGGGCGCACGCCCGCTCCGCGGTCGGGGTATCCGAGTTGCCGCTGGACGCGCCGGTGGAAATTGAGCTGATCGTCGAGGTGAAGTGAGCTCGGGTCTCGAGCATCCGGCCTACGGGCTGCTGCGCCCGGTGACCGAGACCGCCTCGGTGCTGCTGTGCAACAACCCCGGGTTGCTGACGCTTGACGGCACCAACACCTGGGTGCTGCGGGGGCCGCGCAGCGACGAGATGGTGATCGTCGACCCCGGTCCCGATGACGATGAGCACATCGCCCGGCTGGTCGCCCTGGGCACGATCGCGCTGGTGCTGATCAGCCACAAGCACGGCGACCACACCGACGGCATCGACAAGCTCGTCGAACGCACCGGGGCGACGGTGCGCTCGGTGGGCAGCGGGTTCCTCCGCGGACTGGGTGGTCCCCTGACCGACGGCGAGGTCATCGACGCCGCCGGCCTGCGCATCACGGTGATGGCCACCCCCGGGCATACCGCCGATTCGCTGTCGTTCCTGCTCGACGGCGCCGTACTGACCGCGGACACCGTGCTGGGCCGCGGCACCACGGTCATCGACAAGGAAGACGGCAGCCTGGCCGAGTACATGGAATCGTTGAAGCGGCTGCACGGCCTGGGCCACCGGACGGTGCTGCCGGGCCATGGCCCCGACCTCGACGACCTCGAGGAGGTCACCGCGATGTACCTGGCACATCGCCGGGAGCGGCTCGATCAGGTGCGTGACGCGTTGCGGACGCTCGGCGACGACGCCAGTGCCCGCCAGATCGTCGAGCATGTCTACACCGATGTCGACGAAAAGCTGTGGGACGCCGCCGAATGGTCGGTGCAAGCCCAGCTCGACCACCTCCGCGCCAGATAGCGCGAGAACTAGCGGGCGCGGCGGGCCAACCGCTCGGAGTCTGAGATCAAAACGCTCTTGCCCTCCAAGCGGATCCAGCCGCGATGTGCGAAGTCGGCGAGCGCCTTGTTGACCGTCTCGCGCGACGCGCCGACCAGCTGAGCGATCTCTTCCTGTGTGAGGTCATGCGTCACCCGCAGCGCGCCACCCTCCTGGGTACCGAACCGCTGTGCCAGCTGCAGCAGCTGCTTGGCGACCCGTCCGGGCACGTCGGTGAAGATCAGGTCGGCCAGGTTGTTGTTGGTGCGACGCAGCCGGCGAGCAAGCACCCGCAGCAGCTGCTCGGCGATCTCGGGCCGATCCGCGATCCAGGCGCGCAGCGCGTCGCGGTCCATGGACACCGCGCGCACCTCGGTGATCGTGGTCGCGCTCGAGGTCCGCGGACCCGGATCGAAGATCGACAATTCGCCGAACATGTCCGACGGGCCCATGATGGTGAGGAGATTTTCGCGGCCGTCCGGAGACCGGCGTCCGATCTTGACCTTGCCCGCGATGATGATGAACAGCCGATCGCCGGGCTCTCCCTCGGCGAACACGGTGTGTCCGCGCGGGAAGTCGACAGGCTGCAGTTGCTTTGTCAGCGCGGATACGGCGCTCGGCTCGACCCCCTGGAAGATTCCGGCCCTGGCCAGGATCTCGTCCACGTTGCCCCTCTTAAGCTGTTGGGTGATATGACATGCGCAAGCCGACCTCTAATTGGTTAGCGAGATAAGTCTAGAGGTAGGCCATTTCGTGACTAGCCACGCTACACACGATTGGCATGCCGAGTCGGCTGAAACTCAGTATTGGCGCGGTTGTACACATAGAGCGGCGTTGGCAAATGCGTCCACTCATCGACGGTTTTGATGGACTCGAACCCGGAATCGGGTTCGTGCAGCCGACGATGCAGGCAGTCCAATGCTTGCGGCATACCGTCTCGCGCCAGCGTACGGACGTCATCGGCCCGCGCCTGCTTGAGGAACTGGGCGACGTCGGCAGCCGAGACGGTGTCGCGGTTCAGGCCCGACTCCAGGCGCTCCAGCCCGAATGTGGCCAACATCAGCAACCCTGGAATGAAGGCCACGAGCAACCACGACACAAGGCTGTAGTAAACACGGCGAAGGTCTCGGTGGGATCACGAAATGTCACCGGTCCGCAGTACCCATTGTCGGTTCCGTCAGTACGCTGGCAGCCGTGACGGTGGGTGAGTCTTCGGCCAAGCCGGCCAAGCGCGCGGGCGCCCGTAAGTGGGATTCGGAGACCCACCTCGGGCTGGTGCGGCGGGCGCGACGAATGAACCGCGAACTGGCACAAGCGTTTCCGCATGTTTACTGCGAGCTTGACTTCACCAATCCGCTGGAATTGACGGTGGCGACCATCCTGTCGGCACAAAGCACCGACAAGGGGGTCAACCTGACCACCCCGGCGTTGTTCAAGAAGTACCGCAGCGCGTTGGACTACGCGCAGGCCGACCGCACCGAACTTGAGGAAATGGTCCGCCCCACCGGCTTCTACCGCAACAAGGCCAACGCGCTGATCCGGCTGGGCCAGGAGCTGGTCGAGCGGTTCGATGGCGAGGTGCCGGCGACCATGGAGGAGCTTGTCACCCTGCCCGGTGTCGGGCGCAAAACCGCCAACGTCATCCTCGGCAACGCCTTCGACATTCCCGGGATCACCGTCGACACCCACTTCGGCAGGCTGGTCCGGCGCTGGCGGTGGACGGAGGAGCAGGACCCCGTCAAGGTCGAGCACGCGGTCGGCGACCTCGTCGAGCGCAGCGAGTGGACCGACCTGAGCCACCGGGTGATCTTCCACGGCCGTCGTGTCTGTCACGCCCGCAAGCCGGCCTGCGGCGTGTGCGTGCTGGCCAAGGACTGCCCGGCATTCGGCGCCGGCCCAACCGACCCGGTGGAGGCGGCTCCGCTGGTCAAGGGCCCGGAGGCCGAACACCTGCTGGCGTTGGCCGGGCTGTAGCCCCGGTCATGAGAACGTCGACCCGCTTTACCGTCGCGGTGATGGTCGTCGTGGTCGCGCTCGGGGTGGCGCTGTGGACGCAGCTGGACCGCAACAGATTGCCGACCGGCATTGGCGGGCCGGGGCCGGCCCGCGAACACCGGGACGCTGATACCCCCGAGGCGCTGGCCGGGCCGCGGAAGCGGGCCGATCTGGAGCCGTGTCCAACCACCGGGCCGGCGGCGGGTCCGGAGAGGCTGCAGGGCATCACGGTCGAGTGCGCGGGCGACGGCTCGGACGTCGACGTCGCCAGGGCGCTGGCCGGCCGGGCGGTGGTGCTGAACCTTTGGGCCTATTGGTGCGCGCCGTGCGCCGAGGAACTGCCCGCGATGGCCGAGTATCAACGGCGGGTCGGTCCGGACGCGATGGTGGTGACGGTGCATCAGGACGAGAACGAAACCGCCGCACTGCTGCGGCTGGCCGAGCTGGGGGTGCGGCTGCCGACGTTGCAGGACGGCAGGCGCTTGATCGCCGCGGCATTGCAGGTGCCCAACGTGATGCCCGCGACGGTGCTGCTGCGCCCGGACGGTAGCGTTGCCGAGATCCTGCCGCGTTCGTTCGCCAGCGCCGATGAGATCGCCGCTGCGGTCGGTCCACAGTTAGGAGTGCCGGGGTGAGCTCCAAGCGCGAACGGAGTCTGCTGACTCCCGACGCCGCCCCGTCCTGGCTCAAACCGCTGGTCGACAACGCCCACCACGTGAAGCGCGCCTACCGCCGCCGGGTACCCGCCGAGGTGCTGGCCTTGGTCACCGCTGCCAACGCCACGGCGGCGATGACCGGCGCAGGCCGCGACGCCGCGGTGCTGGTGCTGTTCTCCGGTCCGCAGGATTCGTCGACTACCGGCGGGGTGCCGGACGACGCGGATCTGCTGGTGACGGTGCGGGCATCGACGTTGCGCCACCATGCGGGCCAAGCCGCGTTTCCCGGCGGAGCCGCCGATCCCGGCGACACCGGTCCGATACACACCGCGCTGCGCGAGGCGAACGAGGAGACCGGCGTCGACCCTGGCCGGTTACACATGCTGGCGACGCTTGAGAAGATGTTCATCCCGCCGTCGGGCTTCCACGTTGTGCCGGTGCTTGCCTACTCGCCCGATCCGGGCCCGGTCGCCGTGGTGGACGAATCGGAAGCCGTGATAGTGGCGCGGGTACCGGTGCGCGCGTTCATCAATCCGGAGAACCGAATCATGGTGTATCGCAAGGAGAATACGCGTCGCTTCGCCGGCCCGGCGTTTCTGCTCGACGAAATGTTGGTGTGGGGGTTCACCGGCCAGGTGATCTCCGCGATGCTCGACGTGGCCGGCTGGTCGCAGCCGTGGAACACCGACGACGTGCGCGAATTGGACGACGCGATGGCCCTGGTCGGACACGAGGACAGCTATGGTGAGGCCCAACAATGACATCGTCGCAGTGGCTGGACCTCGCCGTTCTCGCTATCGCGCTCGTCGCCGCCATCTCGGGCTGGCGCTCCGGGGCGCTGGGCTCGCTGCTGTCCTTCATCGGCGTGGTGCTGGGCGCGACCGCCGGGGTGCTGCTGGCACCGCATGTGGTCGGCAACATCACCGGACCGCGCACCAAGCTGTTCGTGGCCCTGTTCTTGATCCTGGGGTTGGTCGTGATCGGCGAGATCGCCGGCGTGGTGCTGGGCCGCGCGGTACGGGGCGCTATCCGTAACCGCACGCTGCGCACGTTCGACTCGGTGATCGGCGTCGGTATACAGATCGTGGCCGTGCTGGTGGCGGCGTGGCTGCTGGCTACCCCGCTCACGAGGTCCGACCAGCCAAGCCTGGCCGCCGCCGTCCGCGGCTCGCAGGTGCTGGGCCAGGTGAACGAGGTGGCCCCGAGCTGGCTGAAGTCGGTTCCCAACCGGCTCTCGGCGCTGTTGGACACCTCCGGCCTACCCGACGTGCTGCAACCGTTCGGCCGCACGCCCATTGTCGCCGTCGACGAACCGAACGCCGCCTTGACCGCCGACCCGGTCGTCGCCGCTGTCGCGCCGAGTGTGATGAAGATTCGGGGTACGGCGCCCGGCTGCCAAAAGGTGTTGGAGGGCAGCGGTTTCGTGGTCTCACCGAACCGGGTGATGTCCAATGCGCACGTGGTCGCGGGTTCGGACAGCGTCACCGTCGAAAACGACGGCCAGACCTACGACGCCAGCGTGGTGTCCTATGACCCGGACGCCGACATCTCCATCCTCGACGTGCCGGACTTGCCGTCGAACCCGCTCATGTTCGCCGAAGAGCCAGCCAAGACCGGCACCGACGCGTTGGTGCTGGGATACCCCGGCGGTGGTGACTTCCAGGCGACCCCGGCGCGGGTGCGCGAGACGATCAACCTCAGCGGACCGGACATCTACCGGACAAAGACAGTCGAACGCGAGGTATACACAATCAGAGGCACTGTGCGGCAAGGCAATTCCGGTGGCCCGATGATCGACCGCAATGGACAGGTGTTGGGTGTGGTGTTCGGCGCAGCCGTCGACGACGCGGACACCGGGTTCGTGCTGACCGCCGAGGAAGTCGCGCAACAGCTGGCCAGGATCGGCAACTCCCAGCCTGTCCCGACCGGGGTTTGTGTCACATGATCGGAGATCCGTACACCTGGTCCAGGAAACGCGACAATTGGCCATTGACCTCCTGCGGTGCTTCTTCATGACCGAAATGACCTGCGCCAGCGATTGATACGTAGCGGCCATGCGGCGCGTATCGTTGCGTGCGATACACCGAGTCGGCCAGCACGTAGGGGTCGGCGTCGCCGCGGATGTGTAATACCGGCACCGCCAGCGGCCGTTTCATCGACCTCATGAATCGGCGACCCTCGCTGCGCAGCTGGCTACGTACCGCCCAGCGCTGGTACTCCAGTGCCGAATGCGCCGCCGACGGTATCTGGATCGCTTGGCGCATGTGTCTGATGGTCTCGGAAAAATCTTCTGAGGCAAGCCATTTCTCACTGGCACGACTGCGAACCAGGCCTTCCAGTTCCTCGGCGTTGTGTCGGGTCAGCGCGCGCTCCGGCCAGATCGGTATCTGGTAGCGCAGCATCCATGGCAGCAGCGCCAGTCCTTGATCGCGCCGGGTCAGCGCGGAAGAGCGCAGTGCGCACGGGTGCGGCGAGCTGATCACCGCGATCGCACGCACCATCCGCGGGTGCAGCACCGACGTCGCCCAGCAGACCAGGCCGCCGTCGGCGTGACCGACCAGCGTGGCTGACGGGTGCCCGAGTGCGCGGACCAGACCCGCGGTGTCACCCGCCAGCGTCCAGCCGTCATAGCCCCGCGGCGGCTTGTCGCTGCCGCCGTAGCCGCGCAGGTCGACCGCGACGACGCGGGCGCCGGTGAGCCCGCGCAGTTGGTGCCGCCACGACCACCAGAACGAGCCGAACCCGTGCAGCAGGATGACCAGCGGCCGCTCGGTCATCGGCTTGTCCGATTCGTCGGGCTTGGCGTCGGCCTCCACGACATGGAACCGAATCCCGTTGGCGTGCACCTCAAGATGGCGCCACGGACCGCCGATGCGTGTCACCGACGGATCGGGCATCCGTCCGATGTCGCCGCCAGCGCGGCTCCGAGGCATTACCAGCCTGACGGATCTGCGGTCGGGTTGCCCGCCTTGCCGTCAGGAGAAGCCAGCGCCTTGGCGGCCTTGTCGTGGCCCGGCGTGAGCGCCTCGGGAATCTCCTTGACGGTTTCGATGGTCTTCCGCGGCCCACGGATTCGCCGGACTTTGAGATAGCCGAACAGCGCGAGAATCGCGGTGACGACAACCATGATCCCGAACACGATCAGGAAGGCCATCCAGCGCCACAGCCAGGTGTCGAGCAACTCGGCGACGAAGAAGAACAAGAAGAAGGTGGAATAGAACAACACCACCAGCGCGAGGATGAAGTAGACGCTGCCGGTGAGGCCCTTCTTGACGTCGCGGGTGATCTCGGCGCGGGCGAGTTCGACCTCGGCGCGCACCAGGGTCGACACCTGAGCCGTCGCATCCTTGACCAGGTCACCGATCGACGGATCTGGCCTGGGGGCGTGCGGGTCCACCAGCGGTATCGAGGTCACGGTGGTCGGCACGCCGTTCTTCCGGTCGCCACTGCTCACGGACGTTTCCTCCCCAGTAGATGTCGGTTGCGAATCATGGTGCCATGTGGCGACGGCCGAAACGATCCCGGCCGACGATAGACTCGAGTTCTCTGTTGGGTAGGCGGGTCGGGACGTCGATGGGGGATGGCTTCTTGAGCACCGGGCACCGCTGGCTTCGGAATCTATTGGCGGCGATCGTGGCCCTGGCCGCCGTGCTGGCACCAACCGCACCGATCGCGCACGCCGATGAACCCGTCACCCTGGGCGGTGGTTCGGGCCTGGTCGTCAACGGCGAAACGCTGTGCACGCTGACTTCGATCGGCACCGACAATCGCGGCAATCTGATCGGGTTCACCTCCGCACACTGCGGTGGACCCGGGGCGCAGGTGGCCGCCGAAGGCGCCGAGGCCAGCGGCGTGCTTGGCACCATGGTCGCCGGCAACGACGCCCTCGATTACGCGGTGATCCAATTCGATCCCCAGAAGGTCAGGCCGGTCAACACCATCAACGGCTTCCGCATCGACGGCATCGGGCCCGACCCCGCCTTCGGCGAAGTCGCATGCAAGCTGGGTCGCACCACCGGTTACTCGTGCGGCGTCACCTGGGGACCCGGCGAAGAACCGGGCACCATGGTCAATCAGGTATGCGGGCAGCCGGGCGACTCCGGGGGGCCGGTCACCGTAAACAACCGCCTGGTGGGCATGATCCACGGCGCATTCGCCGAGGACCTACCGACGTGCGTGGTCAAGTTCATCCCGCTGCACACACCGGCGGTGACCATGTCGATCAATGCGGTGCTTGGTGACATCACCTCCAAGAACCGGCCGGGATCCGGCTTCGTTCCTGTCGGCGCAGCTACTTAGCGGCCCGAATCGCTTCGAACACACCGGGATCCACCAAGGTCGATGTGTCGCCCAGTTCGCGGCCCTCGGCGACGTCGCGCAGTAGCCGTCGCATGATCTTGCCGCTGCGGGTCTTCGGCAGTTCCGGCACCACGTGAATCTCACGCGGCCGCGCGATCTTTCCGATTTCCTTGGCGACCTGCTCGCGCAGTTCGTCGACCATGTCGGCGTTGTCCTTGGTCTGCGATTCGAGGATGACGAACGCGCAGATGCCCTGGCCGGTGGTCTCGTCGGTGGCGCCGACGACGGCCGCCTCCGCGACACCGGAGTGGCCGACCAGCGCCGACTCCACCTCGGTCGTCGAGATCCGGTGTCCCGACACATTCATCACGTCGTCGATACGGCCGAGCAGCCAGATGTTGCCGTCGGCGTCGATGCGGGCACCATCGCCGGCGACGTACCAGCCCTGCTCGGCATACCGCGACCAATAGGTCTCGTTGTACCGCTCCGGGTCTCCCCAGATGCCGCGCAGCATCGACGGCCACGGTTGGTCCAGCACGAGGTAGCCGGTGACATGCTCGCCCTCGTCGGCGCCGGGCACCAACTCGTTGCCCTCGTCGTCGACGATCTTCGCGGTGATGCCCGGCAGCGGTGTCATCGCCGAACCCGGCTTGGCGACCGTGACGCCCGGAAGCGGTGAGATCATGATCGACCCCGTTTCGGTCTGCCACCAGGTATCGACGACCGGGGTTCGGTTGCCGCCGAAGGCATCCCGATACCACCGCCACGCCTCCGGGTTGATCGGCTCGCCGACCGAGCCGAGCAGTCGCAGGCTGGACAGGTCGTGTGCATCGGGGATCTCGCGGCCCCACTTCATGAACATCCGGATCAGGGTAGGGGCGGTGTAATAGATTGTCACACCGTACTTTTCGATCACCTCGAAGTGCCGGTGCTCGTTCGGTGAGGCCGGCGTGCCCTCGTAGACGACCTGGGTGACGCCGTTGGAGAGGGGGCCGTAGACGATGTAGGTGTGCCCGGTGACCCAGCCGATATCGGCGGTGCACCAGAACACGTCGGTTTCCGGCTTGACGTCGAAGACGTTGTGGTGCGTGTACGACGACTGGGTCAGGAAGCCGCCGGAGGTGTGCATGATGCCCTTTGGCTTGCCGGTGGTGCCCGAGGTGTAGAGCAGGAACAGCGGATGCTCGGAGTCGAACGCCTCCGGGGTGTGCTCGGGTGATGCCACCTCGACGGTGTCGTGCCACCACAGATCGCGGCCCTCGGTCCACGGGGTGTCGATGTCGGTGCGCCGCACCACCAGCACGTGCTCAACCGATTTCTGTCCTTCGACTGCGTCGTCGACGGATTCCTTCAGTGACACCGCGTTGCCGCGGCGGTACTGCCCGTCGCTGGTGATCACCAGCTTGGCCTCGGCGTCCTCGATGCGAGCCTTCAGGGCGGTCGCCGAGAATCCCGCGAAGACGACGGAATGCAGCACACCGAGACGCGCGCAGGCCAGCATGGCGACAATGGCCTCCGGCAGCATCGGCATGTAGATGGCGACCCGGTCTCCGGCGACCAAGCCGAGGTCGGTCAGTGCGTTGGCGGCCTTGCACACCTCGGCCTGCAACTCGGCATAGGTCAGCGTCCGACTGTCGTCCTTGGGCTCGCCCTCCCAAAGGATCGCGACCCGGTCCCCGTTGCCGGCCTCGACGTGTCTGTCCACGCAGTTGTAGGCGACATTGAGCTTGCCCCCGACGAACCACTTGGCGAACGGGGCCTCCGACCAGTCCAGTACCTCGGTGAACGGTGTGTCCCAGGACAGCCGGTTGGCCTGCTCCGCCCAGAACGCCAGCCGGTCCTTCGCGGCCTCGTCATACAGCTCGGCGGTCCCGTTGGCCTGCGCGGCGAAGTCGGCGGGCGGTGGATAGGCGGACAGAGCTTCGGTATGCGTCTCGGACATATTTGTGAGCGTAGTCACCTCGGCTAGCGTTCACTCGCGTGACGTCTGACCCGCTGGCGCCCCTCGCCGAACTGCCCGGCGTCGCGTCGGCCAGCGAGGAAGCCCGCGAGGCGCTCGGCAGGGCGCACCGGCACCGCACCAACCTGCGGGGGTGGCCGACGACCGCAGCCGAGGCGGCGTTGCGTGCCGCGCGCGCGTCTTCGGTGCTCGACGGCGGCTCGCTGCAATTGCCCGAGGAGGGCGAGCCAGACCCGGTGCTGGCGGGTGCGCTGCGGGTGTCTCAGGCGCTGGAGGGCGGCGCGACCGCGCTGGTCGGGGTCTGGCAGAAGGCCCCGATGCAGGCGCTGGCGCGGCTGCACATGCTGGCCGCGGCCGACCTGGTCGACGAGGACAGGCTCGGCCGCCCACGGGCGGACGCCGACATCGGGCCGCGCCTCGAGTTGTTGGCCGACATCGTCGCCGGCAAATCCGGAGTGCCCGCTCCGGTGCTGGCCGCAGTGGCCCACGGGGAGATGTTGACGCTGGCTCCGTTCGGCACCGCCGACGGGGTGGTGGCCCGCGGGGTGTCGCGATTGGTGACCATCGCCAGCGGCCTCGATCCCCACGGACTCGGCGTACCGGAGGTGTTTTGGATGCGCAATTCCGGCGATTACCGAGCCGCGGCACGCGGATTCGCATCCGGCACACCCGACGGGCTGGCGGCGTGGTTGGTGTTGAGCTGCCGGGCACTGCATGCCGGCGCGCGGGAGGCGTTGTCGATCGCGCAGGCCGCCTCGTCGTGACGGCTCCAGCAAACACGAAAGCGGGCGACGTTCCGAACTTCTTCGGCTCGCCGCCCGCTAGCACGGACTCCGGTTACCAAGCGTGCTGTGTGGGGTTGCGTGGGTGGCCTCGGCGTCCTTGCGATGCGCTTCGGCTGCAACCCCACCCAAGGGGTCGTCGTGGTCGTCCGCTTTTCGCAATTACGCAGGCCCGCAACACTTTTGCCTATTCCGCGGCATGTGCTCCGCGTGGGTGCCGGGGTCCGTGCTGGGTAGCCTGGCTTGGGAGATCGAACCTTCTCTTCCGGCTCGGTCTTGGCCTTACCAAGCTGCCGTGATTCCTTTGTACTCCGTGACCACCGTCACAGCAAGGGCCAATTCGGCGGGATACTCGATCGTTAGTGCAGCTACGACACCGGTCGGATTCAGAGAGCGAACCGGCGGAGCAGCGAGTACGTCAGGGCCCCGGCGATCAGGGCGCTCAAGCCAACGGCCGCGGTGGTGGCGACGGCGGCGCCCGACGGCGCCGGGATGCGGTTGCGTAGCGATACCGGCCGGGAGAACGTCAGCGCCGGCCAGCCTCGCGCGGTGGCCTCTTTGCGCAGCGCGCGATCCGGATTCACCACCGTCGGATGGCCGACCGCTTGGAGCATCGGCAGGTCGGTGATCGAGTCCGAATAGGCGTAGCAGTGCTCCAGGGGGTATCCCTCGCGGGCGGCGAGTTCACGAATCGCCTCGACCTTGCCTGCTCCGTAGCAGTAGTACGCCACTTCGCCGGTGTACTTGCCGTCTTCGACCACCATGCGGGTGGCCATCGCGTGGGTGGCGCCGAGCGCCTTGGCGATCGGGGCGACGATCTCCTCACCCGAGGCGGAGACCACGACGACGTCTCGTCCACACAGCTTGTGGTCGGCGATCAGGTTGGCGGCCTCGGCGAACACCAGCGGATCGACGATGTCGTGAAGTGTCTCGCCGACAATCGACTTGACCTGTTCCACGTCCCACCCGGCGCACATGTTGGTGAGGTAGTTCCGCATCCGGTCCATCTGGTCGTGGTCGGCGCCCGACATCAGGAACAGAAACTGGGCGTAAGTGGACTTCAGCACGGCGCGCCGGTTGATTAGCCCTTGGTCGAAGAAAGGTTTGCTGAACGCGAGCGTGCTGGACTTCGCGATCACCGTCTTATCAAGATCAAAGAAGGCCGCGGTGCGAACGGGCTGCCCAGCCTTGAACACCGTTGGCGGCGTCGAATCACCCGCTGCCGCCGGATCGGGTGCAGTCACAAGCCCAGCATAGGGGCGGCAGCCGACACCCGACCGACACAGTAGGCAAAATGGCAGTTCAAGACAGGTGCCGACGACCGCAATTCTTCGCTGCTATCCAGTGCTTTCTATGGCAAGCACAACTTGCGCCTCTTGCTGCCTCCGTGTGTATAGTGAGAATCACTCGGCTTATGCCGGGTGTGCATCAGCCCGACCCCCCGGGGCTGATACACGACGACCTCCGCCTCCTCCCCCCCTGGCGGGGGTCGTCCCTTTTGTGGGCCCCCTTCGTTGTGCGGATAGACCGGGCCGTTCACGATGGTTGCGGAACCACGTTTTCGGTAGCCAGCCAACGGGCCACCCGGCTGAGATATAGGGAAACACCCGATGCGTCGGAGGCCAAGGCATCGTTAGCGTCGCTGCATTGACCGTGTGCTAACGGGAGGGATGGCGATGTACCGGATACCTGTTAGAAAAATCGTCGGCTGGCTGGCGGGGGCCGTCGGGATCGTCGCTTTGGTGCTGCCGGGCGCCGGCACCGCTGCGGCGGAAGAACACATGCCGGGGCCGACAATCCACACGCGGGACAACCCTCCCTACGGGAGCACCCCGTTTTGTGTCGCCGTCAAGTGGGACCCGCCGATGGCAATCGGTGAGGACATCGATGGATATACGGTGACCCGCTTAAAGCCGGGCCACGATTTCAAGGACGTCGCCGAGAACCGCGAAGCCCCCATGTGCGGCCTGGACCCGGAGACCACGGCCACGTTCAAGGTCTGCGCGGTGTACATCTCGGAAGAAGATGACGCCACCGGCTGTTCTCAAGCAGACCTCAGTACGACCAAAGCCGACGTCGGAAGCATGGAGCCGCAGGGACCCCTGCCGGTACCGCGGGTCGACGAGCCCCTCTCACGGAGCCTCAAAGACTTCGGGGTCGGGTGGAAAGGGTTCTACGATTACGACTTCTATCACATCAACATCAGGCCCGAGGGTGGCAAACTGTGGTCGATCAAGCACGACGACGACGGGGACTGGGGTTGGCAGCGGGTAGACGGACTGACCGCCGGCACCACGTACCACTTCTCGGTGGAGGGGTGTGTCTCGGGCATATTCGGAGATCCGTGCTCTGGGTTCGGTCCCGAAGCGACGGTCACCATCGAGGGGGCCTACGGGCCGGACACCTGCAAGCCCGGCTTCGTCTGGCGGGACGCGGTCGCGGGCGACCACATCTGTGTCACCCCCGAGAGGCGCCAGAAGGTCGCCGACGACTTGAATACGGCGAAGACTCGTACGCAACCGAGCAGTGGAAACCCGGCTATCGACCTGGGCACCGCCGGAGGAGTGTGTCCGTTGAAACGTCAAGGTGAGCCGATGTCGCCCGAGTGCTGGGAGGCTATGCGGACGAAGTGTTTGGACGGGTTCGTCAATAGAGAAATTCCTGGGGAGAACGTGGTCGTGTGCGTCGATCAGAAGGAAGCGGACCTTCTCAAGCAGGAGAATGCGAACCCCACGGCGAACCGGGTGCAGCCGTAGCAGTCGCTTCATCCACAGTTGGGGCCGCGTCCACAACTGACTACGACGCACTGGTGTCCGGTCGGTGCCCGCCCGCAGAGTGGGTTGATGACCGCAACCAACGGCGTCCTGATCATGGTCGCGGACTCGACGACGCGCGACGACGTGGATCGCGTCGCCGCCGCAGCGGGGGTGGCCGTGGTCCACACTGCGGAGCCGTCGAGCCGCCAGGCGTGGACGGGCGCGCTTGCCGTGTTGCTCGACGCCGCGGCGGCCCGGTGTTGTGCCGGCCGCTCGTTGCCGCGCCGCGGCCGGGTCATCCTGCTCAGCCGAACCGGGCCGCAGACTGCCGACTGGGAAGCCGCCATATCGGTCGGCGCCCAGCACGTCGTCACCCTGCCCGGCGACGAGGGTGACCTTGTCGCGGCACTCTCGGAGGCCGCGGAATCCAGCCGCGACGACGGGCGCAGGGGCGCGGTCGCCGCAGTGATGGCGGGCCGCGGCGGGGCGGGGGCCTCGACGTTCGCGGCCGCCCTGGCACAAACCGCGGCGGATGCCCTGCTCATCGATGCCGATCCATGGGGCGGCGGCATCGATTTGGTGCTGGGCAGCGAGGCCGAACCCGGACTGCGCTGGCCCGATCTCGCCTTGGAGAGCGGCAGGCTCAACGTCGCCGCGCTGCGTCAGGCCCTGCCGCGACGGGATGGCGTCAGCGTATTGTCGAGCAGCCGCGCCGGTGGCGCTGTCGACGCCGGACCGCTGGCGGCCGTGATCGACGCGGGCCGGCGCGGCGGCGCGACCGTGATATGTGATTTGCCGCGACGTCAGACACCCGCGGTCGAAATCGCCACGGACGCCGCCGATCTGGTCGTCCTCATCACGTCCGCCGACGTTCGGGGCTGCGCAGCCACCGCCGCGGTTGCGCCGTCGGTTTGTGCCATCAATCCCAATGTCGGTCTGGTGGTGCGTGGCCCGGCGCCGGGCGGGCTGCGATCGCTGGAGGTGGCGCGAATCGTCGGCCTGCCGCTACTTGCCGCGATGCGACCACAACCGGGTCTGGCCGGCTCTTTGGAGCGCGGCGGCCTGAGAATGCGGCGGCGTTCGCCGCTGGCCGTCGCCGCGCGGCGGGTGTTGACCGTGCTGCAGCAGAATCCTTCGGTGGCCGCCGCATGACCGTGTCGCTGATCGATCGGGTGCGCGAGCGGCTGGCCGCCGAATCTGCGCCGCTGCGTCCCAGCATCGTGGCCGCCGCGATCCGTGCCGAGTCGGGTGGGGTGCTCGGCGATACCGAGGTACTGAGCAATCTGCGCACGCTGCAGACCGAACTCACCGGCGCGGGCATTCTGGAGCCCCTGCTCTGCGCGGAGGGCACCACCGACGTCCTGGTCACCGCGCCCGACGCGGTGTGGATCGACGACGGAAACGGGTTGCGGCGCAGCTCGATCCGGTTTGCCGACGAGGCAGCGGTGCGGCGGCTGGCGCAACGGCTCGCCCTCAGTGCAGGCCGTCGGCTCGACGAAGCGCAACCGTGGGTCGATGGGCAGTTGAGCGGTGTGGGCACCGACCAGTTCACCGTCCGGCTGCACGCCATCCTCGCGCCGATCGCCTCCGGCGGCACCTGCCTGTCACTGCGCGTACTACGGCCGGCGACCCAGGGCATCGCCGCGCTGATCGGCGCCGGTGCCATCGCGCCACCGGCCGCCGAGTTGCTCGACGGGATCATCGATGCCCGCCTTGCCTTCCTGATTTCCGGCGGTACCGGGGCGGGCAAGACCACACTCTTGTCCGCGGCGCTGGGTGCGGTCTCGCCCGACGAGCGCATCGTCTGCGTCGAGGACGCCGCCGAGCTCGCGCCACAGCATCCACACCTGGTGAAGCTGGTGGCCCGTTGCGCCAATGTCGAAGGGGTCGGCGAGATTTCGGTGCGTGATCTGGTGAAGCAGGCGCTGCGGATGAGACCCGACCGGATTGTCGTCGGCGAGGTGCGCGGCGCGGAGGTGGTCGACCTGCTGGCCGCGCTCAACACCGGCCACGACGGAGGCGCGGGCACCGTTCATGCGAACAATCCCGCCGAGGTGCCGGCCCGGCTGGAGGCGCTGGCATCGCTGGGCGGCCTCGATCGCGCCGCGCTGCACAGCCAGCTTGCCGCGGCGGTACAGGTCGTGCTGCACGTGGGCCGGGACCGCAGCGGCAGCCGCCGGCTCAGCGAAATCGCGGTGCTGCGACGGGACGGCGACGGCCGCGTCGGGGTCGCGACCGCGTGGCACGCGGACACCGGATTCGGCTGCGGCGCGGAGCATCTGAGATGCCTGATACGCGAGCGGGGACTGCCGTGACGGTGGCTGCGCTGGCGCTGGCAGTGGCGGTGCTGCTGGCATCGCCGTCGTCACGACGGCGGTTGGAAACCATGACAGCCGTACGCCGCCGAGTTCCTGCGCGTGCGTGCGGGATGGTCCTCGGCATGGTGCTCGCGCTGCTAGCTCCGGCCACGGTCATGCTGGCGGCTGCGATTCTCGTCGCCACCTTGGTGCTGCGGCATCGACGCCGCACGGCCCAGCGCAACCGCGCCGAAGAAGCCACCGCGCTGCAGAGTGCGCTGGATGTGCTGGTCGGTGAGCTGCGTGTCGGAGCCCACCCGGTGGCGGCGTTTGACATCGCGGCGCGTGAGGTCGCCGGCCCCGTCGCCGCGCATCTGCGAGCGGTCGCCGCGCGGGCGCGCCTCGGCGCCGATGTGGCCGCCGGTCTTCGCAGTGCCGCGCGGTCCTCGCATCTGCCCTTGCATTGGGAGCGGCTGGCGGTGTATTGGCAACTGGCTCAGGCACACGGCTTGGCGATCGCAACTTTGATGCGCGCGGCGCACCGGGACATCGTTGAGCGTGAGCGCTTTTCGACTCGTGTCGACGCCGGGATGGCCGGCGCCCGCACTACCGCGGCGGTGTTAGCCGGGCTACCGCTGCTCGGTGTTGGTCTGGGTCAGCTGGTGGGCGCCAATCCGCTCGGCTTCCTGCTGTCCGGCGGCGTGGGCGGGTGGTTGCTGGTTATCGGCGTCGCGCTCGCCTGCTGTGGCTTGCTGTGGTCGGATCGGATCACCGGGAGGGCGCTGACATGAGCACCCGAAGGCGAGCGCGAGTGAGGATCGCAGCGGAGCGAGGACCGGAGCGAGCGGGAGCCGAGGCATGAGCACCCGAAGGCGAGCGCGAGTGAGGATCGCAGCGGAGCGAGGACCGGAGCGAGCGGGAGCCGAGGCATGAGCACAGCGGCTTTGTGTTTGGCTGCTGCGTTGCTGATCGCGGCGGATGCCACGCGGGTGCGCGCGCGTGCGGGTGTCACACGGCCGTCGACGCCGCGACCACCGCCACGGCAGGGCTCCGTGGATCCACTGGCCGTTGCGTCCACCCTCGACGTGCTCGCCGCGTGCCTGTCCTCGGGGATGGCGGTATCGAGCGCGGCCGCCGCAACGGCACCGTCGGCACCGCGTCCGCTGGCCGTCCTGCTTGACCGCGCCGCAGACTTGCTGGCGCTGGGGGCCGACCCCGCCAAGGCCTGGTCGAATCCCAGTCTGCCGCTGGACAAGCACGTCGAAGCGCTTCTTCGGTTGGCGCGAAGATCGGCCGCCTCTGGTGCCGCCCTGGCCCAGGGCGTTGCCGAGCTGGCCGACCAATCGCGCGACGATGCCGCATCGGCAGCCGACGCGGTGGCCCAGCGCGCGTCGGTGCTGATTGCCGGTCCGCTCGGATTGTGCTATTTGCCGGCCTTCGTATGCCTCGGCGTCGCTCCGGTGATCGCCGGGCTGGCAGGCGATGTGCTGCGGTCGGGCCTGATGTGACCGCGCATGTTCGAGAAACCGATAGGGAGGAGAAACAATGGTGTCAACGATGATTCGCGGGCTGCGAGCAAGATTGACGATCCTGGTGGTCGACGACACGGGGATGTCGACCGTGGAGTACGCCATCGGGACGATTGCGGCCGCAGCATTCGGCGCGATTCTCTACACGGTCGTCACCGGCGACTCCATCGTGACCGCACTGACCAACATCATCAGTCGCGCCCTCAACACCAACGTCTAGCCGTCGATGGCGGCGCCGTCACCGTGGAGGCAGCGTTCGCCATCGCCGCGCTTGCGATCGTTCTGGCGCTGTGCGTGGCGGGCCTCACCGCGATGTCGATGCAGGTGCGGTGTATCGATGCCGCCCGGGAGGCGGCCCGCCTTGCGGCCCGCGGTGACGACGGGTCCGCGGTGCAAGCCGCCCACGACATCGCCCCGATGGGCGCGATCGTTCAGATGCGGCGAGAGGGTGGGCGGGTGTTCGCGACCGTCACCGCGCGCTCGGATCTGTTGCCGGGGATCACGATTGGGGCGGACGCGGTGGCTGCGGTCGAGCCGGCTGTGCGGTGACCGCGGCTCGGCCACACTGGTAGCCGTAGCCGTGATGGCGGTGCTGCTGGCGGTAACCGTCGGCGGGTTCTACATCGGGTCGGCGGTGATCGCCCGTCATCGAGCGCAGGCGGCGGCCGACCTGGCGGCGTTGGCGGCCGCGGCCCGACTGCCCGCTGGTTCGGACGCGGCCTGCGGTGAAGCATCCGCGATTGCGGACGCGATGGGCGTCGCCGTCGCGGACTGTGTGGCAGACGGGCTCGACGTCGTGGTGACCATCGCCGCGGGGCCGGCACGGGCCGCCGCGCGGGCAGGCCCAGCCGACAGCGGAGGTTAGCTTGGCTTAGCCGCCTTGGCCTTGCGTTGCTTGGCTTTTCGTGGCTTCTTAGCTGGCGGTTCCGCTTCGGCGACATCGTCGGCGACATCGTCGAACTCGACCAATGCCAACTCCGCCTCGGTCGGCAGGCGCAGGGCCATCAGGGCGGCAAATGTGTTCTCTTCAAGCTCAATACGATTGATGGTCATGTGTACCGGCGTCCATCCGCCATCGAGCGACCGCAAACGCAGCACACCGGTCGTCGCTCCGTTGGCGAATTCCACTGTCATTCTTGCCATATGAAGAGCGTCCGCCGGATTGACGGATGGCTCCCCGGACTCTCTGGCGCGCCAGTCGAAGAACGGCGCGGGTTGGTCGAGCCACTTCAGCAGTGTCCAGTGGACCGGATCGACCAGCGCGCGGTGCACTCCGGGCTGCGCAAGGCCATCGACGATCTTCTGCGCCAGGTGATCTGGCGGCAGTGAAGGTCCCTCGTGCTCAGCCCGCCAGTTCATGGCCCGACAGATAAGCCGCTCGCTGCCGTCATCCTGCGCTTCCGGATTGGCCCGGGCGACAAAGCCGACGGAGATGGTTTCGCCGCGGTGATCGGTGACATTCCAGGTGCTGCACAGCGTCATGCCGGGCTCGCCCTTGATCGCCATTACCAGCACCTTGGTTTCGCTCGGGTTGAGGTCGCGCATCGGCAGGTCTTCGGCGAACGTCCGACCATGGATGGCTTCCGTGGCGGGGTCTCTGCCGCTGTTGTGGATCGACTCCGGCGTGTCGGTGGCGACCCCCTTCGTCAGGTCCCATTTCAGCGGTCCCGGGATGGGTCGCTCCGGCGGGTCCTCGTCCGGCGGGCCGATCCACAGCTGTACGCCGTGCAGCCGCCCATCGGACATCTGCACGGCCTCGGTACGGATTACGCGGTCGTTTTTCGGCGTGATGGTGCTCAAGCTCTGGCCGGTGCGAACCGTCTCGGAGATGGCGGACTGGATCGCCATCAGGTGAGGGCTCCGACGCAGGAATCCGCTGATCGGAACGAGGTTCTTGGTTCGACGACCCTGTGCGACCACGGCGGGCTCGGTGCCGAGAGTTTCCACGAGCAACCAGTCGTGGGTCATTTGTGGCATTTTACCGGCCGGCTTCCGGCGGGTTCACCGCCGAAGTCGGCAACGAAATCCGTAGATTCTTGCCGCTGAACAGATTTCTGGAAGTGCCAGTAACCGTCGCCTAAGTTGCACCCACCCCTGCGACGAGGTATTTTGCGTCTGCGCCCGACCTATCGGGATTGGGAACGGATCGCGTTGTCCGACCGTTTCGTCGCAACCGTCTGGTGTTCGGCGTGCCGTGATTCAGCGCCGCCGATCGCTGGTCCATGGGGGCGGCCGTCGAGGGGTCGGCCGTCGTCGTGGATTGCTCACGACACGTGACGTTCCAGCTCGCCGAGCACCAGACGCAACACTCGAACGGCACCCAGTTTGTCCAGGGGGTCATTGCCACTGCCGCATTTCGGCGACTGAACGCACGATGGGCAGCCGAGTGGGCATTCGCAAGCCTCGATCGCGGCCGCCGTGGCACCCCACCAGGTTGCGAGTTGGCGGAAGCCGCGATCGGCGAATCCCGCGCCGCCCGGGTAACCGTCGTAGACGAAGATCGTCGGCAGTCCCGCCACTGGGCCCACCGCCGTGGACAGCCCGCCGATATCCCCGCGATCGCAACTGGCCACCAACGGCAGCAACCCGATTGCCGCGTGCTCGGCGGCGTGTAGCGCACCGGGAACCCGCAACGCTTCGACACCGTTGTGCTGCAATGCTTCCGGCGTGATCGTGGACATCACCGCCTTGGTGTCCAGCGTCCTGGTGGGCATGTCGAGCTCGACGAAGTCGATCACCTCGCCGGTGAGTCGGCGGCGCAGATAACCGACCACCGTACTGGTCACCGAGACCGGCACCAGGCCAATGGTGACCGGACCGAACGTGTTTCGCTCGCCCTTTCCGGTCACCGCGATGTCGGACAGCTCCCGCGCGAACGTCGTGTAGCCGGGATCGTCGGTGTGCACGAAGGCCACGCCGTCCTCGAAGTCGAGCGAGTCGACCACATACGACTCGCCCTGATGTAGATAGACGGCGCCGGGGTGAACGGACGCCGGCGCCTGACCAACATCCGCGCTACCCAGCAGTCGTCCGGTTTCGGCCTCCAGGATCGCGATCTGCCCGCCCGAGGACCCGCGAATGTCGACCGCTGGGTGCGGGTCGACACCCGGAGTGGGGAAGTAGCCGCTGGATCGCCGGCGCAGCAGGCCGTCGTCGACAAGTTCCTCCGCGACCGCTTCCGCATTCCACGCCCGCACCTCGGCGGCGGTGAGTGGCAGCTCGGTTGCGGCGCAGAGCAATTGCGGGCCAAGGACATAGGGATTTCCCGGATCGATGACCACCCGCTCGATCGGCTTGTCCAACAGCGCATCCGGATGGTGCACCAGGTAGGTGTCCAACGGGTCATCGCGGGCGATCAACACGATGAGCGCGCTCTGGCCGCGTCGGCCGGATCGTCCGGCCTGCTGCCAGAACGACGTGACCGTGCCCGGAAAGCCCGCGAGCACCACTGCGTCCAATCCGGCGATGTCCACACCCAGCTCGAGCGCATTGGTGGTGGCGAGGCCGCGCAGTTCGCCTTCGGCCAGTGCGCGTTCCAGCTTGCGGCGGTCTTCGGCCAGATAGCCGGCCCGGTAGGACGCCACCCGATCGGTGAGCTCGGGAGCGACGTCTTCCAGACGCGCCCGTGAGCCCAGCGCGGTGAGTTCGGCTCCGCGGCGGGACCTAACAAAGGTCAACGTGCGGGCTCCTTCGGCGATCAGGTCGGCCATCACCCGGGCTGCCTCCGCGCCCGCGGAACGCCTTACCGGAGCGCCGTTTTCGCCGACCAGGTCGGCGCGCAGTGCGGGCTCCCACAGCGCAACGGTCCGTGCTCCCTGCGGGGAGCCGTCCTCGGTGACCTCAAGCACCGTCTGCCCGATCAGCTCGGTCGCGGTGGCCGCAGGTGACGACGTCGTCGCGCTGGCGAAGATGACCGTCGGTGATGCCGAGTAACGAGCGCACAACCGCAGCAGCCTACGCAGCACCATGGCCACATTCGAGCCGAAAATGCCGCGATAGTAGTGGCATTCGTCGACAACGATGTATCGGAGATTGCGCAGATACACCGCCCAGCGTGCGTGGTTGCGCAACAGGGAAAGGTGAATCATGTCGGGATTGGAGAAGATCCAGCGTGATCGTTCGCGGGCGAATCGACGCACTTCACTGGGGCTGTCGCCGTCGTAAGCGCTGGGTGCGACGTCACCGAGGCTCGCGACCGCTTCGGTGAGCGCCTGCGCGGTCCGCAACTGATCGTGGCCAAGGGCCTTGGTGGGGGACAGATAGAGCGCGCGCGCTCGGTGGTCGTTGGCAAGAGTGGTCAAGATGGGCAGCTGATAGGCCAGCGACTTACCCGACGCCGTGCCCGTGCTGAGAACAACATGGCGGCCGTCGTGCGCAAGGTTCGCCGCTTCGGATTGATGCGACCACGGCTCGCCGATACCGCGATCATTGAACGCCCGCACCACATCCGGGTCGACCCAGTGCGGCCACGCGCGCGGCCGACCATGCCGTGGCGGCAGGTCCGCGACGTGGCGCAGCGGCTTCTCCTCCGGATCGGTGCCCTCGACCGCGCAGGCGAGCAGCTCGCGGCCGAAATCCGACATATTTGTCCTCCTTTAGGTGAATTGTTCCCTAGTTCGCCGCGTCGAGACTGTTGCTGGAGCTTGGAACATGATTGACTATGGGGCGGTCGCAGCTTCTGTGTTCGTGTTTATGCACTCGCAGGATCGACGTTGCGATCGCGGTTCCTGCGAGGGTTGTAGGTCGGGTCAAGTTCCGGCGACTCCACGAAGGTATGGCGGTCGGAACGGGCCCGGTACACCGGAAGTCGGTGAGCCGCACCCGGAAGAGAAGGAAAGTACGAAAGATGCCACAGGGAACTGTGAAGTGGTTCAACGCGGAGAAGGGCTTCGGCTTTATCGCTCCAGAGGACGGCTCCGCCGATGTGTTTGTCCACTACACGGAAATTCAGGGATCCGGTTTCCGCACCCTGGAGGAGAACCAGAAGGTCGAGTTCGAGGTTGGCCAGAGCCCGAAGGGCCCGCAGGCCACGGGCGTTCGATCCATCTAGGCATCGAACCTGACGAAACCCCCCGAGCAGTCCCCGTAACGGGTACCGCCGGGGGGTTTTCGATTCCGGACACTGGGGCCCGTCGGCACCGCCCCGGGGTGCGGCTGGCCTACTGTCGTTTGCGTGAGCCAGCTGTCGTTCTTCTCGGCAGAGTCGGTGCCGCCCGCGGTCGCCGACTTGACGGGACTTCTCGCCGCGCCCGGCCAGGTGGTGTTGGTCGGGGAAGGCGCACGGTTGTCCGTCGTGGTGGATCGGCCGTGGCGCGCCGTGGCGCTCGCCGAGATGATCGTCGAGGCCGGCCTGGAGCCCGAGCTCAGCCGCACCGACGAGAACACTCCATTGGTCCGTACCTCGGTGGACCCGCGGCTGGTCTCGATAGCCACGGAGTGGACCCGCGGGGCGGTCAAGACGGTCCCGCCGCAGTGGCTGCCCGGGCCGCGTGAGCTGCGGGCCTGGACGCTGGCGGCCGGCACCCCGGAGGCCGACCGCTATCTATTGGGCCTGGATCCGCACGCCCCGGACACCCATTCGCCGCTTGCCTCGGCGATGATGCGGGTGGGGATAGCCCCGACGCTTATCGGAACTCGCGGGGCCCGCCCGGCGCTGCGGATCAGCGGCCGCAGACGGCTATCGCGCCTGGTAGAGAATGTGGGGGAACCTCCCGGAGACGTAGAGGCGTTCTCCCTGTGGCCCCGGATTTAGGGTGCTCGGGCCGGAGAGTCAGTTTGCGTAGGCCCGCCCGGGGTGCGAAATTGTCAGTTGCCGATGGCGTCGGATGGATGCAAAACGCATAGATCGGGTGTCGGACGGCAACACAGAAGTGGAGCGTAAGCACAGTTGGCTGACGGGGACCGCGGCAGCGGCGATGGAAGCGTGCGGCGACTCGTCATTGTCGAGTCGCCCACCAAAGCGCGCAAATTAGCCGGCTTCCTGGGCTCCAACTACATCGTCGAGTCGTCCCGTGGCCACATCCGGGACCTGCCCAGGGCCGCCGCTGACGTGCCTGCCAAGTACAAATCCGAGCCGTGGGCGCGCCTCGGGGTCAACGTCGACGCCGACTTCGAGCCGCTCTACATCATCAGCCCGGACAAGAAGAGCACGGTCACCGAGCTGAAAGGCCTGCTCAAGGACGTCGACGAGCTCTACCTGGCCACCGACGGCGACCGGGAGGGCGAGGCCATCGCCTGGCATCTGCTGGAGACGTTGAAGCCACGCATCCCGGTCAAGCGGATGGTGTTCCACGAGATCACCGAGTCGGCGATCCGGGCCGCCGCCCAGGACCCGCGTGACCTGGACAACGACCTGGTCGACGCGCAGGAGACCCGGCGCATCCTGGACCGGCTATACGGGTATGAGGTCAGCCCGGTGCTGTGGAAGAAGGTCGCGCCGAAGCTGTCCGCCGGACGGGTGCAGTCGGTGGCGACCCGGATCATCGTCCAGCGCGAACGCGAACGGATGGCGTTCCGCAGCGCCGGCTACTGGGATGTCACCGCCGAACTCGACGCCGGCGTGTCCAACCCCGAGGCTTCACCACCCACCTTCACGGCCAAGCTGAACACCGTCGACGGGCTTCGGGTGGCCACCGGACGGGACTTCGATTCGCTTGGCGAGGTTCGCAAGCCCGACGAGGTGCTGGTGCTCGACGAGGCACGAGCGGGCGCGCTGGCGACCGGGCTGCGCGGCGCGCAGCTCGCGGTGTCGTCGGTTGAGCAGAAGCCCTACACCCGTCGGCCGTATGCGCCGTTCATGACCTCGACGCTGCAGCAGGAGGCCGGCCGCAAGCTGAGGTTCTCGTCGGAGCGGACGATGAGCATCGCACAGCGGCTCTACGAGAACGGCTACATCACTTATATGCGCACCGACTCCACGACGCTGTCGGGGTCGGCCATCAGCGCCGCGCGCAACCAGGCGCGCCAGCTCTACGGCGAGGAGTACCTGCATCCGTCGCCGCGTCAGTACACCCGCAAGGTCAAGAATGCCCAGGAGGCGCACGAGGCCATCCGACCCGCGGGTGACGTGTTTCAGACACCGGGCCAGCTGCACGGCCAGTTCGACACCGACGAGTTCCGGCTCTACGAGCTGATCTGGCAGCGCACCGTGGCATCGCAGATGGCCGATGCGCGCGGCACGACGCTGAGCCTGCGCATCTCCGGGGAATCGAGCGACGGGCAGCAGGTGGTGTTCAACGCCAGCGGCCGCACCATCACGTTCGCCGGCTTCCTGAAGGCCTACGTCGAGAGCATCGACGACTTGGCCGGCGGTGAGGCCGACGACGCCGAGAGCCGGCTGCCGCAGCTCGAGCAGGGCCAGCGCGTCGATGCCAAGGAGCTGACGGCCGACGGGCACACCACGTCGCCGCCCGCCCGCTACACCGAGGCGTCGCTGATCAAGGCGCTCGAGGACCTCGGCATCGGTCGGCCGTCGACGTATTCGTCGATCATCAAGACCATCCAGGACCGCGGTTATGTGGTGAAGCGCGGCAGTGCGCTGGTCCCGTCGTGGGTGGCGTTTGCGGTCACCGGCCTGCTGGAGCAGCACTTCGGCCGGCTGGTCGACTACGGATTCACCGCGGCGATGGAGGACGAGCTCGACGAGATCGCGGCCGGCCATGAGCAGCGCACGGTTTGGCTCAACAACTTCTACTTCGGCGGCGACCACGGTGTGCCCGAGTCGATCGCCCGCTCCGGTGGCCTGAAGAAACTCGTGGGCGTGAATCTCGAAGGTATCGATGCCCGAGAGGTCAACTCCATCAAGCTGTTTGACGACGAAGAAGACCGCGCGATCTATGTACGGGTCGGCAAGAGCGGTCCGTACCTGGAGCGCACCGTCATCGGCGACGACGGCGAGCCCAAACCGCAGCGGGCAAATCTCAACGACTCGCTGACACCGGACGAGCTGACCCTGGAGTTGGCCGAAAAGCTGTTCGCCACACCGCAGGAAGGCCGCGTACTGGGGGTCGATCCGCAGACCGGGCACGAGATCGTCGCCAAAGACGGTCGGTACGGGCCCTATGTCACCGAGGTGCTGCCGGAACCGGACGAGCCCCCCGAGGACGGCGCGCCGGCGAAGAAGGGCAAGAAGCCCACCGGTCCCAAGCCGCGTACCGGGTCGCTGCTGCGGACGATGAACCTGGAGACGGTGACGCTCGAGGACGCGTTGAAGCTGCTGTCACTGCCCAGGGTGGTGGGTGTCGATCCAAACTCCGGGGAGGAGATCACCGCACAGAACGGTCGATACGGCCCGTATCTGAAGCGCGGCACAGACTCTCGCTCGCTGACGTCCGAGGATCAGCTGTTCACCCTCACCCTCGACGAGGCGCTGAAGATCTACTCTGAGCCGAAACGCCGTGCGGGCCAGCGTGCTTCGGCACCGCCGCTGCGGGAGTTGGGCGCCGACCCGGACACCGGCAAACCGATGGTCATCAAGGACGGCCGATTTGGTCCCTATGTCACCGACGGCGAGACCAACGCCAGCCTACGCAAGGGCGACGACGTGCTATCGGTCACCGACGAGCGGGCCGCCGAGCTGCTGGCCGACCGCCGCGCACGGGGTCCGGTGAAGCGGACTGCGAGGAAGTCCGCCAAGAAGTCCACTGCGAAGAAGACGCCCGCCAAGCGGGCGGCCAAGGGCGGCTAGCGGTGCGCTATCGACGGCACCGATCACATCCGTCACACAAATCACGATGATCGGCGGGCACCGCTCTGCCCGCCTCTGAGCGACAACTCCGCGACAGCGGCGCCGCGGAACCATTTGTCGCTGTGAGGCGGGCATTTCCACAACCGTCGGCAGGAGAGGCTGCTGGGGCTAGTGGGATTTGCCCGCTATCCGGAGACGTCGCTGGACACCTCGCCGGCCGACTCGTCCGTCGACTCAACGAGGTTCAACGGGCGGGCGAGCTGTGTCGGCGCGGCACGACCGCGCAGATCGACGACCTCGCCGACGTCCCAGCACAGCGCCTCGGCATCCAGCGCGCCGCTGACGGCGATCGCCGACGCCAACACGTGGCCCTCCTCCAGCTTGGCCAGCTCGGTGAGCCGGGCGGCCTCGTTGACCGGGTCGCCGATGACGGTGTACTCGAAGCGGGCCTGAGCGCCGATGTGCCCGGCGATGGCACGCCCGGCCGACACGCCGATGCCGAACTCGGCGTCGCTGCCCAGCACGTCGACGAGCTCGTCGCGCAGTTCGCGGGAGGCCGCGAGCGCAGCACCGGAGGCGTCGGGATGCTCGATTGGCGCGCCGAAGATGGCCAGCGCCGCGTCGCCCTGGAACTTGTTGACGAATCCGCCATGGCGGTTCACGGTGTCCACCACGACGCGGAAGAATTCGTTGAGCAGGCTGACGACATCGGCCGCGGGCCGGGTCGCGGCCAGCTGCGTCGAGCCCACCAGGTCCACGAACAGGACCGCGACGTCACGTTCCTGGCCGCCGAGCTCGGTGCCGCGTTCCAGGGCACGCCGCGCGACGTCCTCACCGACGTAGCGGCCGAAGAGGTCGCGCAGCCGTTGCCGTTCGGCCAGGTCACGAACCATGTCGTTGAACCCGGCCTGCAGCAGGCCCAATTCGCTGGCGTCATAGATCTGCATGTGCGCGTTGTAGTTGCCGCGCTGCACTTCGCCCAGCGCCCAACGTAATTGGCGCAGCGGGTCCGCGATGGACATCGCCACCAAGACCGTGCCGGCCAGGCCGATCACCAGGGCGGCGATGGCCAGCAGCAGGATGGGCATGATCAGCCGGTCCGAGGAGGCGGTCAGTATCTGGAACTTGCTCGCCACCAACGCCAGCACGATGGCCAGCACCGGCACACCGGTGGACAGCACCCAGGTCAGCACCTGCTTCAGCACCACCCCCGCTGCGCGATAGTTCTCCGGCACCCCGCCGCGCAGGGCGGCGACGGCAACGGGCCGCAGCACCCGCTCGGACTGCAGGTAGCCGATGATCGCCGTCGCGGTGGCAGCCAGCCCGGTGGCGACCGCGACAACCGGAGCGGATTGACTGGCGACCGGCCAGCTGGCGACGATGAAGACGATCGACCCCAGGCACCAGACGGTGACGGTGATGACGGAGCGATAGAAGGGCATCTTCAGCGCGCGGCTGCGGGCCAGCTCGGTGGCCGCGGGGTCGGCGGCGGCGAGCAGCGTGTCGCGGCGCTGCCAGCGCATCACGGGTATGAGCAGCCGCAGGCTGAGATAGGCGCCGACGGTGAACGACAGGAACAGGTAGCCCAGGAAGATGGCCAGGTTGAAGGCGGGCAGATCCTGGAGCTGGATGCGGTCCTCGGGCGGCAGGCCGAAGCGCAGGAACCCCAGCACCAACAGCGCGCCGATGATGTCGGACTGCACCATGCCCAGGGTGAACACCGGCCACGGCGTGCGCGCCACCCACCGGACGAATGCGCTGATTCGCCCGACCGGGATCGCTTCGGTGGTCACTGGTCAACCGTAACGGGCCGCGGCGACCTGATAGGGCGCTGTGGGACGGACGTGTCGGTTCGCAGCACTACTGTTATCAGCGATGTCCGGGGTTTTCTCGCGTCTGGTGGGCCAAGACGCCGTCGAGGCGGAGTTGGTGGCCGCGGCGGCGGCCGCGCGCGGTGACTCGGCTCACAGTGCGGTTGCGACGGGGACCATGACACACGCGTGGCTGATCACCGGCCCGCCGGGCTCGGGACGGTCGATCGCCGCGCTGTGCTTCGCCGCGGCGCTGCAATGCACGTCGGACGGCGTGCCGGGGTGCGGGGAGTGCCGCGCCTGTACGACGACGATGGCCGGTACCCACGCCGACGTGCGGAGAATCATCCCCGAGGGGCTGTCGATCGGCGTCGACGAGATGCGAAGCATCGTGCAGATCGCCTCGCGGCGGCCGGGGACCGGGCGGTGGCAGATCGTGCTGATCGAGGACGCCGACCGGCTGACCGAGGGGGCGGCCAACGCCCTGCTCAAGGTCGTCGAGGAACCGCCGCCGTCGACCGTGTTCCTGCTGTGCGCGCCGTCGGTGGACCCGGAGGACATCGCGATCACGCTGCGGTCGCGGTGCCGCCTTGTGGCGTTGGCGACTCCGCCGGTGGCGGCCATTGCCCAGGTGCTGATCGACGCCGACGGGCTGCCCGCCGAGGACGCCCGCTGGGCGGCGTCGGTCAGCGGCGGGCATGTCGGACGTGCGCGCCGGCTGGCCACGGATGAGGAGGCGCAGCGGCGACGGCAGCGGGCGCTCGGTTTGGCCCGCGATGCGGCGACGCCGTCGCGGGCCTACGGGGCCGCCGAGGAGCTGGTGGCGGCCGCCGAGGCGGAGGCGCTGGCGCTGACTGTCGACCGCAACGAGGCCGAGACCGAGGAGCTGCGAACGGCGCTGGGCGCCGGCGGCACCGGCAAGGGCACCGCGGGTACGTTGCGCGGCGCGACCGGTGCCATCAAAGACCTTGAGCGCAGGCAGAAGTCGCGTCAGACCCGCGCGTCGCGCGATGCGCTGGATCGGGCATTGATCGACCTGGCGACCTATTTCCGCGACGCGTTGCTGGTGGCGTCCGGGGCGGGCGAAATTCAGGCGAACCATCCCGACGTGTCCGACCGGGTCGCCTCGATGGCGGCCGTCGTGCCGCCGGACCGGTTGTTGCGGTGTATCGAGGCGGTGCTGGAGTGCCGCGAGGCGCTGGCGGTCAACGTGAAGCCGAAGTTCGCGGTCGACGCGATGGTCGCAACCGTGGGTCGCGCCCTGCGCGACTGACTTGGGCGGTCGAGGCGGCCTGCCGTAGACTCGTGCCGCCCCGCCCGGGCGTTTGGCTCTTCGCGCAAGCGCTCATCGCGGGGCGCGCCACCTTAGCTCAGTCGGTAGAGCGATTCACTCGTAATGAATAGGTCAGGAGTTCGATTCTCCTAGGTGGCTCCCTATTTTCCGCGAGCGTGCGTGTCTGCTCCGCGACACGCCGCTTTTTATTGGCATTTCGCGCACGGTCGCGGCGTGTCAGCGACCTCAGATTGGTGCGACGTATCCGACCGGACCCAATGCGATGCATACCGAGAGAGCGGCGGTGTTGGCCCGCACATTGATGGCATCGCCTGCGCCGGGTAGCCGCACGTAGACGCGGTTGAGTCCGGGATGGACGGGCACCTTGGTTTCGGCTCCGTCGGTGAGTGACAGCGTCATGGATCCTTCGCTGTTGGCGAGGTAGTTGATCTCGGCGGTCCAATCCGACGGCAGCAGCGGTCCGTCGAGGGGCATGCGCACCGGGAAGTCGGGCTGTACGAGGTAGCCGCACTGCGGCTCTGGGCCCCTCACGATGGTGCGTACCCAAGTGACCTTGGCGTCCACCACGTGACCGCTGCTGTCGAGCGTGCGTAGTTGGCTTGTGGTGCTGGCGAATTCGGGTCTGTCTTGCAGTAGTGCGAACATGTGGCTGGCCAAGTTCTCTGGCGCGGCAACGCGTTGCAGCACAAGGGGATCGACCTCTTGGTCAAGCATTGCCGCATTTGAGACGGCGCGCGCCTTTGCGAGGCCTGCTTGTGCGTTCTGCAGGTAAGGCTGGGCAGGATTGTCCCGCCAGATCGTCATGAAGGTGGCGGTGGAGTACAGGCTGCTGGCGACGAAAGCGACTGTGGCTGCTGCTGTTACGGCTGAGCGTGCGGGCGAAGAGTCGAGCCAACGGGATCGCTCTCGGTTGGGCGCGCAGAGTCCGACGGCAGCCAGGAGGGCGAGGACGACAACGAAATCGGGCAGATAGCGCAGCGTCTGGGCCAATTCGAGCGCGGTGAACCGAGACGAGCGCATCAGGTAGATCGGGATCTGGCAGGCGATCGCGTAGCCCGCGGCAACGAGCCACAGGATGCCGATCCGTTCCTTGCGGATGAACGAAATGACCAGCACCGCCCCGAGCGCGAGCCAGCCGAGCACCATCACGGTTATCGGTGGAGTGGCCCATGGTGAGGCGGGAGCCCATCGCTGCCAGTCCCAGGGACCGCCGACCAGCCCCGGCACGATGCCGTGAGTGATGGAGCGGCTCAACAGGTCCCGCGTCATCGGTAGGTCGCGGCTCCAACGTTCTTGGTCGACCACGACGAGGTAGAGCGCAATCCATGCGGCGTTCAGCGCGAGCGATCCAGCCCAGAGTCGCAACCCGCGGCGCCAGACGGTCTTGAGCACGGATCGCTCGCGGGTGACGTAGGCGAGCAGCGCGGTGATCGTGAAGGCGACGAACGGGATGACGGCGGACTTCTCGAAGAAGAGCAATCCGCCGAAGTAGACGAGCAACGCGGTGATCGCGTAGCGCTGATTGCCGGTGCGCACCAGCAGGATGGCGTCGGCGCACACCCACGCCATTGCGGCGAGCATCGGCAGCGAGTTCAATGCGGCCGCCCACCAAGCGAAACCGGGAATCGCTAGCGGGGTGAAGAGCGCGAAGGTCAATGGAATCAGAAGTACGGGCCGCCAGCCCAGGATGACGTGGAGCGCCCGCAGCAGGGCCAGCGATGCCAGCAGCTGCAGCACGACCAGGCTGATGGCCGGCCCGATCCAGTTCAGCGGGGCGATACGAGTGATAGCGCCCGCGATAAGGAACGCCCCGGGCATGACGTGTCCGTCGTGGTCGTCGAAGAGGTAGGACGGCGAGAAGAGGTTTTGGGTGCCGGCGCGGCCGGTGAGGATGAGGTCGTCCCAATAGAAGTACCCGCTGAACGCCAGGACTGCCCGGATCACGAGCTGGACCGCGATCAGTACGACGGCGGTCGAAGCAACCCAGTTTGTGCGGGTCAGCCGGACTGCCATACGTCCTTTCTGCTGGTCGGCGGGTCCCCTAGACTGTACGGGTGGGCACGCTGAGCGATACGAAAGTGCTGCACCCGGTAGCCGCGGTGCGGTCTTAAGCTCGGCGAATAGAGTTCACTGGTAGATGCTCATATTTTCGAGCGATGCGCAGATAATGACTACGAGCTGACACTTCGCAACTGGCGGGGCTTCGACTCCGAGTGAGCAATTAAGCTGGGGCGATGGACGGAAACTCGCCGTGGGAGGGGCAAGCTACTCCGGGTGGCGGCCAACCGCCAGTACCGATGAATCCTGGCTCACCTCCGCCACCGGCATGGCCGGTCCAGCCGGGTGCAACCGGCCGACGACGCGGGCTTCTCTTGCCTATCGGTGTGATTGCGGGTGTCGTCCTCGCTGCATCGGCGCTCGTCGTAGCGCTCATGAATGGTGGGAGCGAAGGATCAACAGCTCCAAGTCCGACACCGGTTTCTAATCCCGAGCCAGCGCAGGGTCTAGTCGACGACGCCGACCACGCGCTTTGCGTGGCGATCGGCCCGTTGATGATTGAAAGCCAGGATACGAGGAAGTCCTTTCAAGCAGTTGGCCCGCAGAATTCGCCCGAACGAAAGGCCGCGATTCCAAAATTCGAGAGTGATACCAATGACTGGGCGCGCCGAATTCAAGAGGTGCTAAACGATAATGCAGACCCGCCGCGATATTTGACTCGAGTGCTGCAACGGTATATCGACGATATGACTATTTATGTCGTGACCCTATCTCCCGTTCGCGACTCGAGTACTTATGAAACGCCTATTTATGATCTCACTATTATGGATTTCGCAGGGATAATGGGCAGGTGCCTCGACGTAAACGCACCTTGGTGGAATTGAGTATGCGAGTACCCACGAGGAAGTCGGGTATCCGATGGTAGCGACAGAGCCAGGCGTTGGAGTGCCCAATCGCCCGTTCTCTGGCGTCATACTCGGCGGACTCTGGCCACACACAGTGCCGGCGCATTTGTCGGCTACGGCGCAGGGGCAGCGAGGATTCTCCGTTCAATCGAGTAATGGCTCCGCTAGAATCGGCGAGTCCGCGTACTCAGTGCTTATAAATGGCGGCGGCGAAATGATCGAGGCCATGCACATCACGTACATGCAAGACATGCGTGCTGTACAACAGCAAGCTGAAATGTACAACATTACGGCCGATGTACTCGACGAATGCGCGCGAATTGTACAACAAGTGCGAGCCGACCTGGACTCGATAGACAATAGTGCACACACGGAGATTCAGAACGCAGTTGATAGTAAAGGTGGATGGTTCGGGCCTTTAGCAGTTCTTGGAATGATTTGGCAGATCGTTACCCGAGCCCGTGGGGAAGCCGAAGCTGTAGCCATCGGTGCGGCTGCGGACATC
>NZ_JBOGDB010000102.1:0-25849 GCF_050701515.1 Mycobacterium sp. | reverse complement strand
CATCGTCGCCGCGCTGCGGGCCGCCGGGCCGCCGCCCGCCGCGCATGCCGTCCGGCCCACGGTGCCTCGGCTGCGCCTCGCCGGCGCGGTCCTGGGTCTGGGGGCCGCGGCGGTCGGCGTCGCCCTCGGCACTGCCACGCTGCTGAAAGGCTCCTCACCGGCGCCCTCCGCCGGGCCCACCGCCGAGCTGATCACCCTGTCACCGCCCGAGGCGGACGTCCCCCTGTCGGACACCCAGATCGTCGGGCTGCTGGCCCACCGGCCGGACTACGGTCCGTTGGGCGATCCGCAGCGGCGGGCATCGTGCCTGACCGGGTTGGGCTACTCCGCGGCGACCGAGATCCTCGGCGCCCGCCCCGTCGACGTGCACGGCCGCACCGGCGTGTTGATGGTGCTGGCCGGCGACACGCCCAAAGCGCTCGTTGCCCTGGTGGTCGGCCCGAACTGCAGTTCGGCCGAGGCCGGGCTGCTAGCCGACACGGTGGTCACTCGTCCGTGATCCGGCCCACCAGCCAGGCGGGAACACCCCGGCTTACCCTGGTGTTTGTACCCGTGCCGCAGTGATACCGGACCACCGGTGTCCAGCAGGCAGAAAGGCGCGCATGACCTCCACACCTTCCGTCCACGACGTGATCGTCATCGGCTCCGGGCCGGCCGGATATACCGCGGCGATCTATGCCGCCCGCGCGCAGCTGACGCCACTGGTCTTCGAGGGCTCCCAATTCGGTGGCGCGCTGATGACCACCACCGAGGTGGAGAACTATCCCGGCTTCCGCGACGGCATCACCGGCCCGGAACTCATGGACGAAATGCGCGAACAGGCACTGCGGTTCGGCGCCGACCTGAGGATGGAAGACGTCGAGGAGATGTCGCTGCAGGAGCCGGTCAAGTCGGTCACGGTAGGCGACGAGACCTACCGCGCCCGTGCCGTCATCCTGGCGATGGGCGCCGCGGCCCGGCACCTCGGCGTTCCGGGCGAGGCCAAACTGCTCGGCATGGGCGTCAGCACCTGTGCCACCTGCGACGGGTTCTTCTTCCGCGACCAGGACATCGCGGTGGTCGGCGGCGGTGACTCGGCCATGGAGGAAGCGACCTTCCTGACCCGCTTCGCCCGCAGCGTCACGATCATCCATCGCCGCGACGAGTTCCGGGCCTCGAAGATCATGCTCGAGCGGGCCAAGGCCAACGACAAGATCGCCTTCGTGACCAACACCCAGGTGACCGCGGTCGAGGGCGACAACCGGGTGACCGGCCTGCGGCTGCGCAACGCCGTCACCGGCGAGGAGTCCACCCTGGACGTCACCGGTGTGTTCGTCGCGATCGGCCATGACCCGCGCTCGGAACTCGTCCGGGGCCAAGTGGATCTCGACCCGGACGGATACGTTTTGGTCCGTGACGGCACCACCAGCACGTCGGTGGAGGGCGTCTTCGCGGCCGGCGACCTGGTGGACCGCACCTATCGCCAAGCCGTCACGGCGGCCGGCACCGGCTGTTCGGCGTCGATCGATGCGGAGCGCTGGCTCACCGAAACCGCTTCCGCCACAACGACAACCACCGACGACACCGACCTGATTGGAGCTCCGCTATGACCGACACCGAGAACACCAGCCGGACCGTGGCCGTCACCGACGACTCGTTCTCCGCCGACGTGTTGTCGAGCAGCACACCGGTCCTGGTGGACTTCTGGGCGACCTGGTGCGGGCCCTGCAAGATGGTCGCCCCGGTGCTCGAGGAGATCGCCGGTGAGAAGGCGGGCGCGCTGACGGTGGCCAAACTCGACGTCGACGAGAATCCCGCCACGGCCCGGGACTTCCAGGTGGTGTCGATCCCGACGCTGATCCTGTTCAAGGACGGTGCGCCGGTGAAGCGGATCGTCGGCGCCAAGGGCAAGGCCGCCCTGCTGCGCGAGCTCGCAGACGTCGTCTGACCCCCGCTCCCCGCGCGCCGCGACCCGCCTGGCGTTTTCTCGAATCGGGCCCGCTTCTGAGAGAATGCTGCCTAGCCTGTCTTGCAATTGTCAGCCGGATCGCCGCTGATACCCGCGACCGAAAGGCCCTGGTATGTCGAGTCTGCGTCGCGGTGACCGCGGGGGTGCGGTCACCGAGATCCGAGCGGCGCTGGCGGCGCTGGGGCTGGTAGACAGCCCAGACGCGGACCTGACCACCGGTAAGCACGTTGCGCTGGACCTGTTCGACGCCGAACTCGACGAGGCGGTGCGGGCCTTTCAGCAGCACCGCGGATTGCTTGTCGACGGGATCGTCGGCGAGGCGACGTATCGTGCGCTGAAAGAGGCTTCGTACCGCCTCGGGGCGCGCATCCTCAACCACCAGTTCGGTGCGCCGATGTATGGCGACGACGTCGCCACCCTGCAGGCACGGCTGCAGGACCTCGGCTTCTATACCGACATGGTGGACGGTCACTTCGGGTTGCAGACCCACAACGCGCTGATGTCCTACCAGCGCGAGTACGGGCTGGCGGCGGATGGCATCTGTGGCCCGGAGACGTTGCGCTCCTTGTACTTTCTGGGTTCCCGCGTCACCGGTGGTTCCCCGCATGCCATCCGCGAGGAAGAGCTGGTCCGGCGGTCCGGCCCACGGCTGTCCGGCAAGCGGATCATCATCGATCCCGGCCGCGGCGGCGCCGACCACGGGCTGATCACGCATGGTCCCGCCGGGCCGATCGGCGAGGCAGATATCTTGTGGGACTTGGCGAGTCGGCTCGAGGGCAGGATGACGGCCATCGGCATGGACACATTCTTGTCCCGGCCGGCCAACCGTAGCCCGTCGGATGCCGAACGCGCCGGGACCGCCAACTCCGTCGGTGCGGACCTGATGATCAGCCTGCGCTGCGCCATCCAGGCCAGCCCGTCGGCCAACGGCGTCGCGTCGTTCCACTTCGGCAATTCGCACGGCTCGGTGTCCACGATCGGCCGCAACCTCGCCGACTTCATCCAGCGAGAAGTGGTGGCGCGCACGGGATTACGCGACTGTCGTACGCATGGCCGAACGTGGGACCTGCTGCGGCTGACCCGGATGCCGACGGTCCAGGTGGACGTGGGCTACATCACCAACCCCCGCGACCGGGCCATGCTGGTATCCACCCACGCCCGTGATTCGATCGCCGAGGGAATCCTGGCGGCCGTCAAACGGCTTTACCTGCTGGGCAAGAACGACCGCCCGACCGGTACGTTCACCTTCGCCGAGCTGCTGGCCCACGAGCTATCGGTCGAACAGGCCGGCCGGCTCAGCCCCAGTTAGCCCGCGGCGCCCGCGCCGACGGGCTGCTTCAGCTTCTCGGACTCCAACAGTCCCTCCAGCGCCGCCTCCACACCGGCCTTCCAGCCCAGTCCACTTTCCAGTTCCAGCCGCAACCGCGGAAAGTAGCGGTGCGGTGCCACCACGACGAACCCCACCTGCTCGAGAAATTCTGTGTCGAGGATGCACTGGTCGACCGAACAGTCACCGAGCACCTCGACGACCGGACGCAGTTCGAACGGCACCAGCCGCGGGTCGACGAGCTCGGCGGCATCCGGGGTGCGGCCGAACGCTTCCAGCGCTCGCACGCCGCGTCGAACCAGATCACCGACGACGGCCACAATCAAGCCGTGCTGGAGCCCCCCGCTGCCCTGCCCAGGTTCGGCTCCGAGGGAGGTGAGCAGAACGGCGTCGGCGCTGACCGGCCCGGTGGGAAAGAGGCGGGCTCGCGGCACCGCACCAGGCGGGGCGTAGAACGCATAGCCAAGGCAGGGTCCGTCACTGCACTGCCCCGCGTTCTCGTCGTACCCACGTCCGCGGGCAGCGGAAAAGGCCATCTGGCCGCATGATCCCCACTCCAGCATGACCATGGACAGCCAGGCTTCCTTCTCGAATTCCGGATCGGTCAGGTGATCCTCGCGTCCCAGGGTCGACGGATCCACCTCCCAGAACACGCATCGCCGCGCGTGCTTGGGCAGCTGCTCGAACGCTTCGAGCCGCAGGGGCGTGATTCGCGCTGACACTAAACTCCCCGGGTTCTACGCGGCGCCGATGTGCGTGGCCACCGTTCCAGGATAGGAGCATGCGGCCCGGAAGGCCCGCTTTCGCCGATGAGCCGGTTGCGCGAAGAGCAGACAGCAGCGATGAGCCGGTTGCGCGAAGAGCAGACAGCAGCGTGTTCGATCATCCGCCACAGTTTGCTCGTGCGAAACCTGTTGCTGCGCATAACGATTCCTCCAGACGGCAAATGGGTGGCCGGGCGCCGTGATCGTAGTGTCACAGTGACGTAATTACCACGTGTTGTTAGTCAGGCCTTGGTCGCGTTCATCAGGTCGACAATGCGCTGTAGGTCCTCCACCGACCCGAACTCGACGACGATCTTGCCTTTTCGTTTGCCCAGACTGACCGTGACCCGAGTATCGAACGCCGCCGACAACCGCTCAGCAACGTCCTGCAGGCCCGGCATGTGAATGGGCTTACGTCGTGGCGCCGGCGGGGCGGCGGCGTCCGCGCGGTTCGCCAGCGTCACCGCCTCCTCGGTGGCGCGCACCGACAGGCCCTCGGCGACGATGCGGGCGGCGAGCTCCTCCTGGAGCTCCGGGCCGCCCTCCAGGGACAGCAGCGCCCGCGCGTGCCCGGCCGACAGCACCCCGGCCGCGACCCGGCGCTGCACCGCGATGGGCAGCCGCAGCAGCCGGATCATGTTGGTGATCAGCGGACGCGACCGGCCGATGCGTGCGGCCAGTTCGTCGTGGGTGACCCCGAACTCGTCGAGCAGCTGCTGGTAGGCCGCCGCCTCTTCCAGAGGGTTCAGCTGGACGCGGTGGATGTTCTCCAACAACGCATTCCGCAGCATGCTGTCGTCGGGGGTCTCACGCACGATGGCCGGGATGGTGGCCAATCCGGCCGCCTGCGCGGCCCGCCAGCGTCGCTCCCCCATCACGAGCTGGTACCTGGCACCCGCCGGCGTGGGCACGGCGCGCACCACGATCGGCTGCATGAGGCCGAACTCGCGGATCGAGTGGACGAGCTCGGCGAGTGCCTCCTCGTCGAACACCTGCCGCGGCTGACGCGGGTTGGGGTCGATCGCCGACGGGTCGATCTCCCGATACACGGCGCCGACGCTGTTGGCCTCCGCCGCTCCGCGGAAGACCTCATCGGCGGCGGCATCGCCCATCCGCGGACCCATCGTGCCCGTTCCGGCGTCGGTGGGGCCGGTCGGTATCAGAGACGCCAGGCCGCGGCCGAGGCCGCTTCTCTTGCGTGATGGCTGGCTCATGACTGTCCCTTCTGTACCCCTCGTTCGGCAAGTTCGCGGCTGGCGTCCAGATAGCTCATCGCGCCCCGCGAACCCGGGTCGTAGTCGAGGATCGTCATGCCGTAGCCGGGCGCCTCGGAGACCTTGACGCTGCGCGGGATGACGGTCCGCAGCACCCTATCGCCGAAGTGTGACCGCACGTCCTCGGCAACCTGGTCCGCGAGCTTGGTCCGTCCGTCGTACATCGTCAGGATGACGGTGGAGATCTCCAGCTGAGGGTTGAGGTGCGCCTTCACCATCTCGATGTTGCGTATCAGCTGGCCCACTCCCTCGAGGGCGTAGTACTCGCACTGGATGGGGATCAGCACCTCGGGCGCGGCGACGAGCGCGTTGATGGTCAGCAAGCCCAGGGATGGCGGGCAGTCGATGAAGACGTAGTCGAAATCGTGGTGTCTCAGATCGGCGAGGGCAGTGCGCAGCCGTCCCTCCCGGGCGACCATACTGACCAACTCGATCTCCGCACCCGCCAGGTCGATGGTGGCCGGCACACAGTACAGGCGCTCGCTGTGCGGGCTGCGCTGCAACGCCTCGCGCAGCGGGATCTCGCCGATCAGAACTTCGTATGACGACGGGGTGCCGGGCCGGTGCTCGATGCCGAGAGCGGTGCTGGCGTTGCCCTGCGGATCCAAGTCGATGACAAGCGCCTTCAAGCCCTGCAGCGCGAGGGCGGCTGCGACGTTGACGGCGGTGGTCGTCTTGCCAACGCCGCCCTTCTGGTTCGCGATGGTGAAGACGCGCTGATGTGTGGGGCGGGGCAGTCGGCCGCCGCGGGCATGCAGCAGGCGCATGGCGCGTTCGGCTTCCGCCCCGATGGGGGTGTCCGCGATGTCGTCGGCCCAGCGTTCCCGGGGAGCAGCTTGGTTCCATGTTTCACGTGAAACATCGGTGCGTTCCGTCGCGCCGAGGGGCGTCGCACCTGCGTTCTCCGGAACCGGCCTCATCCACTTCTCCTGCCCGCTCGTGCCGTCTGCTCGTAAATCGGATGCGCCTTCCCGCGCCGTGCAACCACGACGGCGGCGGGCGGGTCCAAGAAGTCCGTGCCGCATCGCACCACCCTGGCATCGGTGGCGCCGAGCGCCTCCATCACCCGCCGTTGTGCGCGCAGCTCGTCGTCCGCGCGCTCACCTTTGATCGCCAGCATCCGGCCCTCCGCTCGCAGCAACGGCATGCTCCACTTGGTCAGCTTCTCCAACGACGCCACCGCTCTGGACACCACCGCGTCCGCCTCCCCCACTCGCTGCCGCACGGCTTCTTCCTCTGCTCGGCCCCGGATGATCGTGACGTCCAGGCCGAGGTCGTCGACGACCTCGTGTAGGAAATCGCTTCTCCGCAAGAGCGGCTCGATCAGCGTCACCCGCAGGTCCGGTCGGGCCAACGCCAACGGTATCCCCGGAAGGCCCGCTCCACTGCCGATGTCCACAATCAACTCGCCCCGGCCGAGCAACTCGGCAACCGCGGCGCTGTTCAGCAGATGCCGGTCCCACACGCGATGGGCTTCTCGGGGGCCGATGAGGCCGCGCTCCACGCCGGCGCCGGCCAACATCCCGGCATACCGGCGCGCGCGCTCCACCGCGTCCCCGAAGAGAACGGTGGCGGCCGGAGGGGGCCCGCTCACGTCCAAATGTTTCACGTGAAACATCCTCCGGATCTCGGCGCGGCCCGTCGGACCGCACCGCTTGCGCTGAACTACACCGATGTAACTCGGGTTACTGCTCGCTGCCGGGAGCGACCACCACGCGCCGGGACGGTTCGGCGCCCTCGCTCTCGCTGCGAACGCCCTCGACCGCGGCCACCGCGTCGTGGACAATCTTGCGTTCGAACGGGGTCATCGGCGACATCTGCTCGCGCTCGCCACTCTCCAGGACCCGGCGGGCCACCTTGTCGCCCAGTGCGGCGAGTTCCTCGCGGCGGCGCCGCCGCCAGCGCGCGATATCGAGCATCAGCCGGCTGCGCTCACCCGTCTTCTGGTGTACGGCCAACCGGGTCAGCTCCTGCAGCGCGTCGAGCACCTCGCCCTTGCGGCCAACCAGCTTGGTCAGATCGTCACCGCCGTCGATGCTCACCATCGCTCGGTCGCCCTCCACGTCCAGGTCGATATCGCCGTCGAAATCGAGCAGGTCCAGCAGCTCTTCCAGATAGTCGCCGGCGATCTCACCCTCGGCGACCAAGCGCTCCTCGACGTCTTCGCCGCTAGGCGTGGTCTCGGTGTCCTCGGCGGCGTCCGCCGTGTGCTCGTCCTCCAACTCGTCGCTGCGTTCGGTGGTTTCAGCGTCCGTCATGTCTGCCTTCTCCCTCATTCGCCGGTTCGGTTCCGGTCAACGCTTTCGCTTCTTAGGGCGCGCGCCCGGGCGCGGTGTCGCCCCGGGTCGCGGTGCGCGGCTCCCCGCATTCGGCTTACTCGCGCTCGACCCGGCCGGCTTGCCATCGGTGGTGCCCAAGTCCGTCTCCGCCGATTCGATGTCCTCGTCGGACGCGTCCTCGGTCTTGGCGGCCTGACCCTTCGGCGGTCTCTTGGGCTTGGCGCCCGGTGGCGGGGCGTTCGCCGCGCGTCGCTCTATGGCCTCCAGTTTCTTGGCCTCTTCCTCATTTTCGATCTTGCCGAAGACGTAGTGCTGCTGGCCGAAGGTCCACACGTTGTTGGCCAGCCAGTACATGATGATCGCCAGCGGCAGGAACGGCCCGCCAACGACGACGCCAAGCGGAAACACGTACAGCGCAAGCTTGTTCATCATCGCGGTCTGAGGGTTGGCCGCCGCTTCCGGACTCTGTCGCGCCACCGACGCCCGGCTGTTGAAGTACGTCGCGATGCCCGCCAGGATCATCAGCGGCACACCGATCGCGACGACCGCTCCCCGATCGAATTCGGTGAAGGCCTCCAGGCCGTGCTGCTGAATCATTGACGCGCCGAGTGGCGCGCCGAACAGGTTGGCATCGAGAAAGTGCCCGACATCGGTGGCCCTGAACAGATAGTTGCCCAGCGACCGGTTTTCCTCCGGCGTCAGATTCAGGCGCCCAATGCCGACCCCGCCGGTCCGGTTGAAGGACATCAGCACGTGATAGAGACCGATGAACACCGGAATCTGCGCGAGCATCGGCAGGCAGCCCAAGATCGGGTTGAACCCGTGTTCGCGCTGCAGCTTCTGCATCTCCAGCGCCATCCGCTGGCGGTCCTTGCCGTACTTCTTCTGCAGCGCCTTGATCTGCGGCTGCAGCTCCTGCATCTGCCGGGTGGTGCGGATCTGCCGGACGAACGGCTTGTACAGAATCGCGCGCAGGGTGAACACCAGGAACATCACCGAGAGGCCCCACGCGAAGAAGTTCGACGGGCCCAGCAGGAAGGCGAACAGCTTGTACCAGACCCACATGATCGCCGACACCGGGTAGTAGATGATGTCCAGGCTGAACCAATCAAACAAGCGTCTTGCCCTCCCCTCGCTTCGCTGGGGTACCCCAGACGTCCTTTTCGACGGCGTTGCGCTCGGGGCTGGCCCCGCGGCGCTCCGGTATTGGGTCCCATCCTCCCCGATGCCACGGACCGCATTTCAGCAGTCGCAGCACCGCCAGCCACCCGCCACGGATCAGGCCGTACTCCGTCAGGGCGTCCACCGCGTATTGGCTGCACGTCGGGGTGAACCGGCAGGTCGGTAAGCGCAACGGCGAAACCATGTTGCGGTACAGCTGAATCAGGAAGATCACCCCGCGCGCCGCGGACCGGCCGCGCCGCCGGATCACGCCACCGCTGCGCGGGCTCATCGGTGGGGTTCCTCGAGCAGCCGTGCCCGTTTCAGTGCCGTCCGCAGCTGCTGTTCCAGCCGGGCCGAGATCGCGTGCCTGCTGCTTGGCAGTGCTCGAATCACCACCCGGTCGGCGGGGTCCAGGTCCGCGATTACGGTGCGCGCCGCGTGCCGTAGCCGCCGGGCGACCCGGTGCCGTTGCACGGCGCTGCCGACCGATTTCGCGACCACCAACCCGACCTTCGGACCACCCGCGCCGGGGTCGTCGTACCGCCTCGCGTGCACCACGATGTCGGGCTGCACCGCCCGCATCCCTTGATTGACTGTGGCACCGAATTCCGTCGACCGCGTCATCCGGTACCGCGCCGGAAGCACCCCGCTAGACCCTGCGTCGAATCACGCAGACAGCGCCCGGCGGCCCTTGCGGCGCCGGTCCGACACAATGGCCCGGCCGGCCCGGGTCCGCATCCGCAGCCGAAACCCGTGCACCCGCGCCCGGCGCCGGTTGTTGGGCTGAAAGGTCCGCTTGCCCTTGGCCACGGCTGTTTCTCCTCGTTCCGGTGGCAACCGCGTCAGACACCCGGGTTCGGACGCGATCGCCGTTGGTAAGTCGTCGTCTTGCTCACTATCCGGCGCGGTCTCCGGGAAGTCCTGGGTCGCAGCCGTATCGCCACGTTCGGGCGACTGTTCGAGGGTACTGACGAGATTTCGCTGGGTCAAACCTCACCCGGGCACCGCCGAAAGGTTTACATCAGTCACAGCCGTCACGGTCTTCCGGTCGCCAAAAAGTAACCCCCGGGCAATGTTGCAGAACGGTTGGCACTCGCCCAGAAAACTGTTAGCTTCTGGCAATGCCGCTTCGACAACGGGGTGGCGACAGACAACGAAGCGAGGACACCTGAGAGGTCGCGTGCCCACAGAGTGCGAGACCCCTGTGACGAGCCCCGGCCCGCGGCGTCCCCGCCGGTAGACAACTAGAGCGACGGCGGCTTGTCCTTGTCCACAGCCTGTGGATAACCGTGTGGACAGCCCGTCATCGTTCATTTGGTGGTCCCCGGACCGGCCTTGAGGGGGTACCCGTCATTGACTGCTGACCCCGATCCACCCTTTGTCGCCGTCTGGAACACCGTGCTTGCCGAACTCAATGGCGACACCGACGCAGCCGGACCCATCAATGGCGAAGCCACGCCACCCACCCTCACACCGCAGCAAAGGGCTTGGTTGAAGCTGGTCAAACCGCTCGTCATCACCGAGGGCTTTGCCCTGCTTTCGGTCCCGACCAGCTTCGTGCAGAACGAGATCGAGCGGCACCTCCGCGAACCGATCATCGACGCGCTTAGCCGCCAACTCGGGCAGCGAGTCGAACTCGGCGTCCGGATCGCCGGCCCCGACTCCGAAGACACCGACGGCGCCCCCGGCGCCATGACCGAGGCTTACGAATCCGACATGGACGAGATCGACGAAATCAGCGAGGCGCTCGCCAGCGCCGAAGAAAGCTGGCCAACCTACTTCTCCGCCGGCCCGCATGACCCCTCGGCCAACGCCGTCAGCCTGAACCGCCGCTACACCTTCGACACCTTCGTCATCGGGGCGTCCAACCGGTTCGCTCATGCAGCGACCCTCGCAATTGCCGAGGCACCCGCGCGGGCCTACAACCCCCTCTTCATCTGGGGTGAGTCCGGTCTCGGCAAGACACACCTGTTGCACGCAGCCGGAAACTACGCCCAGCGGTTGTTCCCGGGCATGAGAGTCAAGTACGTCTCGACCGAGGAATTCACCAACGACTTCATCAACTCACTACGCGACGATCGCAGGGCCTCCTTCAAGCGCAGCTACCGCGACATCGATGTGCTGCTGGTCGACGACATCCAATTCATCGAGGGCAAGGAAGGCATCCAGGAAGAGTTCTTCCATACCTTCAACACGCTGCACAACGCCAACAAACAGATCGTCATCTCCTCGGACCGCCCGCCCAAACAGCTGGCCACCCTCGAAGACCGGTTGCGCACCCGGTTCGAGTGGGGGCTGATCACCGACGTGCAGCCACCCGAGTTGGAGACCCGCATCGCCATCCTGCGGAAGAAAGCTCAGATGGAGCGGCTCGACGTACCCGACGAGGTACTCGAACTGATCGCCAGCAGCATCGAACGCAACATCCGAGAGCTCGAGGGAGCGCTCATCCGGGTGACCGCGTTCGCTTCGCTCAACAAGACACCGATCGACAAGTCACTCGCCGAGATCGTGCTGCGCGACTTGATCGCCGATGTCACCACCATGCAGATCGGCACCGCCGGCATCATGGCCGCCACCGCCGAGTACTTCCAAACCACCGTCGAAGAGCTCCGCGGCCCCGGCAAGACCCGGGCGCTCGCGCAGTCCCGTCAGATCGCGATGTACCTGTGTCGCGAACTCACCGAACTCTCCCTGCCGAAGATCGGCCAGGCGTTCGACCGCGACCACACCACGGTGATGTACGCCGAAAAGAAGATCCGCGGCGAGATGGCCGAACGCCGTGAGGTGTTCGATCACGTCAAGGAATTGACGACACGCATCCGCCAGCGCGCAAAGCGCTGAGCAGATCGCAAAAAAGTTTCAAAAACTTCTGCCACCACAGCACCAGCTGTCACAGCCGCTGGTTGTGTACACCGGTGTGGAGATTCTGCTCGCAACCCTTCCCTTACCGCCGTCGTGCTCCACAACATAGACCCCGTCCACAACTATCCAATGCCGCGCCGCCAGCCATCCACAGCCAGCTGACAACCCCGGATGCGTGTCATCCAGCACCGACAACGGTTAATCCCCAACTTCCACAACCCCTACTGCTGTTACTTTCATATCTCTTCAGATTGTTCTCAGAAAACACCCGCTGGGGATACCTCGTCACGGCGCGTTCGCTGCGGCTCATCAACCCTCTTTGTCACCCCGATCGATTAGCTTTCAAGTTGAAGCCGAAAGCTCTACGGTGGTTCTTCGACAGCCGTTACGGTCGTCGCAAGCGCATTCGGTGATCGGCCGCAAAACGCCGACAAACCGCGGGTTATAGCTGAATGTGATGTTGATCGAAGGGACGCTATGGACGTGGCGACGACGACGGTAGGTCTCTCCGATTTGAAGTTCCGCCTGGTGCGCGACGACTTCGCCGACGCCGTGGCATGGGTTGCCCGCAATCTGCCGACGCGGCCGACCGTTCCGGTGCTTGCCGGTGTGCTGTTGACCGGGTCGGACGAGGGTCTGACGATCTCGGGATTCGACTACGAAGTATCGGCGGAAGTCCAAGTTGCTGCCGAGATCGCTTCTCCCGGAAGCATTTTGGTGTCGGGACGGTTGTTGTCTGACATTACCCGGGCGTTGCCCGACAAACCGGTGGATGTCAGCGTGGAAGGCACCAGGGTGTTGTTGACCTGCGGGAGCGCGAAGTTCTCACTGCCGACCATGGCGGTCGAGGACTACCCGACACTGCCGGCTTTGCCGGACGAAACGGGTGTGATTTCGGCGGATTTGTTCGCCGAAGCGATCGGCCAGGTGGCAGTGGCCGCCGGCCGCGACGACACGTTGCCGATGCTTACCGGAATTCGGGTCGAGATCTCCGGCGAAACGGTGGTTCTGGCGGCCACCGACCGGTTCCGGCTCGCCGTCCGCGAGCTGACCTGGTCAACGGATGCGGCCGACATCGAGGCCGCGGTGCTGGTGCCGGCCAAGACGCTGGCGGAAGCCGCGAAGACCGGCACGGACGGTGCCGATGTGCACGTGTCGCTGGGGGCGGGTTCGGCGGTCGGCAAAGAAGGCCTGCTCGGTATCCGCAGCGAGGGTAAGCGCAGCACCACGCGGCTGCTGGACGCGGAGTTCCCGAAGTTTCGTCAGCTGCTGCCCACCGAGCACACCGCGGTCGCGACCCTTGGGGTCGCCGAACTCACCGAGGCGATCAAGCGGGTCGCCCTGGTAGCCGACCGGGGTGCCCAGGTGCGGATGGAATTCGGCGATGATGTGCTGCGGTTGTCGGCGGGGGCCGACGATGTGGGCCGCGCCGAGGAAGATCTTCCGGTCGCGTTCTCCGGTGAGCCGTTGACGATCGCCTTCAACCCGACCTATCTGACCGACGGTCTCGGGTCGTTGCACTCGGAGCGAGTGACGTTCGGCTTCACGACACCGAGCCGTCCGGCGGTGTTGCGTCCGGCGAGCGACGATGAGGACGGCAAGGACAGTGGCGGCGCCGGGCCGTTCCCGGCGGCGCAAACCGACTATGTCTACCTGTTGATGCCGGTGCGGCTCCCCGGCTGACCGGCCCTACCGCAACGAGAGAGGGCTCTGCATGCAATTGGGTTTGGTCGGCCTGGGCAAGATGGGTTTCAACATGCGGGAGCGCCTGCGTGACGACGGGCACGAGATCATCGGCTACGACCCGCGCCCGGAGGTCACCGATGTGCCCACGCTGGCCGCCCTCGCCGAGGCGCTGGCCCCGCCCCGGACGGTGTGGGTGATGGTGCCATCGGGGCCGATCACCCGGGAAACGATCACTGCGCTCGCGCAGGAACTCGCCGAGGGTGACCTGGTGATCGACGGTGGTAATTCCCGCTATACCGAGGATATGCCGCACGCAAACCTGTTGAAGGAGAAGGGGATTGCGTTCATCGATGCCGGCGTATCCGGCGGTGTGTGGGGACTGAAAGAAGGCTATGGCCTGATGGTCGGGGGCAGCGATGAAGAGGTGGCGCGGGCCATGCCGATCTTCGACACGTTGCGTCCGCCGGGCGAACGGGCCGACGGCTTCGTGCATGCCGGCCCCATCGGCGCCGGTCATTTCGCCAAGATGGTGCACAACGGCATCGAGTACGGGCTGATGACGGCGTACGCCGAGGGGTACGAGCTGCTGGCGGCCGAAGACCTGATCCAGGACACCCAGGCCGTCATCCAGGCCTGGACGAACGGCACGGTGGTCCGGTCGTGGCTCCAACAGCTGTTGGCCAAGGCGCTGAAGGAAGATCCGAAGTTCGACCAGATCACCGGCTATACCGAAGACTCGGGCGAAGGACGATGGACGGTGGAGGAAGCCATTCACCACCGGGTCCCGATGCCGGTCATCGCCGCATCCCTGTTCGCCCGCTTCGCATCCCGGCAGATAGATTCCCCGACCATGAAGGCGGTGTCGGCGCTGCGTAACCAGTTCGGCGGTCACGCCGTGCAGCGGGTGAGCGAGTCTGGTTAGGTGTACGTCCGCCACCTGGGATTGCAGGACTTCCGGTCGTGGTCGCGGGTCGATCTAGACCTCGAGCCCGGCCGGACGGTGTTCATCGGTCCGAATGGCTACGGCAAGACCAATCTCGTTGAAGCGCTGTGGTACTCGTCGACGCTTGGGTCACACCGGGTGGCGACGGATGCGCCCCTGATCCGGTCGGGGTCCGAGCGCGCGGTGATTTCGACGATCGTCGTCAACGACGGCCGCGAGCTCGCGGTCGATCTGGAGGTCATCGCCGGACGGGCCAACAAGGCGCGGCTGAACCGTTCGCCCGTCCGCACCGCGCGGGAAGTGTTGGGCGTGCTGCGGACGGTGATGTTCGCGCCGGAGGACCTGGCCTTGGTCCGCGGCGAACCCGGGGAGCGGCGGCGATATCTGGACGAACTCGCCACCACCGGGCGACCCCGGATCGCTGCCGTGCGCGCCGACTACGACAAGGTGTTGCGGCAGCGCTCCGCACTGCTCAAGACCGCGGCCGGTGCCAAGCATCGCGGCGACCGCGAGGTGTCCGACACCCTCGACGTGTGGGACGGGCACCTGGCCGCGCACGGCGCGCAGCTGATCGCGGCCCGGGTCGAATTGGTCAACCAGCTCCATCCCGAGGTGGAGAAGGCGTATCAGCTGCTGGCGCCGGCAGCGCGGCCGGCGTCGATCCGGTACCGCAGCAGCGTGGAGCGGATCGACGGCGAGAACGAGGGCGCCGAGTTCTGGGAAGCGGCCCTGCTGGACGCGTTGGCCCGCCGGCGCGATGCCGAGATCGAACGCGGCGTCTGTCTGGTCGGCCCACACCGCGACGACCTCGAGTTGCGACTCGGCGACCAAGTCACGAAAGGATTTGCCAGCCACGGAGAAGCGTGGTCGATGGCGTTGGCGCTGCGGCTGGCGGCCTACGAGCTGCTGCGCTCCGACGGGGGCGACCCGGTGCTGCTGCTCGACGATGTCTTCGCCGAATTGGACACCGGGCGGCGCCGGGCGCTGGCCGGTGTTGCGGCGTCGGCCGAGCAGGTGTTGGTGACCGCGGCGGTGGCGGAGGACATTCCCGGCGACTGGGACGCCCGCAGAATCGAGATCGGCATGTGCGACGACGACAGCGGCCGGATCTCGACGGTGACGACATGACCGACGATCGGCACATCGGACCGCCGGAGCACCTGGCCGGTCTGACGGGGATGGACTTGGTGCGGCGCACCCTGGAAGAGGCGCGGGGCGCGGCCCGCAGCCAGGGTAAGGACGTCGGGCGCGGCCGCGGCTCACCCACGGCCCGACGGGTCGCGGGCCGGCGCCGCAGCTGGTCCGGGCCGGGGCCCGATAGCCGGGACCCGCAGCCGTTGGGTGCGGTGACCCGGGACCTCGCCCGCACCCGGGGCTGGTCCGTCCGGGTGGCCCAGGGCATGGTGTTCGGCCAGTGGCGGACGGTGGTCGGCGATCAGATCGCCGCGCGTGCGACACCGACCGCGCTGCGCGACGGCGTGCTGAGCGTTTCGGCCGAGACGACGGCCTGGGCGACCCAGTTGCGGATGGTGCAGTCGCAACTGCTGGCCAAGATCGCAGCGGCCGTCGGCGACGGGGTGGTCACCTCGCTGAAAATCGTCGGCCCGGTGGCCCCGTCGTGGCGCAAGGGTAGGCTTCACATCGCCGGTCGGGGCCCCCGCGACACCTATGGATAGGCGCGGCTGACGGGTTGTCTGAGAGCGGCCTGAACGCCTCGAAGGGCGTCCTCCAGCGTCCTGACGCACCGCTGACCGAAAAATTCCGTGCACGGCGCAAATGGCTGTGTAGAAACGCCGCCTCAGAATCGGTCCTGTCGCTATCGCCCGCTAGACTGATCGGGTGACTTGCCGGCGGTACCGAGACCGCCGCTGCGACCCCCAAGGAGATCCTGGCGACCGTGGCTGCCTCTAAGAAGACCGCGCCCGCCTCTAAGAAGAGGGCCAAACCGGCGTATGACGCCGATTCCATCCAGATCCTCGAAGGCCTGGAAGCCGTCCGCAAACGCCCGAGCATGTATATCGGGTCCACCGGCGAGCGCGGTTTGCACCACCTCATCTGGGAGGTGGTCGACAACGCGGTCGACGAGGCGATGGCCGGCTACGCCAGCCGAGTCGACGTGCGGCTCCTCGAGGACGGCGGGGTCGAGGTGACCGACGACGGCCGCGGCATCCCGGTCGCCACCCACGCGACCGGAGTGCCGACCGTCGACGTCGTCATGACGCAGTTGCACGCGGGTGGCAAGTTCGACGGGGAAACCTATGCGGTGTCGGGCGGTCTGCACGGGGTGGGCGTCTCGGTGGTCAACGCGCTGTCCACCCGGCTCGAGGTGGAGATCTGGCGCGACGGGCACGAGTGGACACAGTTCTATGACCATTCGGTGCCGGGCACCCTCAAGCAGGGTGAGGCCACCAAGAAGACGGGCACGGTGGTGCGGTTCTGGGCCGACCCGACGGTATTCGAATCCACCATGTACGACTTCGAGACCGTGGCACGGCGGTTGCAGGAGATGGCGTTCCTGAACAAGGGCCTGACCATAACGTTGACCGACGAACGGGTGACCGCCGAAGAGGTGGTCGACGAGGTGGTCAGCGATGTCGCCGAGGCACCGAAGTCGGCCGAGGAGAAGGCGGCCGAGGCCACCGGGCCGCACAAGGTGAAGAACCGCACGTTCCACTACCCCGGTGGGCTGGTCGACTACGTCAAGCACATCAACCGCACCAAATCCGCGATTCACCAGAGCATCGTCGACTTCTCCGGCAAGGGCGAGGGCCACGAGGTGGAAATCGCCATGCAGTGGAACGCCGGCTACTCGGAGTCGGTGCACACCTTCGCCAACACCATCAACACCCATGAGGGCGGCACTCACGAGGAAGGGTTCCGGGCGGCGCTGACCAGCGTGGTGAACAAGTACGCCAAGGACAAGAAGCTGCTCAAGGACAAGGACCCCAACCTGACTGGCGACGACATCCGCGAGGGGTTGGCCGCCGTGCTCTCGGTAAAGGTGGGCGAGCCACAGTTCGAGGGTCAGACGAAGACCAAGCTGGGCAATACCGAGGTGAAGTCGTTCGTGCAGAGGATCTGCAACGAGCAGTTGAGCCACTGGTTCGAGGCAAACCCCGCCGAAGCGAAAACCGTTGTGAACAAGGCAGTCTCGTCGGCTCAGGCCCGGATCGCGGCGCGCAAGGTGCGCGAGCTGGTACGCCGCAAGAGCGCCACCGATATCGGCGGGCTGCCCGGCAAGCTGGCCGACTGCCGGTCCACCGATCCCCGCAAGTCCGAGCTGTATGTGGTGGAGGGTGACTCCGCGGGTGGCTCGGCGAAGAGCGGCCGGGACTCGATGTTCCAGGCGATCCTGCCGTTGCGCGGCAAGATCATCAACGTCGAGAAGGCCCGCATCGACCGGGTGCTGAAGAACACCGAAGTCCAGGCGATCATCACCGCGCTGGGCACCGGCATTCACGACGAGTTCGACATCGCCAAGCTGCGCTATCACAAGATCGTGCTGATGGCCGACGCCGACGTCGACGGCCAGCACATCTCGACGCTGCTGCTGACGCTGCTGTTCCGGTTCATGAAGCCGCTGATCGAGAACGGGCACGTGTTCCTGGCCCAGCCGCCGCTGTACAAGCTGAAGTGGCAGCGCGCCGATCCGGAGTTCGCCTACTCCGACCGCGAACGCGACGGCCTGCTCGAGGCCGGGCAGAAGGCGGGCAAGAAGATCAACAAGGAGGACGGCATCCAACGGTACAAGGGCCTTGGCGAGATGGACGCCAAGGAGCTGTGGGAGACCACGATGGACCCGTCGGTGCGGGTGCTGCGTCAGGTCACCCTCGACGATGCCGCGGCCGCCGACGAGTTGTTCTCGGTATTGATGGGTGAAGACGTCGAAGCCCGCCGCAGCTTCATCACCCGCAACGCCAAAGACGTCCGCTTCCTTGATGTTTAACGACTAGGGCTGAAAACACATGACAGATACCACGTTGCCGCCCGGCGACGACGCCGCCGAACGGATTGAGCCGGTCGACATCCAGCAGGAGATGCAGCGCAGCTACATCGACTACGCCATGAGCGTGATCGTCGGCCGCGCGCTGCCGGAGGTGCGCGACGGCCTCAAGCCGGTGCATCGCCGGGTGCTCTACGCGATGTTCGACTCCGGCTTCCGCCCGGACCGCAGCCACGCCAAGTCGGCACGCTCGGTGGCCGAGACGATGGGGAACTACCACCCGCACGGGGACGCGTCGATCTACGACACCCTAGTCCGGATGGCCCAGCCATGGTCGCTGCGCTACCCGCTGGTCGACGGACAGGGCAACTTCGGCTCACCAGGCAACGATCCGCCGGCCGCCATGCGCTACTGCGTTGGCGGCGATGCCCTGGTGAGCCTGCCCGATGGCAAGGCGATTCGCATCGGCGACGTCGTTCCGGATGCCCTCCCCAATTCGGATAACATTATTGAGCTCAAAGTCCTTGGACGCCAGGGCGAGCCCGTAGTCGCCGACAGACTTTTTCACTCCGGGGATCATCAGACCTGTACGGTGCGGACGGCCGAAGGCCTCGAAGTCACCGGCACGGCCAATCACCCGCTGCTATGCCTCGTCGACGCCGCCGGCGTACCGACGTTGCGATGGAAGCTGATCGAGGAAATCCTCCCCGGCGACTTTGCGGCGCTGCTCGCCGAGACCACGGATTCTGATGAAAATCGGACGAAATCCGTCAGAACCCGTAGTGTCGGCGAGCCCTACTACTACGCACGCGTCGCGTCGGTGACCGATGCGGGTGTGCAGCCGGTGTACAGCCTGCGTGTCGATTCCGCCGACCACGCGTTCATCACAAACGGGTTCGTCAGCCATAACACCGAGGCGCGTCTCACGCCGTTGGCGATGGAGATGCTGCGTGAAATCGACGAGGAGACAGTCGATTTCATTCCCAACTATGACGGGCGGGTACAGGAACCGACCGTCCTGCCCAGCCGGTTCCCCAACCTGCTGGCCAACGGCTCGGGGGGCATCGCGGTCGGCATGGCGACCAACATGCCACCGCACAACCTGCGCGAACTCGCCGAAGCGGTGTTCTGGTGTCTGGAGAACCACGACGCCGACGAGGAAGCGACGCTGAAAGCGGTCACCAAGAAGGTCAAGGGCCCGGACTTCCCGACGCATGGGTTGATCGTCGGCTCGCAAGGCATCAACGACACCTACGCCACCGGGCGCGGTTCGATCCGGATGCGCGGTGTGGCGGAGATCGAGGAAGACTCCCGCGGGAGAACCTCGCTCGTCATCACCGAGTTGCCGTATCAGGTCAACCACGACAACTTCATCACCTCGATCGCCGAGCAGGTCCGCGACGGAAAGCTGGCCGGTATCGCCAACATCGAGGACCAGAGCAGCGACCGGGTCGGCCTGCGCATCGTCATCGAGCTCAAGCGCGACGCCGTCGCCAAGGTGGTGCTGAACAACCTCTACAAGCACACCCAGCTGCAGACCAGCTTCGGCGCCAACATGCTGGCGATCGTCGACGGGGTGCCGCGCACCCTGCGCCTCGACCAGTTGATCCGGCACTATGTCGACCACCAGCTCGATGTCATCGTTCGGCGCACCACCTACCGGTTGCGCAAGGCCAACGAGCGGGCCCACATCCTGCGCGGCCTGGTCAAGGCGCTCGACGCGCTCGACGAGGTGATCGCGCTGATCCGAGCGTCGGAGACCGTCGACGATGCGCGCACCGGCCTGATCGAGCTGCTCGACATCGACGAGATCCAGGCCCAGGCCATCCTCGACATGCAGTTGCGCCGCCTGGCCGCCCTGGAACGACAGCGCATCATCGACGACTTGGCCAAGATCGAGACCGAGATCGCCGATCTGGAAGACATCCTGGCCAAGCCCAAGCGTCAGCGCACCATCGTTCGCGACGAGCTCAAGGAGATCGCCGAGAAGCACGGCGACGACCGGCGCACCCGGATCGTGGCTGCCGACGGAGAGGTGTCCGACGAGGACCTCATCGCCCGCGAAGACGTGGTCGTCACGATCACCGAGACCGGCTACGCGAAGCGCACCAAGACCGACCTGTACCGCAGCCAGAAGCGCGGCGGAAAGGGCGTGCAGGGTGCCGGGCTCAAGCAGGACGACATCGTCAACCACTTCTTCGTCTGCTCGACCCACGACTGGATCCTGTTCTTCACCACGCAGGGCCGGGTGTACCGGGCCAAGGCCTACGACCTGCCGGAGGCATCGCGCACCGCACGCGGTCAGCACGTCGCCAATCTGCTGGCGTTCCAGCCCGAAGAGCGCATCGCCCAGGTCATCCAGATCCGCAGTTACGAAGACGCGCCGTATCTGGTGCTGGCCACCCGCAAGGGGCTGGTGAAGAAGTCCAAGCTGACGGACTTCGACTCCAACCGCTCCGGCGGCATCGTCGCGGTGAACCTGCGCGACAGCGACGAACTGGTCGGCGCGGTGCTGTGCTCGGCCGAAGAAGACCTCCTGCTGGTGTCGGCCAAGGGCCAGTCCATCCGCTTCTCAGCAACCGACGAGGCGCTGCGACCGATGGGGCGGGCGACCTCGGGTGTGCAGGGTATGCGGTTCAACACCGACGACCGGCTGCTCTCGCTGAATGTGGTGCGCGAGGGGACATATCTGCTGGTCGCCACGGCCGGCGGCTACGCCAAGCGCACCGCCATCGAGGAGTACCCGGTGCAGGGCCGGGGTGGCAAAGGGGTGCTGACGGTCCAGTTCGACAAGCGGCGTGGCAGTCTGGTTGGAGCGCTGGTGGTCGATGACGAGACCGAGCTGTATGCGATCACGTCGGGCGGGGGAGTCATCCGCACCGCGGCGCGCCAGGTCCGCAAGGCCGGACGACAGACCAAGGGCGTTCGGTTGATGAACCTGGGTGAGGGCGCCACACTGATTGCCATTGCGCGCAATGCGGAGGAGAGCGACGCCGAGGTCATCGAGTGAGGCCGGCGCCGCGACGACGGTAAGGAGCCGTAGTGACTTCACCGAACGAGCCGGGTTACCCGCGCCCGGCCGACGGTCCGGATAGCGCCAACGGCTCGGTGCCCGGCTTCAACGAAAGCGGCTCGCTGGGCAACGCTGCGGGGGCCCGCGGTCATGTCGCCGACCCCGGCGATGTTCCGCCGTGGCAGCGCGGGGCCCCGGCTCGCGGGAAGCAGCCACGTCCACCCCGGGAGGCACCGGCGCGCCCGGACCCTCACCGAGGTGGCGGACCCGCCGGGCACTCCCCCGGCGTGGATGCCCGGCTCAACCGCTTCATCTCCGGCGCCGCAGCACCGGCCTCAGCCCCCGACACCGCCGAACCGCCGACGCGCGGTGAGCGCAACGAGGCGGTGACGCCAGAGGCCTACGCCAGTGAACTGCCGGACCTGTCCGGTCCGATGCCCCGTCCCCCGCAACGCAAGGCCGCGACCGACCGGAGCGCCCCCGAACCGCCGGCCCGTTCGACCACGGTGACCAGCCGCGTGCACGTCGGCAGCCGCTCGCAAGGGCCGGTGCGGGCCAGCATGCAGATCCGCCGGATCGACCCGTGGAGCGCATTGAAGGTTTCGCTGGTGCTGTCGGTCGCGCTGTTCTTCGTGTGGATGATCGCCGTCGCGTTCCTGTATCTGGTGCTCGGCGGAATGGGCGTGTGGAGCAAGCTGAACAGCAACGTCGGTGACCTGCTCACCAGTGCCAGCGGAACCACCGGCGGCGAACTGGTATCCAGCGGCACCATCTTCGGCGGCGCCGCGCTGATCGGGCTGGTGAACATCGTGCTGCTGACCGCGATGGCGACGGTCGGGGTGTTCATCTACAACCTGACCACCGACCTGGTCGGCGGCATCGAGGTGACCCTGGCCGACCGCGACTGATTCGGTTTGGGGCGAGAGTCGCAACTGCGGTAATCTCGTCGCTCGGCCATACGCGGTTACGGGCCTATAGCTCAGGCGGTTAGAGCGCTTCGCTGATAACGAAGAGGTCGGAGGTTCGAGTCCTCCTAGGCCCACGGAAAGGTTCACCATGAGGCTGGTGTTGCTGGTCGCCGCGGTGGCGTTGGCGGTACTTGTGGTGCGGTCGCGACGCGGCGTCGAGGTGTGGCACGCGGCCGCCGACCAACCTTCCTGACACGGGGCCTTAGCTCAGTTGGTAGAGCGCTGCCTTTGCAAGGCAGAAGTCAGGGGTTCGAATCCCCTAGGCTCCACAACTCAAAAGGGCCTTGACGCTCGCCGTCCAGCGCCATGGCCCGGGTGGCCAACCCGGCGGCAGCGGCAGAGAGGACGTGCCAGGCACCGTGGTACTGCCACAAGCTGTCGGGCCGGCACAGCGGCGACCCGGAACGTCCCGCGGCGTAAGCCGCCAGTCCCAGCGCGAAGAACCCGGCCGGTATCGCCCACGCCGACCACCGCTTCCGGCGCCAGCTCCGGGCCAGACCGGCGGCGTATACCGCTGCTAGGGCGACGATGGACCAGTCGTGGGCGAGCTCCGCCCATGACGGCTGGGGCCCGTGATAGGCGAAGCTCCCGGCCCCGACCGCCACGAGCGCCACTCCCGCAGCCCCAGCCAGCGGCGCCCTGACCCGCACGGCCCAGGACAGCACGGCCAGCCCGGCGGCGACGTAGGCCAGGCTGGTGATGGCCAGGACGGGCTGCGCCAGCGCGGCGCCCACGATGTGCTCGCAGTCCGAGTGACCGAAACTCGCGGGAGCGGTCAAGGCCTGCATGCCGATCCACCGTAACGTGCCTGCCGCGGCGGAGATGCGTCGTCGTCGGTATGCGGCGCTACGGTTTTGGCGCCACTTCCACGCTGGGTGGCCGCGGCGACGGCTCGGGCTGCATCGACCTGCGGACGATTGAGAACGCCACCGCCCCACCGGCGAGCACCGCCGCGCCAACCGCGAGGAACAGCAGCGGCCGGTGGCGCCGCTTGGGCCGGCGGGCCTCCTGCAGAGTCTGCGGCAGGTTGGCCACCACTTCTTGGGCGGCCGCCAGTTCATGCGCGATGGACTCTTGGGCGGCGGCCAGGTTCCTGGCCACCCGCCCGCGGCGGTATCGGTCACCCACCCACGCCGCGGACGACTTGGTCGAGTTCAACCCGAGGCCGAGCGCGCCCCTGGTGACGTCGACCGGGCCCACCGCGGAGTACTTCAGGCCACGGGTCAATCGTTCGCCGGGGGCCAACCGGGCATCCGTCTTCGAGCTCATCTCCTACCTCTCCGTGGCCTGACGGGAATCGACTTCCAGCCTGCCATCAACGGCGGCACAACGGTGGCCGGTTTGGCGCCGAAGCGGGCGTGGCACACTGGCATCCCGTGACGAGCCCCATTCAGACAGCGACCGCGACCCTGCACACCAATCGCGGTGACATCAAGATCGCACTGTTCGGCAATCACGCCCCCAAGACCGTGGCCAATTTCGTGGGGCTGGCGCAAGGCACCAAGGATTACCGTGCCGAGAATGCGTCGGGCGGGACGTCCGGGCCGTTCTATGACGGCGCGGTGTTCCACCGGGTGATCGACGGCTTGATGATTCAGGGCGGCGACCCGACCGGCAGCGGCCGCGGCGGCCCCGGCTACCAGTTCGACGACGAGTTCCACCCGGAGCTGCAGTTCGACAAGCCCTACCTGCTGGCCATGGCCAACGCGGGACCGGGGACCAACGGGTCGCAGTTCTTCATCACGGTCGGCAAGACGCCGCACCTGAACCGCAAGCACACCATCTTCGGCGAGGTCACCGACCCGGAGTCAAAGAAGGTTGTCGATGCCATCGCCACCACCGCGACCGACCGCGGCGACCGCCCGACCGAACCGGTGGTCATCGAGTCGGTCACCATCTCCTGACCGCGACGCTAGCGGCCGGCGTAGCCGGCGGCGGTCAGTGCGTCGAGCACCTCCAGCGGGTCGGCACCGAGATCCCACCGGGTGAGGACGAATAGCCGATCGTCAACGGTGTCGATCTCGAGCAGCCGCACTGTGCGCGCGATCCGACGGAACTCGGTGATCCGGATGATCTTGATCTCCGGCCGGCTGAGCGGGACCGTGCGCAGCGGCCCGCGAATTAATAGACCGCCGTCGCTGATTGCCAGCTTGGGTCGCGCCCGCCACGAAAGTGTTGCAAACACAAGAAGTCCCACCGCGGCAATGCTCGTCAGAATTCGGCCCGGCGGGTCTGTGACAAAGGTCACAGCGGCGGTAGCCATCATAAGTCCAAATACGCCACACGCTGCGATTCCGATCGCGGGAGGACTCCACTCAGTTTGCTGCATGGGTCCCCTACACCCTTTTACCGTTGCTAATGAGGTTATCCACAAGTGCTATCCCCAATGGGGATGAATCACACCGATGTGATTGGGTGACCATTAGGTTGCCGAATGGGTAACGCGCCAAGTCCAAGATAAATTCATCAGGACCAACGCGACGGTCACCGCCAGCGCATAGTTAGCAACAGACCGGTGATCATGAAAGCAAAGGCGATCGCGTAGTTCCACGGCGGCCCGAGCTCCGACATCCACATGAGGAAACTGGGCGTGTCCACCGGGTTGCTTGCTGCGAGCTGGAACACCAGCAGCCAGACCAAGCCGATCAGCATCAAGCCGACGAACAGAACCACGAACCAGACACTCGACGGGCCGGCCTTCACCTTGACCGGTGTCCGACTCACCGGGTTGATGGTGAAATCGCTCTTCTTGCGGACCTTGGACTTGGGCATGGGTACCTTCACGAACAGTCAGCGCCGCACGGTGCGACGATGAAGCAGGATGCACCTACGAGCCTAACGTAGGTCGGCCACCGATCGAGAATGCGACAGGAGAGCAGCCGATGGCCCAGCCCCGCCATCCCCAGCTTGCGCGGGGGCCCACCGCGTGGCGCTTCGGCGTGCCGCTGGTGTGCCTGCTGGCCGGGCTGCTGCTGTCGGCCACGCACGGCGTCTCGGGCGGCGACGAGATCCGGCGCAGCGACGCGCCCCGGCTGGTCGACCTCGTTCAGGAAGCCCAGCAGTCGGTCGACCGGCTAAGCGCCCAGCGCGACGCGATCGTCACCGAGATCGACAGCCACCACGGCGGCTCGCCGGGCGCCGACGCCGCGCTGGCGGCGATTCAGAACCGCAACGACCGGCTGGCCGTCGACGCCGGCGTGGATCCCATCCGCGGACCCGGTCTTGTCGTCACCCTCACCGACGCCCAGCGCGACGCCAACGGCCGCTTTCCCCGCGACGCGTCCCCCGACGACCTTGTCGTGCACCAGCAGGACATCCAGGCCGTCCTCAACGCGCTGTGGAGCGCCGGCGCCGAAGGCATCCAAATGCAGGATCAGCGGATCATCGCCACATCGGCGCCACGCTGCGTCGGCAACACGCTGCTGCTCAACGGCCGCACCTACAGCCCGCCCTACACCATCACCGCGGTCGGCGACCCCGCCGCGATGCAGGCCGCGCTGGCCGCGGCCCCACTGGTCAACCTCTACAAGCAGTACGTCGTGCGGTTCGGGCTGGGCTACACCGAAGAACCCCGTGCCACGGTCGAGTTGGTCGGTCACACCGAGCCGGTGCGGATGCAGTTCGCCAAGCCGGCCGGGCCGATCGGCTACTGAGGCACCGCACGTCACCCAGGAG
>NZ_JBOGDB010000101.1:0-5085 GCF_050701515.1 Mycobacterium sp. | reverse complement strand
TCTCCGGTGGTGGTTCGGCAGGGGGCCCCGGCGGTGGTCCGCCCGGCGGTGGCGCCGGCGGTGGCGGCCGATACGGATAGCGGGGATCGCCAGGCTTGCCGGTGATGGCGTCCGGCAACGTCAGCCTCGGCTCGCCGCCCTGCCCAGTACGGGGGAACGGCACCGGAAGCGCCGGGGTCGCCGGTTGACCGGTCTGCGGGTCGGTGCGTTCCGATGGCAGCAGCACGTTCGGATCGAGGCCCAGATCCGAGAAGGCGGCGTCGACGAAGGGCTGCACAAACTGCCCCGGCAATAAGTTTCCGATGTAGGCCTTGAAAAACGGGCCCGACGACACCGACTCACCGAGTGATATCGCGTAGGTGTTGAGTAGTTTGATCGCTTCCTGAACGCGCTGTTTGCGGTTGTCGACGATCGTGAGGACGCCGTTGAGCTTGTCGAGCGCGGGCCGCAGCTGTTCGCGGTTCTCCGCGATGAACCCCGACAGCTGCGCGCTGAGCCCGGAGATGTTGTTGGCGATCTGATCCAGCGCGCCGCTTTGGGTTCGCAACGACAACAACAGCGCGTTGGTGTTGGCGATCAGGCTGACGACCTGGTCGCTGCGTTGCGCCAACACGGTGGTCGCTTTGTTGGCGTTGGCCAGCAGGTTGCGCAGCTGCTGATCCCGAGCATTCAGCGTCCTAGACAATCGTTCCACGCCCGCTACTGCCATCCGCAAGTCGGGCGGGGTGTTTTGGAAGGTCTGCGCCAGCGTGGCCAACGAATCCGAAAGCTGTTGGGTGTTCAACCCGCTGATCGTCATCGTCAGATCGCCCAGAGCGTCGGGCAATTGGTAGGGCGACGTGGTGCGCTCGAGCGGAATGGTCTGTGACAGCTGCCCGTCGCCTCGGGGGATTACTTGGACGATTTTGGTCCCGAGCAAGGTGTCGGTCTTGATGGCGGCTTCGGCACGGTCGCCCAGGCGGATTTTGTCGTCGATCTTGAATTCGATCAGAACCTTCGGCCCGTCGAGTTTGACGCCGGAAACCTGGCCGACCCGGTAGCCGGACACCTGCACTTCCGCGCCGCGTTGCAGGGCGCCGGCGTCGGCAAAGTAGGCACTGTAGGACTTTCCGGTGGACAAGAACGGGATCTTGTCGTACTGCAGAGCGAACAGCACCAGCCCTGCGATCGCCGAAATTCCGATTGCGCCGATGGTGAGCGGATTGCGCTCAGAGAAACTTTTCATTTCGGCGCGCACCGCCCTGACACCTGGCCGGCCACCTTGATGAATACCGGCTGCCCACCTTTTCCATTGAGCTTGAGCACGGCATCGCACAGATAGAAACTGAAGAAGTCGCCGTAGAGACCGAACCTGTTAAGCCGTTGGTACTTATCCGGCAGCGTATTGAGCAGATTGTCGAGGTATGCGTGATCGGCGACGGCGATCCCGGCGACCCGGTCTAGGTGATGCACCGTGTCCTGGAATGGTTGGCGCACCTCGGAGAGCAAGTCGGTGACAGACGCCGCGGCCGCGTTGACGTTGGCAATCCCGTCGCTCACCTCCGTCCGGCGGCCCGCCAGGCCCTCTACCAGCTGTGTCACTGAGTCAACCGCTTCGTCGAACTGCTTGCTTTGATCGCCCAGCGACCCCAGAACGGTGTTGAGGTTGTCGATCACCTCCTGGATCAGTTGATCACGGTCCGCCAGGGTGGTAGTCAACGCGGCAGTCTGCGCCAGGAATGAACTGATAACGGCGCCCTGCCCCTGGAACGCCTGAATCAACTGACCCGTCAGCGCGTTGACCTGATCCGGTTCGAGGGCCCGAAACAGCGGACGGAAGCCACCGATCAGCGCGTTCAGATCAAGCGCCGGCTGGGTTCGCTCGGCAGGGATCGTCTGCCCCGGCTTTAGCGTGGTGATGCTGCCGACGCCTTCTTCGAGGGCCATATAGCGATCCCCAACCAGGTTCTCGTAGCGGATCGCCGCCCGATTGCCCTCGGTGAGCACCACCGATTCGTCGACCGAGAACTCCACATTGACCGTGGAGTCGTCCCTGACGGTGATGTTCTCGACCTTGCCCACCTCGACGCCGGCAATTCGGACGAAGTTGCCGTCCTTGAGGCCGCTGACGTTGGTGAACTGTGCATTGTAGGTTCTTTCGTTTTGGAACCGCAGCTCGCCGAAGATCGCGACGATCCCGAAGGTGCCGATCATGCACGCCACCAGAAAGACGGCGACGCGCCACAGTGTGGCTCGCAAGTCCTCTTTCATCGCAGCTTCCTCGGATCGGTGTGTGGTCAGGGTGCGGGCGGCCCGTGTGGCGCAGGCGGCGGTGGGGGCGGTCCCGGCGGCAGCGAAAGCGGGCCCGGCGTCGGCGGTACAAGTCCCGGTGAGGGCGGTCCCTCGCACCGCACACTCTGGGACTCGGGCACCACCCGGGTAACGGGGAAGAAATTGACCCAACAGGGATGTCCGAGACCGATGTTTTGCCGGATGTCGACCCCTCCGCCCCAACCGGTATTGGTGACCAATTGGCGCACCGGGAAATTCTTTGATGCATCTGGCAATGAACCGCAACCCGGCTTTCCTCCCGGCCCGCCCTTGGCCGCGATGATCGGCAGGTGCTCCGGGTAGCTGTACGGGTCATTACCGAGCAGCAGCGCGGCGTCCACGACCAGTGTCCGACCGTTGCCGCCAGCTGCTGCGTAACCGGAGTTGTCTAGATACCACTTGGAGCCGACCAGCAAGCAGGTGTACGACGGTTGGTACTTCATCAGGAGATTGGTGGTGGGTTCGAGGATGTTGACCGCACGAACCAGGTTTTCCTTGGTCGGCTCAAGCAGACCAATTCCCGAATCCGACAAACCAATCACGTTGAGCAGTAGCGCATCAAGTGCTGCCGCGTGGTTGGTGATTGTCGTGCTGGTCGTACTCGCCGCGTTCAACGTCGCCAGGATGTCTTGCGCCGCTGTAGCATAGGCGTCGCTGAAACCTGCGAAAGACCGAAAGTCCTGTCGGATCGTCTCACTTCGCGGATTCAGCTGCATCAGCACCTGATTGGCGGCTGTGGTGGCTTCACCGATCTTCTCGCCCTTTCCACGCAGACCGTCGGCCAGCGTCGTCAGGACAGCATTCAGTTTGGCCGGGTCGATCTGGTCGAGCAGGTCGACAAGGTTTTCTAGCACCGTGTTGACCTCGGTGGTGACATTGTGTGAATACAAGAGCGCACCAGCCGAAAGCCGCTCCGGGCTGGGGTCTTTGGGAGCAAGGAGCTCCACGTACTTGTCTCCGAATGCCGTTGCGGCTGTGATCTGTGCCTCGACGTTGGCAGGAATGTTCTTGATCTGTCCGGGATGAATTTCCAGCCGAATCCTTACGGGTTGCTGTTCACCCAGGGTGACGGCCGCGACCCTGCCCACCTCGACACCACGCATTTTCACCACTCCACCGGGGTCCATCATCAGACCGGCGCGTTCGGACGTCAGGGTGACCGGGACATAGGCCGTGAAGGCCCGATTGAACAGCGCCCAGGACAACGCGACGGCGCCGACGATCACCGCAACCAGAATCGTTGCCCACCATGCCGGCGAGATTCGGCTCTCTCCTTTCCTAGGCTTCATGACGCTATCCAGACAGATTGAAGTTGCCGGTGTGGCCGTAAATAGCAAGTGAGACAAACAAATTGACGAATACAGCGAATACCAGCGATGCGCGCACCGCTCGGCCCACGGCCTCTCCCACGCCCGCCGGACCACCGGATGCGTTGTAGCCGTAGTAGGTGTGGATTAGCATCACGACAACCGCGGAGAAGATGACCACGAGGAAGGACCACATCAAGTCCGTCGGGATCAGGAAAGTGTTGAAGTAGTGGTTGTAGACTCCGACCGACTGACCGTAGAGAATAGTGGTGAACTTCGCCGCCCAGAACGACGTCAGGACCGCCACGCAATACAGCGGTATCACCACAATCACACCGGCAACAACTCGGCTGGAGGCCAGATACGCCACTGACCTCACACCCATCACTTCCAGCGCGTCGATCTCCTCGCTGATTCTCATCGCACCGAGCTGGGCAGTCGACCCGGCACCGATGGTTGCCGCAAGCCCCACAGTTGCTATCAACGGAGCCGCGAGGCGCGTATTGGAGTATGCAGAAGCAAACCCAGTCAAGGCCTCTACGCCGATATTCGACAGGGCGTCATAGCCCTGCACGGCGACAACGGCACCCGCGAACATCGTCAGGAAACCCACGATCACGACCGTGCCGCCGATTAGCAGCAGTGCACCGACGCCAAGGCTCATCGCCGCGATGGCACGGATCAATTCAATGCGGTAGTTGACCAAAACGTCCCCGATCGAGCGGAGAGTCGTGGCATAGAACTGTCCCTGCCGGCCAAGCCGCTTCCAGGCATCGGCCCAAGCTTGCAGTATGCGCACCAGCCGTCCGTACGGTCGACTTGGGACGAGGCTGTGGCTCACTTCGGTGCCACCTTGAGAGCGACGGCGGTCACCAGCACGTTGATCACAAACAGCGCCATGAACGTATACACGACGGTTTCATTCACCGCATTGCCGACACCCTGCGGACCGCCACCCACCGAAATGCCTTTGTAGCAAGCGATCAAGCTGGCGGCGAGTCCAAACAGCATTGCCTTGACCATCGCGGTGATGACCTCGGGCATCCCGACAAGCAGCGTCAAGCTGGCTGCAAACGCACCCGGCGTGACGTTCTGGACGTACACCGAGAAGAAGAACGTGCCGAGCAATCCAACCAACGTGACCACAGAGTTCAGCATCAACGCAACCAGCGTGGCCGCCAGCACCCGCGGCACAACCAACCGCTGAACAGGACTGATCCCGAGCACCCGCATCGCGTCCAGCTCTTCGCGGATCGTGCGAGCGCCCAGATCAGCGCACATCGAGGTCGCGGCCGCGCCGGCGACCACGACCACAGTCACGATTGGTCCGATCTGATTGACCGTGGAGAGCGCCGCACCGCTGCCAGACAAATCGGCAGCCCCGATCTCGTCGAGCAAGATATTGAGCATGAACACCACGAGCGTGCAGAAGGGAATAGACAGCATCATGGTGGGCACGAGTGACACC
>NZ_JBOGDB010000100.1:0-1733 GCF_050701515.1 Mycobacterium sp. | reverse complement strand
AGGCTCAGCGCCATGAGGCGTCCTTTTCCAGAAGCAACGCCGATCCTCCAGACTGCCGGCCGCTGGCTGTCGACCCCTTGGCGTGCCCTCGGGAAACTACGCGAATTTCCGGAATTTCCAGGAATTTATCAGCCCGTGCGAATTTCAGTACGATCGAGAAGTGCACGATTCGTCACTCTTTGTGCAACTTTGTGACGACACATAACCACTTGCGATCACACGGCTTTTGGCTATCACGACGGTTCGAGCGTGCGAATCGACGTCCAATGCGGTCCAAACGTGCACCATCTGCCGCCGTCGATTCATCCGTGCCCGGCGCGGATCTTCTCATAGTTCATGAATTATCATGCGCGGTCTCGCGCGGGCGCCGACCCCCGTCATTCAAAGCCGTGCGCGGTGAATTTCAGCGAGTGGCAATTTTCGGTCACGAGACGTTGTACATCGTCGGGTACGCCGTCGGGGGCATCGGCCTCGATCTCGAGCATCAGCTTCAGATTAGTGCGCGGCAGGGTCGTGAGGTGCTGGAGCACCTCCTCGGCGATCCGGCCAACGTCGCGCCCGGCGCGGTTCGGATCGATCGTCACACTGGCGTAAAAGCGCCTGGGCAGGCTCGGTCCGGGCTCGTCTGCGTTCGATCCACCTCTGATCTGCTCGTCGATTGAAGGTGGAGGCGGGCTGACGCCTCGTTCCCTTTCGATCTGAGCGAGCGAGATCTCGGGCTTCACGATCAGGCCGGAAAGGTCGATCACGGTCCCGCCGCCGCCGGTGGCGACCAATCCGACGTAGCGAGCTTCTTCGAAGCCATCGGCATAGGCGAAGTGGTCGCACACCAGCTGGTTGATCGCTGACCGGACGGCATCGATCAACAGCTGCCGATCGCGCAGTCGAGGCAGATACAGGTAGGTCGCGAAGTCGGTCTGCAGCTGCTTGATCTCGACGTGGTCCTGAGCGCGCCAGAGACCGAACTGGTCGAGCGCCTTGCGCAGCCGTCCGGGTCCAAGCTGGCTCAGCAAAGCCTCGTCGCTCTCGAAGCGTTTGCCGGCCCGCCTGGCGATCGCGTCCCGACCGCTCAGGCGGTTGATTGTCCACTCGATCCCGGGGCGCTGCGGATCGGGCTGATGCGGTGCCAGGGCCCAGACCCAGGTCTCGCCGATGCGAGCGTCGACCGTCTTGTCCCACTCAGCTGCTTTGGTCTCCGACTGTCGGCGCTGGAACTCATCGAGATTGAGCGTCTTTTGGTCCCGAACGATCGAGCGCCAGGCCATGAGCAGCCGCATCGCCTGCTCGAGCTCGCCCAGCCGGCGGGTGTCGGGGGCGAGAAACAGCAGCGTGTTGCGATAGATGCGCGGCTGCTGCCCGCGCTTGGTGAGGATCTCATCGGCCGCGGCTTTGGCCTTGCTGTCGCCGTTGCTGTCATGCGGATAGTCGGGGCCGAGCACGACGAGCCGCGCTTCCATCTCGTCGGGCACCTCGCCGCTGTTCTCAGGGACCACGTGCATGGCGGCGAACGGCCCGCGCTCGCGGTCCGCCCGCAGCCGCTTGATCAGCTCGGCCCAGACATCATCGGCCTGGAGCGCCGCCGCACGGTCGTCCGCGGTGCGCGTGACGCTCGGCTGGGTCTAAAACCAGTAGCGGCCGCCGTCGACGTAGAGGTAGGTCGCCCGATCGGCGAGCCGGCGCAGCGCATCGCCGAAGGACCCGGGCGTCTCGCCAGGCTGCGCGCAGCCGAGCCG
>NZ_JBOGDB010000099.1:0-4681 GCF_050701515.1 Mycobacterium sp. | reverse complement strand
CGCCGTGGCGCGAGGAAAACCCAGCCCGCCGCCGATATAGTGCCGACAGCACCAAGGTGCCGTTCGTTTACCGATTGGCTGCGAGGGCCGCGCGCGGGCACTCGGCGATGGCCTTCTGGGCGAGCGTCTCCTGCTCGACGGGGACAGGGTCGGCGGTGACCATGGCGTATTCGACTTCGTCGAGTGTGAACACCTCGGGCGCGATTCTCACGCAGACGGCGTTGCCTTCACAGCGATCACGTTCCACTACGACACGCATGCCTCTGCTCCTTCACGTCGCCGTGAGCTACTTGCCGGCCGTTTCGGCCTAGCCGCGTTCGTTGATCACCTCGACAAGGACGAGGTGATCCGAGAGTGTCGGGTTCACCGTCGTGAACGTCGTGTGCGACGGTTCAGACTCGATGGTTTGGCTCATTGCCGAACACCCTTTTCGATCCGATCGCCGAGGTCGCGGTCGACCTTGCGCCAGTAGTCGAAGGCGCGTTGCAGAACCGGCTCGCTGACGCCGGCCCGAAGGTGGCCAACGACATTGTCCACCAAGCGTTCCCGCTCCGCATCGTCCATCACGTCGCGGACCAGGGTGCCGGCCTGGCCCCAGTCGTCGTCTTCGGCGCGCAGCGTGTAGGCGGTGCGCACCATGTCACCGTCGGTGTGCCAACCGGCGGGCTCGCCGTGGCGGGCGGTGTCGGCCAGCGGCCCGCCCTTGGAGTTGGGCGCGTACACCGGGTCGGTCGCCAGCTGGTAGCGCATTAGGCCGGCCGCGCTGTAGCTGTGCACCGGCGACTGTGGTGCGTTGACCGGGAGTTGGTTGTAGTTGGCGCCGATTCGGTAGCGGTGGGCGTCGGCGTAGGCGAACATCCGGCCCAGCAGCATCTTGTCCGGGCTGGCCCCGATGCCGGGCACCATGTTGGACGGCTCCCAGGCGCCTTGTTCGATCTGGCTGTGGTGGTCGGTGGGGTTGCGATCCAGGGTCAGCTTGCCGACCTCGATCAGCGGGTAGTCGGCGTGCGGCCACACCTTGGTCAGGTCGAACGGGTTGAACCGGTAGGTCTTGGCGTCGTCGAATCCCATGATCTGCATATTCAGCGTCCAGCTCGGGTGCTCGCCACAATCGATCGCCTCGAATAGGTCGCGGGTGTGGTGGTCGGTGTCGAGCTTGGCCAGCTCGTCGGCCTGGGCCTGGGTGAGGTTCGCGACGCCCTGGTCGGTGATGAAATGGTATTTGACCCAGAACCTTTCGCCGCCCGCGTTGATCCACATGTAGGTGTGCGAGCCGTAGAGGTTCATGTGCCGCCAGGTGCAGGGGATGCCGCGATCGCCCATCAGGTAGGTGACCTGGTGTGCGGACTCCGGTGAGAGCGTCCAGAAGTCCCATTGCATGTCGTGGTCGCGCAGGTTGCTGTCGGCGCGGCGCTTTTGCGAGCGGATGAAGTGGCCGAACTTGAGCGGGTCGCGGATGAAGAACACCGGGGTGTTGTTGCCGACGATGTCGTAGTTGCCGTCGGTTGTGTAGAGCTTCAGCGCCCAGCCGCGGGGGTCGCGCCAGGTATCCGGGCTGCCGCGTTCGCCGGCCACGGTGGAGAACCGGATCACCGTCTCGGTGGTGGTGCCGGGTGCAAACACCGCGGCCTTGGTGAAGGCGCTGACGTCGTTGGTAACCTCGAAGCGCCCGAAAGCGCCGCTGCCCTTGGCATGGGGTTGGCGTTCGGGGACGCGTTCGCGGTTGAACGCCGCCATCTGTTCGATCAGGTAGTGGTCGTGCAGCAGGATCGGTCCGTCGGGGCCGATGGTCAACGAGTGCTCGTCACTTTCCACCGGGATGCCGGCATCGGTCGTCGTCGGCGCTGTGGTCGAAGTGTCGGTCATGTCGTTGCCTTTCGGTTGGGGTTTGGTTATTCGGGATCGCTGAACGGTGTGTCCAGCAACTCATCTCATTGCCCAGCGCCTCCGTCAGATTCCCAGCGCTGCAGTGCGATTGGGGCATGCGGCGGGTCCGTTGCACCGTGCATCCGGTTGCCGAGTGGTTGGTCGCGGGTGTAGGAATCGATCGCCGCGGTCATTTGCCACGTTGTGTCCGTGTGTGGGGTCGGTGTACGGGGGTGCCATGAGCAGAGTTTCACCGTTCCGACGTGCGGCCTGGCTGCTGATGCCCGTCGCCGTTGCCGACCAAGTGCTCGAGATCGTGTTGCCACCCGGTGAAACGGATACGGTCGCATACGGCCCGGGTGAGGGTGTACAGCGTCGCCGCGATGGCGGCCACGCTTATCCAGATCACCAGTGCGCCCGTCGCTGCCTCCATGGCGGCGCGGGTGGTCGGGGTTGGTGCGGGGGCCTGCGCTCCGTTGTTGTCGACCCAGATCTCAACGGTGTCGCCAGTTTTGGTTGTCGATTGCGCCTTGACCGCGCCGGTGTGTTCGGCGCCGGCGGCGTTCCATCGGGCCGACACGGTGGTGGTGGCTGTTCGCAAGATTTGTTGGGAGGCAGGGACGTCGGTGACCGTTGCGGCCACGGTGTGGCGAGTGTCGGCCTGCTCGGCGTAGACCTGGCGGAGCGAGTCATAGACCGCGGTGCCCGCGGCGGCTGTGATCGGGATGGCGAGCAGCGACACCACGACAGCCAGCACCAAAACCAGTGCCTCGATCCGATCGGTGGCGCGGACCAGTGGATCGCGGCCGGCCAGGCGCAGCAGAACCGGCCACCGGGGCAGGCGCATGGTAAAGGTGTCCATCGCGGCTTCATCCGCCCGCCAGTGCGCCGTCCCGCGTTGATCGTGGGGGTTCATCGACATCCCCTGGCCGCGGGTTGGCTTCGTCCAGTAGTGGGCCGACTGCTACCAGCGTGGTTAGCAGCGCGGCCGTCGGTCCGCTCGCTGATAACCATCACCCACCTCCACAGCTCGACCATCGGTTATCCCCATGGTGGTGTGGATGCACCTCGCAGGGTTTGCCACAACCAGACAACGGCGGCGCGGTGCTTTGTCGTGTTTCGACAGCACACATGGTCAGTCGATGTCGGTGGCCGCGAGTTCGATCATGGCCAGCCCTTCTTTGGCGTCCTCGGCGACGAACCGCGGATCGTCGCAGGCCCTCGAATGCGCGAAACGCCACGGGCATCGGCGAATGCGCGCAAGTGCTTCCGCGCCTAGCGGCCAATGATGGTCGCCGCCCAAGCCGGGATCGTCGTGCTGCGGGTCCTTCGCCGTCGGTCATGACGTCGATCACGATGGCAGCCTTTGGGGCGTGGACTGTTCGCCTCATTGCCCAGGCAGATCGTCGTCATAGGTGGGTTCGCCGTAGCGCTGAACGGATTTGGCGACGGTGAGCAGCACGACACTGTCGTCGACGGCGTGCAGGCCGTGGCGGGTGGCGGGGATGACGAGGTGATCGCCGGGGCGGCCGTCCCAGCTGGTGTCAGGACTGGTCAGCCGAACCCGCCCGTGCAAAACCTGCAGCGTGGCTTCGCCGGGGCTCTCGTGATCGTCAAGTTGGGTGCCCGTGGTCAGCGCAATCAGGGTTTGTCGCAACGTGTGTTGGTGCCCCCCGTACACGGTGTGCGCGCTGCGCCCGCTGTGGGCGTGGTGTGCGGCCGTCAGATGCTGCCGGCCAAGCGCGGTCAGCGAGACCTTGTCCATAGTGGCTGTCCCGGTTCTCAGCGGTTCGAGGGCGGGGTCAACTGGCGGTGAAGGTCCTCGACATAGCCGTCGTAGGCGGCGGCGACCGTGTCGAGGTCGACCTGCTCGGGCAGGTCGTCGACGCTTTGACGGGCGATCAGGTAAGCCGCGGTCGCCTCGACGACGTGCTGCTCGTCGTCGGCGATCTGCGCAACCACGGCGGGGTCGGCGTGCATGCGCACGACCACGGTGTCCTGGTCCTGCTGAAACCGGACCAGATAGTCGTGATCGCCGAGCGCCTCGAGGGCCGGCTGATGAACGGTGATGGTGTTCTCCTTCGTGGGTGAGTTGCGGGATCGTCATCCCGCCAGCAGGGCGGCACCAAGGGCGAGCAGCGCGGCGAGTTTGAGCGCCTCCAACCCGATGTAGGCGTGGTGTGCGCGTGAGCGGGGTGCGTCATGGCCGGCCAGTACGCGGGCCGAGCGCCGGCTGAGCCTCGGCCGCACCACCAGCAGCTGCACGACGAGCAGCACCGCTGTCACCGCGGCGAGTACGAGCACGGGGCGCGATGACGGGGCGATGGTCAGGCAGACCGCGATGACCACCGCCCAGATGACCTCGGCGATGTTGAGGGCTCGGAACACGATGCGCCCGATGGCCAGGCCCACCCGTAGCTCGAGGCCTTCGGCGCGAAACTTCAGCGGTGCTTCCAGGAAGGAGATCGCCAACACCATGCCCATCCATATCAGCGTGGCCGCGGCAGCGACCCGGATAACGAGGTCGGTCATGACGATGCCCTATCACGGGTCGGTGCGGGTGCGAGGTGCGCGACGCACAGGTCGGGCTCGACGAACGGGTCCAGACGATCCACGGTGACCGGTGCCCGCATCGCCGTCAGCGCACCCTGCATCAGGCCCAGGTGCACAGAACAGATCACCTCGCCATGTTGTTCGGCCAAGTTCTGGAAAGGACAGTGCCGCAACCGGATCTCGCGCGTGCGCGGACCCTCGGCGGGCTCGGGCTCAAAACCCAACTCCGCCAACAACTCCACCAGTTCGGTGACTGCGCGGG
>NZ_JBOGDB010000098.1:0-2475 GCF_050701515.1 Mycobacterium sp. | reverse complement strand
GTCCTGGAGGCGGTCGGCCGGACCGGACGCGCGCCCGGTGCGGGCTTGTCGGGCGCCGAATGCCTGCCGGCAGCCGGGGGCGCGGCCCCGACGGCGTCCCGCTCGGCATCGGGTTCATCGGCGGACTCGTCCGACGCGCGGGACCGGTCGGCGGCGCCCTTGCGGCGGTCGAGCACCCGGCGGGTGTGGGTGCGCACCAGCTGGGTGCGTTCCCGCAGCGACACCAGCAGCGGGGTGGCGAAGAAGATCGACGAATAGGTGCCGACGATGACGCCGACCAGCTGCACCAGGGCCAGGTCCTTGAGAGTGCCCACCCCCAGCAGCCACACCGCGATCACCATCAGCGCGATGATCGGCAGCACCGAGATGACGCTGGTGTTGATAGACCGCATGAAGGTTTGGTTGACGGCCAGGTTGGCCTGCTCGGCGAAGGTCCTTCGGGTGGTGTGCTGGAAGCCCTGCGTGTTCTCCTCGACCTTGTCGAACACGATCACGGTGTCGTACAGCGAGAAGCCGAGGATGGTCAGCAGGCCGATGACGGTGGCCGGGGTGACCTCGAACCCGACCAACGAGTACACGCCCGCGGTGACGACCAGGTCGAAAATCAAGGTCGCCATAGCGGAGATCGCCATGTACCGCTCGTAGCGCACCGTGATGTAGATCGTCGCCAGCACCAGGAAGACCACCAGCGCGATGAGTGCCTTCTTCGTGATTTGACCGCCCCAGGTTTCCGACACCGCCGAATCACTGATCGCCAGCCTGCTGGGCTGGCCATCGGGCCCCCTCGGCTGGAACTGGTCGACCAGCGCCGTGCGCAGCTCTTCGGTCTCCTCGTTTGTCAGGGTCTCTGACCGGATCTGCACGGTGGCGGAACCGCCGCTGCCGACGACCACCGCCGACTCGGGCTCCTTGCCCAGCGTGTCGCTGAAGACATCCTCGACCTGCTGGACGCTGACGGTGCCCGTCGCGGTTTCGGCGGGCATCGACACCTTGGTGCCGCCCTCGAAATCGATGCCGAACGCGAAACCGCGCAGCACCATGCTCGCGATGCAAACCGCGACGATCAAACCGCTGACCGAGTACCACAGCTTGCGGCGCCCGACGACCTCGAAAGCCCCCGTGCCGGTGTAGAGCCTGACGAAGAAGCCGTGCCGCGCTTCGGCCGTCGCTGTTTCGAGACCGGGCGCTTCGACGGCGCTCGATTCGGTCACGTTGGAATTGTGCTTAGCCATCGGCTATCCCCGTCCCGTCGCATGCACGGACGCTCGTCGCTCGCGCGCGATCTGCTGCACCACGCCCAGGCCGTTGAACGCCGGCTTGGCCAGCATCGGCGACTTCGAAGCCAGGTACACCAGCGGCCACGTCACCAGGAAGACCACCACGACGTCGAGAACCGTGGTCAAGCCCAAGGTGAACGCGAAGCCCTTCACCTGGCCGACGGCCAGGATGTAGAGCACCACGGCGGCCAGGAGGGTGACCGCGTTGCCGGACAGGATCGTTTTGCGCGCGCGCACCCAACCGCGCGGGACCGCCGAGCGGAACGAACGACCTTCGCGGATCTCGTCTTTGATGCGTTCGAAGAACACCACGAACGAGTCCGCTGTCATCCCGATGCCGATGATCAGACCGGCGATGCCCGCCAGGTCCAGCGTGTAGTTGATCCATCTGCCGAGCAGCACCAGCAGCGCGTAAACAATTGCGCCCGAAGCCACCAGTGACAGCGCCGTCAGCAGCCCCAGTACCCGGTAATACAGCAGCGAATACAACAGCACCAGCGCTAAACCAACCGCACCGGCAAACAGACCCGCCTCCAACGATGTCAAACCTAGTGTGGCCGAGACGGTTTCGGCCTCCGAGGACTCGAACGACAGCGGCAGCGAGCCGTACTTCAGTACATTGGCAAGCTCTTTCGCCTCATCGCCGGTGAACTGACCGGTGATCTGGGTGCGACCACCCGGGATGGCTTCCTGAATCTCCGGGGCGCTGACGACCTGTGAGTCCAACGTGAACGCGGTCTGGGTACCCACATTTGCCGCGGTGAAGTCCGCCCAGATGTCGGCGGCGTCGGGCTTGAACTCCAGGTCGACGACGTACTCACCGCGTTGCGGGTCCAGGCCCGAGGTGGCGTCCTTGATCTGTTCGCCGCTGATGATCGACTTGTCCAGCAGGTACGCCTGGGTGTGGTCGGTCGAGCAGGTCACCAGCGGCAGATTCGGGTCGTCATTGCCGGCCAGGATGTCGTCTTCGTTGCAGCGGGTGGACTGGAACTGCAGCGCCAATATCTGGATCTGCGGATCGGTGCTCTGCCGCAGCGCCTTCTCGTCGGCAATGCGATCAGCGAGGGTGGCCGGCGGCTTCGGGGGCGCGGGGGCTCCGGGATTCGGTGGGGGCGGCGCCGGGGTCGGCGGCGGCTGCTGAGGATACGGGCGGGGCTGCGGCGGGGCCTCGGTCGGCGGCGCGGGTGCAGGCGTGGGC
>NZ_JBOGDB010000097.1:0-7815 GCF_050701515.1 Mycobacterium sp. | reverse complement strand
TGGTGACGGGTTCGTCGTCGAACGGCGCGCTCGGCCAAGTAGTTCTCGGCTCCACCACCGACTGGCTGCTGCACTCCGCGCCGGTACCCGTCGCGCTCAGTCCGCGGGGATACCGCGGCGCACGGTCGGGCAAGCTCATACGTGTCACCTGTGCCTATTCGGGCACGCCGGAATCGGTCCGGGTGGTCGAACGCGTGGCGGCACTCGCCGCGCAACTCGACGTCAAGATGCGGGTGGTCTCGTATGCGATCCGGGGCCGCACCATGTTCCCGCCGGAAGTGGGCCTGCACGCCGAAGATTCGTTGCTCGAGGCGTGGGCGCAGCAGTTGCGCGAGATGCTCGCCAAACTGAAGGCGGACGGTGTCGTCGGTGGTGACGTTGAGCTGCAGGTGATTACGGGCAACGGCTGGGATGAGGCGTTGGACGCCACCGATTGGGAGGATGGCGAGCTTCTTGCGCTGGGCACCACGTCGCGCCGCAGCATCAAAACCGTCTTCCTGGGATCTCACGGCGCGAAGATCATCCGCCACAGCCCGGTGCCGGTCTTGGTCCTGCCCAGCTAATGCTTCATGGCGCCGCGGTCGACGTTTATCTGGGTGCCCGATATCGTCGCCGATCCATCGCCGGCCAGCCAGGCAACCACCTCGGAAACCTCCTCGGGCAGCATGAATTCCTGCAAGCCCTTCTTGCGCTTGTGGTTGACCGGATGCAACGGCATCGGCGCGAAGCTGTGCAGATAGCTCGGATACTTGGCGAAGACTTCCATCATCGCCTTCTTCTCCACCATCGGTGTCTCGATTGAATACGGGTGGATGGAGTTGACCCGAATCCCGAACTCCCCCACCTCGATTGCCAACGCATTGGTGATGGCGACCAGACCGTGCTTGGACGCCGAGTAGTGGCCGTTGCCCGGCGTGGCCTTCAATCCGGCCGACGAACTGACGATGATGATCGAGCCCCCGTTGCCCGCCTCGATCATTGCCGGTACCGCGGCACGGATGGTGCGCCACGTTCCGTTGAGGTTGACGTCGATGACCGTGTCCCACTGCTCTTCGGACATCTCGAACATCCGGCCCCAATTCAGCACCCCTGCGTTGGCCACCACGATGTCCAGCCGGCCGAACTGCTCGATGCCGTCGGCGACCACCTGCTGCAGCGCGGCCAGGTCGCGGATGTCGACTTCGCGGGCCAGCACCTTGCCGCCGATCGCTTCCACCGCCCGCACCGTTTCGGCCAGCTCCTCGGGCGTACCGAGCGGATAGGTGATGGTGTCAGAGATCGGGCGGCATACGTCGATCGCGATGATGTCGGCGCCCTCGCTCGCCAGCCGGATCGCGTGGGCCCGGCCCTGGCCGCGCGCGGCCCCGGTGATGAATGCCACTCGCCCGTCCAGGGGCCCGCCAGATGCCGTCACCGCTGCTCCTTCCGTGAGGCTGCGGACCAGGCTAACAGCCGAACTGTAACGCGTTCTAATACGGGTGACGGCGGTCAGACCCCAGTTATTCGACGGGATCGCGGATCAGCGGGCAGGTCATGCAATGCCCGCCGCCGCGGCCGCGGCCGAGCTCCGCCCCGACGATGGTGATGACCTCGACACCGGCCCGGCGCAGCAGCGTGTTGGTGTGGGTGTTGCGGTCGTAGGCGAACACCACTCCCGGTTCCACCGCGACCAGGTTGTTGCCGCTGTCCCATTGCTGGCGTTCCGAGTCATATTTGGTGCCACCGGTTTCCACCACCCGCAGCGCATCCAGCTCAAGCGCGTCCGCCACCACTTCGGTGAAAGGTTTGGTTGCCTCCTCGACGTCGACGCCAGGGTCTTCGTCGCCGGGATGCAGGACGAACGTCTGCACCGAATCCATGATGTCCGGGTAGAGGGTCACCACGTCGCGGTCGGCGAAGGTGAACACGGTGTCGAGGTGCATGGCCGCCCGCAGTTTGGGCAACCCGGCGACGATGACCTTCATCGCGGCACCCTGTGCGAACAGCGTGGCGGCCACCTGGGTGATGGCTTGCCGCGAGGTGCGCTCGCTCATTCCGATGATGACGACGCCGTTCCCGGGCACCAACACGTCGCCGCCCTCGATCGTCGCCAAGCCCCAGGACTTTTCCGGGTCACCCCACCACAAGGTCGTTCCGACGAAGTCGGGATGAAACTGATAGATGGCCTTCATCAACAGCGTCTCGTCGTGCCGGGCCGGCCAGAACAACGGGTTGAGCGTCACCCCCCGGTAGATCCAGCAGGTGGTGTCACGGGTGTACAAGGTGTTGGGCAGCGGCGGCATCAAATACTCGGTGACGCCGGTGGCTTCGCGGGCCAGCGTGCGATACCCCGACTGGATCTCGGTGGGCAGGTCGAGAGTGGACATGCCACCGATCAACAGCTCGGTCAGGCGGCGGGTGGTCAGCGAATCGAGGAACCCGCGGGTGTCGTCGACCAGTCCGAGGCCGACTTCGTTGGGCACGATCTTGCGGTCCAGCAGCCAGGTCTTCGCCTCCGGGTTGTCCATCGTCTGTGCGAGCACGTCGTGCAGTTCGACCACGTCGACGCCACGGTCGCGCATCTTGTCGATGAAGTCGAAATGGTCGCGACGGGCGTTCTGCACCCACAGCACATCGTCGAACAACAGGTCGTCGCAGTTGGTCGGGGTCAACCGCTCGTGTGCCAGGCCTGGCGAGCACACCAACACCTTGCGTAACGTGCCGACTTCGGAGTAGACGCCGTAATCGGCGGACGGGGCGTCCATGTCAGAGGTCGGCGAGGATCTGTGCGCGTTTGGTGGTGTACTCCTCTTCGGAGATGGCACCGGTGGCGCGCAGAGTTTCCAATTCCTGCAGGCGCTGCGAGGTGGACGGTTCCGGCGGGGCCACCGATGGGTTGGGCACCGGAGCTGACGGAGTCGCCGCGGGCGCGGGGGGTGCTTGTTGCGCCGCCGCGCGCCTTACGATCGCCTGCACCTGCTGGCGCGCAGCGGGATTGGACCGCAGGTCGATCATGCTGTTCATCCCGATGCCGTTGGCCTTCAGCACCTGCAGGATCTCCATCAGCGGCTCGGCCTGGCCGGTGAGGTCGTAAGACTTGTTGTCTTCGGCGATGGTGAAGTTCGCCGGCATCAGTCCACTCACCAAACTGCTGCGCTCCCAATCGATGTGGTACTCGTTGGTGGCCGGGTCGACCAACGCGACCAGCTTGCGGTTCGTGATCATGGGCAGCCGCGCGACCGACGCGATCACTCGGTCCTGCGACGTGAACGGCGCGATACCCGGCCCGGAGATCTGCAGATCGATCTTCACCAGCGGGTTTTCATTAATCCGTGTGCCCGTCTCGTGGATGCCGGTCACCTGCGCCAGGGCGAGCACGCCACTCTGCTCCAATGCCTGCTTCTTAGCCGACGACTTGGCGCTGAAGTTGGCAATGGCCAGGGCGACAAGAACGTCGGCGGCGGTGATGAACAGCCCAACGTAAAACATCCATTTCATCAAGCTGCTCTGGCCGGTGGCGAAGTACACGGCCAGAAAGATCGGGCCGACCAGCCCGCCGCACAGCAGAACCCAGAGCTGAGCCTTCACGTAACGCCACAACATCTGCCACGCTCCCTGATCGCCGGGCGGTTCGCGTGTCAGATTAGCGCCAAACCGACGGTTGCGAGCCGTATCGTCGGCGGGTGACTTCGATGCCCGGATCCGTGCGTTCCCGCTGGGTGCTGGCGGCGGTTTCGATGGCCTTGTTCTGCGTCCAGATCGACTATTTCGCGATGAATCTGGCGCTGCCGCGGATGGCTTCCGATCTGGACAGCAACGCCACCGATCTGCAATGGGTGATCAGCGTCTACATGCTGGCACTGGGGGCTTTCATGGTCCCTGCAGGCCGGATCGGCGACATCTTCGGCCGTCGGCGTGCACTGCTGGCCGGGGTCGCGCTGTTCGGACTGGCATCGACCCTGTGTGCCCTGGCGCCGTCGGCGGGGCTGGTTATCGCCTTTCGCGGACTGCAGGGCGTCGGTGCGGCGCTGATCTTTCCGGTCTCAATCAGCGTGCTGACCAACGCCTTTCCTGCGGTGCGTGCCGGCTATGCCATCGGATTGGCCTACGGCATAGCGGGATTGGGCAATGCCGCCGGTCCACTGATCGGCGGCTTGCTGACCGAAACCATCGGCTGGCGGTGGATCTTCTGGCTGAATGTGCCGCTGACGCTCATCTCACTGGCCGTCGGCGCGTGGAGCATCACCGAATCGTCGGATGAGACGGTGCCACGCCGGATCGACATCGCAGGCCTTGCCCTGATCACCACCGGAATCGGGTTGTTCACCTTGACATTTGACCGGGCGCCGCATTGGGGCTGGCTGTCATTGAGCACAGCCGGCGCCTTCGCATTTGCGCTTGTGGTACTGGCCGCGTTCGTGTTCGTCGAAAACCGAGTGCGATGGCCGCTGGTCGATTTGGCGCTGGCCCGCAACGCCCGGTTCAGCATCCTGGTTGTCGCCGGCACCATCGCCAACATCGCCTACACCGTCACGATCTTTCTGTCCACGATGTATCTGCAGCAGGTGCGTGACCTCGACCCGTTGACGGCGGGCCTTGTCTTCCTCGGACCGTCGGTCGGTGCCGCGCTGGGCGGCGCGCTGGCCGGACGGCTGGCGTCAGGCCGTCCGGTGCTGGTCATGGGTGTCACCAGCGTGCTGGCGGCGCTGTCACTGGCGGCGCTCGCCGCTGCCAACGGATGGGCAATGTATTTACCCGCGCTGACCGCCTGCGGGCTCACCATGGGCCTGGTTTACGCATTCACGACGGTGGCGACCCAGGCCGTCGTGCGGCCCGAGCGAGCCGGAGAAGCCGCGGGAGTGACGTTGACATTCCTGGTCGCCCTCGCCGGTGTCGGCGTCGCGGTGTCGGGAACCGTTCTCGAGATGCTGCAGCGTGCCGGAATGTCGACCGGTGGCGCAATCAATGCGATCCTCGCGGTGCTAGCGGCGCTGTTGCTGCCCGCGGGCGTGGTGGTGTTGCTGATTTCCCGCTCACAACGCGGGGAGGCAACTACTCCGACGCCATGACTGATACCGGCGCCTCAGGCGTCGCCGATGACGACGCCCCGACGAACTGGTGCAGCATCCAGGTCCACATCTGACCGCTGTTCGTGCCGACGTCGTAGCTCGTGTGAATCGCCACGGCTGTCGCCGTCGTCTCTTCCTCGGCATCGGGGTTGTAGTCACAGACCGCGTCGCCGGCGTCACACACGCTGATCGTTCGAACGCCGACATTCGCAGGCAGCTCGTCAGGGGCATGCGCGAGAATCGGCCAGTCCTGCGCGGCACCGCCTACCTCGTCCGGCCCCGCCGGGGCGGTACCGATGTTGACCGTGGTGTCTTCCGGTAGCCGGTCGCCGTCGGCGATCAGCAGCGCGGCCGCCAGATTGGGACTGGCGGCAAGCTCATGGAGGTTGCGGTGCACCACCATCGCGCCCTGGGAGTAACCCGCCAGCACCACCTTGGTGTTGGGGCATCGTTGAGTAAACGCCGCGTACTGCCCGCCAAGCGCGGCCTTTCCGGTATCCACGCTCCCGATGAAATTCCCCCAGTCGAGCACGCCGGCGTCCTCGGGCACCTCAATGGCGGGGTAGTCGACCGCTTCGGCGGTGATGGTGCGGCCTTCTTGCGCGAGCTGCTGCTCGAGCGCGCGGTACGACTGGTACACGACCCGGCCCATGCCTGCATACGCGGCGGAGTCGTAGTCAGTGCGCTCGCCGGATCCGGCGGCGCCCATCCAGTGCACGTCAGGGCAACTTGGGTCGGCACTGGCGACCCCAGCGGTCAGACCGATCAACGCGGTCCCAGCCGCAGCGACGGCACACCCCATCGCACTCATCCGACGCAACACAGCGACCCCCTACCCGATCAGCGAAAACAAGGCTGTTGCGATGATTATCGTCACACAGGTCCCATGCGTTACAGCCGCCACAACGGTCCTGTTACGCGTATGGTATCCGGGCGTGACAACCATGCAAATCGCCCGCGTCCCCGCCCCGAACGTGCCCTTTGAGCTGGCCGAAGTGCAAATCCCGGAGCCCGGCCGCGGCCAGGTTCGCGTCAAGGTCCGAGCCTGCGGCGTCTGCCACTCCGACGCGATGACCGTGGCGGGCGCGATGGGAAACGCCTTCCCGCGCGCGCCCGGCCATGAGGTCGCGGGCGAGGTCGACGCCGTCGGCGAAGGGGTCAGCGGCTGGACCGTCGGGGACCGCGTCGGCGTCGGCTGGTTCGGCGGCTGCGACTTCAGCTGCGAGGCCTGCCGTCGCGGTGACTTCATCTCCTGTGAGAACGGCCAGATCCCCGGCATCGCATACGACGGCGGCTACGCCGAGTACATGGTGGCGCCGGCGGAGGCGCTCGCCCGCATCCCCGACGACCTCTCCGACGTCGACGCTGCGCCGCTGTTGTGCGCGGGTATCACGACGTTCAACGCCCTGCGCGAGTCCGTCGCTCGGCCGGGCGACCTGGTCGCGATCCTGGGCGTCGGCGGGCTCGGCCACCTCGGCGTCCAGTACGCCGCCAAGATGGGCTTCGAGGTCGCCGCGATCGCGCGCGGCAAGGAAAAGGGCCCGTTGGCCAAAGAGCTTGGCGCGCATCACTACATCGACTCGAAGGCGTCTGACGTCGCCGAAGAATTGAACAAGCTCGGCGGCGCAATGGTCGTCCTCGCCACGGTCACCGTCCCCGACGCGATGACGCCGGCGCTGGGCGGCCTCAAGGCGCGTGGACAGCTCGTCGTCGTAGGAGCATCCGCGGATCCGATGCAGGTTCCACCGTTCGCATTGATCCCCGGGTCGAACGGCGTGCAGGGCCACGCGTCCGGAACCTCGCAGGATTCTGAAGACACGCTTCGGTTTTCGGCGCTGACCGGTGTGCGGCCAACGATCGAGACGATGCCGCTATCAGAGGCCCAGGCCGCCTACGACAAGATGATGAGCGGGGACGCCCGCTTCCGCATGGTGCTGACGATGGACTAAGTCGTCGAGATCGACACCAGGGCTGTAATTTTCGGCAATTCACGACCCTCACGCAGATCTCGACGCAAACCGAAACGGCGCCCACCCGGTGGGGTGAGCGCCGCTTCGGCTCCTATTCGGTCAGCCGACAGAGCTGGTGCTGCCGTTGCCGTTGTTACTGGAGTGGTTGTTACTGGTGTTGTTGTTGGCGCTGTTGCCCGCATTCACGGACTGGTTGTTGTTGGTGGTTTGGTTGGTGGTGTTGGTGACCTCGGTATTTTGGTTGGTATTGCCACCGCTGCTGCTCGTGTCGTTGTCCATGGTGGCCTCCGCATTTGAGCCAGCGACCTGGACGTTAGTTCCGCCTTCAGCGTCGTCGTTGTCCTCGATCTCGGCGCCTGTTGTCTCACCGGCCTGTATCGCCCCGACACCCGCGTTGATGTTGTCGCCGTTAGTCTGGCCATCAAGGGCGGGGACCTGGCTCACCACCTGGGCTGGAACGACGGCGCCTACATTGACCGGGATTGCCGCACCGGTGTTCGCACCGGCGTTCGTGCCGCCGAGGGCTGTGCCGATGGGGGCGGCGACCGGGGCTTGCGTTTGGGCACCGAGCTGCGTGCCGAGCGCGGCCCCATTGAGGGCCGAGGTTTGAGCGGTAGTCGTGACGGGAGCATTTGTCTGTGCCGTTATAGGGGCTTGTACACCCACGGCGGTCATGGGGCTGAGGATCCCGAGGTTCAGCTGGTTGTTCATGATATTGCCGTTGGCGGCGCCAAACTGGACGGTTTGACCATTGCCAACGAGTCCAACGGGAATGTTGGTGTTGTTACCGGCGAACC
>NZ_JBOGDB010000096.1:0-1987 GCF_050701515.1 Mycobacterium sp. | reverse complement strand
CACCTCGACGCCGTCGCGTCCCGGCCGGATCCCGGTCACCTCGGCGCCAAGTTCCAGCTTCACGCCGCGGTCGACGGCTGCGTCGGCAACAGCGTCCACAATCTGCCCGAACCCGAGGCGCGGGTAGTAGAACACCCGCCCGGTGCCGCCCGCTGGGCGGCGCAACAACCGGCTGGCGATTTTCCAGGGGGTGTCCGCACTCACCCGCACGCGCGCTTGTTCGGGGTCGATCTCATCGCCCGGCCTGCCCCACAGCTTGACGGCGTACGGCCCGTAGAGCCGGTCGTACAACGTGGGGCCGAGGCCGCGACGCAATGCGTCGGCATAGCTCGTCGCGGTACCCGTGCGCCGCAGGGGCGCAGTGATCGCCTCGGCACCGATCCGCGCGATCATCGAATGCGGCAGCGAACGCGCCAGGTCCGACGGCCGCAATGGAAATCTGACCCAACGGTCGTCCACCCGCAGCCGACCGTGCCTCGGTCGGGTCTGCAAGTCGTCGCCCAGCAGGCCGCGCAGATCGGCCATGATCTCCGGCGCAGTGCTTGGATGCAGCCGGTGGCTGCCGTGGTCGACGCGCACCCCGGCCACCGAAAAGCTCGCGGCCATGCCGCCCACCGCGTTGGCCCGTTCCAGAACGACGACGGAACGTCCGGAGCGGCTGGCTCGCCAGGCAGCCATGAGCCCGGCCGGACCGGCTCCCAGCACGATCAGATCCGCCGACGTCGACACGCGTTAGACCCGCGGATCCCGCTCTGCGATAAGGCCTTCCTGCACCAGCGTGGCCGCGATGACCCCGTCGGCACGGAGCAGGCTGCCGGTGACGACGCCGCGTCCGCGCGCCGCTGTCGGTGACCTCGACTCCAGCAGATTCCACTGATCGGCCAGGACCGGCCGATGGAACCAGATCGACGAATCGGTCGTGCCGCTGCGATGGCTGCGGGCCTTCATCGAATGCCCGTGCACCTGCAACGCCGGGTCGATCATGTAGACGTCGGTGACGTATGCCGCGACCAACGTATGCACCAATGCGTCGTCGGGAAGCGGAACCGTTGCCCGCCACCACAACCGGCGCACAAACTCGCCGCTGGATCTGTCGTCGGCGATCCTGATGTCGATCTCGTCCAGCGGCATCGACGGTGCGGGGCCGGCCGGGCCGGTTTGCGGCAGTGCGTCGGGGTCCCCAGGCACAGACGACCGCTGCCCGTGCTCGGGGCCGGGTAGATCAATGGCGAACGACACCGTCGCGGTGGTCAGCAGCCGGCCGTCCTGATGGGAGTCGACACGGCGCGCCGCCGCAGTGCGGCCGTCGAAAACCCGAGTCACGGTGTAGTCGACGGAATCACCGGCTTCACCGCCGCGAAGGAACTGCAGATGCATGTTGGTCGGCAACCGATCGGGATCGACGGTGCGGCAAGCAGCGGCCAGGCTTTGCGCGACGAATTGCCCTCCGTAAGAACGCTTGCCGACTGGACCGCTGGCGGGGCCAATCCAGATGTCCGCGTCGGCACCCGGCTCCAGCTCGAGGAGCTTCAGCAGCGTGCTCATGCCACGGTGCCCGATTCGGTGAGCTGGCCGATCTCGTCTGGGCTCAGTCCCAGCCACTCGTGCAGCACGGTGGCAGTGTCGTCGCCGACCGCCGGGGCGGCCACTGCCGGTGGGTACGTGCCGTCGATCGACATCGGCAGTCCGGGCGCCATATACTCGCCGATCCGCGGCTGGTTGAGCGGGGTGAACATCGGGTTGGCCGTCACCCGGTCCTCGGTGACCACCTCGGCGAAGCTGCGATACCGGTCCCACAGCACGGACGACGACGATAGCGCCGCAATGATCTCGTCCGCGGTATGCGCGGTGAACCATTCGGCGAACAAACCGGTCAGCGCATCGCGGTGCCGGTATCGCTCGCCCTCGTCGGTGAAGTCGGCGCCGAGTGTTTCCGCCAGCGCGGCAACGGCTTTGGTGGTTCCGGTGAGCTCGGTCAGGTCGTGGA
>NZ_JBOGDB010000095.1:0-4728 GCF_050701515.1 Mycobacterium sp. | reverse complement strand
ACGTCACGTCGTGCGGGTAGCGCGCAGCGAGAACGACTGGGGATGCGGGTCGCCGGGCAGGCGCCACATCCCGTCGTCGCCCTGCACCATCTCGTCGCGGTCCTGCCACACGAGGAACGGGTGCTCGTGGAGGAAGTCGATGCGCAGACCCGCGTCGGCGAGCGACGTGACGATCTCCGCCATGGGGTGCATCCACTCGTACGCCTCGTTGTGAACGGTCGGCGCGGTGACATCGGCGTACGTGCCGCTCTCGTCGTCGCGGAACGGCTGGGTGCGGAAGTACGACCCGCTGTACTTCATCGTCATCGGGTGCTGATCGGCCACGTACACGAACGCGCCTGGCCGCAGAAGTGACGCGATCGTGCGGGCCCACGGCGCGAGGTCGGGCAACCAGATGAGCGCGCCCCACGACGTGTAGACGACATCGAACACACCGTCGACGTACCGGCGGGCGTCCTCCACCGTCGAGTGCACGAAGGTCGCATGGTCGGCGACACCGATCTCCTTGGCCAGCGCGCGAGCGGCGTCGACCGCGGGTGCGGAGAAGTCGACGCCGACGACGGTCGCGCCCCGGCGGGCGAAGCTCAGTGTGTCCACGCCGATGTGGCACTGCAGGTGGCAGAGGCGGATGCCGTCGACCGGCCCGATCTCCTCGGCCTCGAACGGCGCGACCAGGTGGTTCGGCCGGCCGGCCTTCCAGCCGTCGAGGTCGTAGAAGCGCGACCCGACGTGGATCGGCACGCGCTCGTCCCACATCCGCCGGTTCGCTTCGACCCGCTCGTCCACGGGATGGGAGTCTGTCGGCATGCCGAAGCCGTGGTCGGGAGATTCGTGCTCGCTCGTCGACGCCTTCCGTCGCCGGGAGCTGGCGCCGCTCGAGGCGCTGGACGAGTGCCTCGCGGCCATCGAGTCGTCGGAGCTCAACGCGTTCTCGCACGTCGCCGCCGACGAGGCGCGCGCCGCCGCGAAGGACGCCGACGTGTCGCTGCCGTTCGGCGGGGTGCCCATCGGCGTCAAGGAGCTCACCGCCGTCGCCGGCTGGCCCGACACCGAGGCGAGCCTCGCGTTCAAGGGCCGCGTCGCCGACCACGACGCCACGATGGTCGCCCGCCTGCGCGCCGCGGGCGGCGTGCTGGCGGGGCTCACGACGGCCAGCGAGTTCGGCGGCATCAACGTGACCTACACGCGGCTCAACGGCCCGACCCGCAACCCGTGGGACGTGGAGCGGGTGCCGGGCGGATCGGGCGGCGGCAGTGCGGCGGCGCTGGCCGCGTTCCAGGCACCGCTGGCGATCGGGTCGGACACCGGAGGCTCGATCCGTCAGCCCGCGGCGCTCACCGCGACCGTCGGCGTCAAACCCACCTACGGCACGGTGTCGCGCTACGGGCTGGTGGCCTGCGCGTCGTCGCTGGACCAGGGTGGGCCGTGCGCACGCACGGTGCTCGACACCGCGTTGCTGCACGAGGTGATCGCCGGGCACGACCCGAAGGACTCGACGTCGCTGGACGCCGAGGTGCCCGACATCGTCGCGGCGGCCCGGGCGGGTGCGGGCGGCGACCTGCGCGGCGTCAAGGTCGGCGTGGTCCGCCAGTTGCGCGGTGACGGCTACCAGGACGGCGTGCTGGCGTCGTTCAACGCCGCGGTCGACAAGCTCACCGAGCTCGGCGCCGAGGTGTCCGAGGTGGACTGCCCGCATTTCGATTACTCGCTGCCGTCGTACTACCTGATCCTGCCGTCTGAGGTGTCGTCGAACCTGGCTCGGTTCGACGGCATGCGTTACGGGCTGCGGGTCGGCGACGACGGAACCCACAGTGCCGAGGAAGTGATGGCGCTGACGCGCGCGGCCGGCTTCGGCCCGGAAGTCAAGCGCCGCATCATGATCGGCGCCTATGCGCTGTCGGCGGGCTATTACGACGCGTACTACAACCAGGCGCAGAAGGTGCGCACGCTGATCGCGCGCGATCTCGACGAGGCCTACCAGAAGGTCGACGTGCTGGTGTCGCCGGCCACCCCGACCACCGCGTTCCCGCTGGGGGAGAAGGTCGACGATCCGCTGGCGATGTACCTGTTCGACCTGTGCACGCTGCCGCTGAACCTGGCCGGACACTGCGGCATGTCGGTGCCGTCGGGGCTGTCACCCGACGACAACCTGCCGGTCGGGCTGCAGATCATGGCACCGGCGCTGGCCGACGATCGGCTCTACCGCGTCGGCGCCGCCTACGAGGCCGCCCGCGGCCCGCTTCCGACGGCCGTGTAAGGGAGGATGAGGCCATGCGGATCGGAATCCTGACCGGAGGTGGTGACTGTCCCGGCCTGAACGCGGTGATCCGGGCGATAGTGCGCACCAGCGACGTGCGGTACGGCTCGTCGGTCGTCGGGTTCCAGGACGGCTGGCGTGGACTGCTCGAGGATCGGCGCATCCAGCTGCGCAACGACGACCGCAACGACCGCCTGCTCGCCAAGGGCGGCACCATGCTGGGCACCGCGCGCGTGCATCCCGACAAGCTCAAGGCCGGGCTGGACCAGATCAAGCAGACGCTCGACGACAACGGCATCGACGTGCTGATTCCGATCGGCGGCGAGGGCACGCTGACCGCTGCGCACTGGCTGTCGGATGAGAACGTTCCGGTGGTGGGGGTGCCGAAGACGATCGACAACGACATCGACTGCACCGATGTGACCTTCGGTCACGACACCGCGCTGGGTGTCGCCACCGAGGCGATCGACCGGCTGCACAGCACCGCGGAATCACATCAGCGGGTGATGCTCGTCGAGGTGATGGGCCGTCATGCCGGCTGGATCGCCCTCAACGCCGGGCTGGCATCGGGAGCACACATGACGCTGATCCCCGAGCAGCCTTTCGACGTCGAGGAGGTGTGCCGGCTGGTCAAACAACGGTTCCAGCGCGGCGACTCGCACTTCATCTGTGTGGTGGCCGAAGGCGCGAAACCCGCGAAGGGCTCGATGCAGTTGCGCCAGGGCGGCATCGACGAGTTCGGCCACGAGAAGTTCACCGGGGTGGCGGCGCAGCTGGCGGTCGAGGTGGAGAAGCGGATCAAGAAGGAGGTGCGGGTCACGGTGCTCGGCCATGTGCAGCGCGGCGGCACGCCCACCGCCTACGACAGGGTGCTGGCCACCCGGTTCGGGGTGAACGCCGCCGACGCCGCGCACGCGGGCGAGTACGGCGTGATGGTGTCGCTGCGCGGCCAGGACATCGGCCGGGTGCCGCTGGCCGACGCCGTGCGCCAATTGAAGCTGGTGCCACAGAGCCGATACGACGACGCCGCGGAATTCTTCGGTTGAGAATTACGCGCTCTTGAAGGCTTCGCGCCGGACCATCTGCCACATCGTCGGTGTGTTCTCCGTGGTGGAGACGACGACGGTCTTCCCGTCAGCGGCGCGATCGCTTGCGAGCTTGACCAGATAGTCGGCCAAGTCGATGCGGGCGGTGAACCCGCCGACAGGATCGACCTCTCCCGCAACGTAATTCGTCGGCTCGGGCAAGTCGAACAGTCCCGACGGCCGCACGATCGTCCAGTCCAGACCACTGTCGCGCACGATCGTCTCCATGCGGCGCTGATCATCGTAGGTGCTCTTGCCGATCGTGCGGGTGATGACGGGTTCGAGGACCCGCAACGCGAAAGGCGTATCGACACGGTCCGGATAGGGGTAGGCGCCCGTCGAACTCACCACGACCAGCCGCCGCACTCCCGTCTCCCGCATGGCCGCGGCGATGTTGCGCACACCCACCGAGTACATGTCGATGGGACGCATGCTGAACGGCACACCCAACGTCGACAAGACGGCGTCGGTACCGCCGACCACGTCCAGCGTCGACGCGGCGTCGCGCACGTCGCCGCCGGCCACCGTCAGGCGGGGATGGGTGATCGGGAACCCGTCCGGATGCCGCGTCACGGCCACCGCCGAGTGACCGGCTTCCAGTACCCGGCTGGTGAGCAATCGGCCGGTCTGGCCGTTGGCTCCAAAGATGACGATGTTCATATTCGCTTCCCAACTGGTCACTAGCAATGATTATCATTATATAGGACTATCACTTGGCGTGCTAGTGTCGGCGCATGAGCGATGACTCGGCCGGCATCGCCGCGCTGCACCAGCGGATTCCGTTTCTGCTGTCTCAACTCGGCGTCTACCTCGCCGAGGATTTCGTCCGCCGGCTGGAACCCTTCGGGGTCGAACCGCGGACCTACGCGGTCCTGAAGGCGCTGACGGAGCACGACGGTCAGTCGCAACGGCAGTTATCGACGCAGCTCAAAATCCACCGCAATGTCATGGTGACGGTCATTGACAACCTGGAACGCCAAGGGCTGGTCAAACGGATGCCGCACCCGGGCGACCGGCGGGCGTTCGCCGTGACCCTGACCGAAAAGGCCCGCGAACTCCTGCCCAAGCTCGATGCCGAGGGCCGCGCCCAGGAAGACGAGGTCACCGCGACGCTGACGGCCACCGAGCGCAAGACGGTGCTGCGTGACCTGCAGCGGATGTCGGCCGCCGCCGGCCTCATCCCCGGTGTGCACCCCAAACTGGCATAGCCGGCTCCCACTACGATCGTTCGTATGACTGTTGCGCCCGCAACCGAACTGCTCGACTACGACGACGTCGTGGCGCGCTACGAGCCGGTGCTCGGGCTGGAGGTGCACGTCGAGCTGTCGACGGCCACCAAGATGTTCTGCGGCTGCGCCAACCGGTTCGGCGCCGAGCCCAATACCC
>NZ_JBOGDB010000094.1:0-44728 GCF_050701515.1 Mycobacterium sp. | reverse complement strand
GCGACGACCATCGGGCCGACCGGCCGTTCATCGTCACCACCAGCGGCCCGACCGGCGTCACGCGGACACCGGTGCGCGCCGTCATCGACGCGACCGGCACCTGGCTGTCCCCGAATCCGGTCGGCGCCGAAGGCATCCCCGCCATCGGCGAGCAGCAGGCCGGCGGACGGATCAGCTACGGCATCCCCGATGTGCACGGCGCTCAACGCGACCGCTACGCGGGCCGGCGAGTCGCCGTCATCGGCAGCGGGCATTCGGCCAAACACGTCATCCGTGAACTGTCGCTCCTGACCGAAGAGGCCGCCGGCACCACGGTCACGTGGATCGTGCGCCGGGGCGAGAACGACAACGTCTTCGGGAACGAGGTCGACACCCGGCTCCCCGAGCGGGGACGGCTCGGCGCCGACGCGCACCGGCTGGTCTCCTCCGGTCGGGTGCGACTCGAGACGGGCTTCCGTGTCGAACGAACCGACGTCGGCGAGTCGGGCATCGTGTTGGTGTCGGCCGAGGGCCAAGCGGTCGGGCCGTTCGACGAGATCATCGCGGCCACCGGATTCCGCCCCGACTTCGGTTTTCTGCGCGAGGTGCGCCTCGACCTCGACCCCTGGGTGGAGAGCACCCGGGCGTTGGCTCCGCTGATCGACCCCAACGTGCACTCCTGTGGTTCGGTGCCGCCGCACGGCGCAGCCGAACTCGCACATCCCGAGGAAGGGTTCTTTGCGATCGGCGCCAAGAGTTACGGCCGCGCGCCCAACCTGCTGCTGGCAACCGGTTTTGAGCAAGCCCGCTCGGTGGTCGCCGAGCTGGCCGGCGACCACGACGCCGCCGCCCGCGTCGAACTGGTCCTTCCGGCATCCGGGTCGGCCTGCGGCGTCAAGACCGAACCGGCGCCAGAGGCGCGCGAGCCGGAGCTGGCGACCAGTGCCTGCTGCGGCTGACACCCTACGGTCAGGCCCGCCAGAACTGCGGCGGGCCACGATCGCGCTGGCGATCACCCAGCTGATCTCCTGGGGGGTGCTGTACTACGCCTTCGCCGTCGTGGCGCCGGACATGGCCCGCGAACCGGGCTGGGGTGTCACGGCGGTCAGTGGCGCGTTCTCGGTGGGACTGCTGGTGTCCGGTCTGTCCGCGCGCGCCGTGGCCGCGCTGTTGGGGCGGCTCGGACCACGGGTGGTCATGACCGCCGGCTCCCTGCTGACCATCATCGCGACGACGCTGTGGGCATCGGCGTCCTCGGTCGTCACGCTGTACGCGGCGTGGACTCTGATCGGCGCGGCAATGGCCGCCACCCTCTACGAACCCGCGATTGTCGTTCTCACCCTGCTCGATTCACACCGAATGCGTCGCACCATCGCCACCGTCACCGTGGCCGGCGGACTTGCCAGCACCATCTTCGTGCCACTGACCCAGCACCTCGTCGAAACGCTCGACTGGCGTGGTGCCGTCGCGGTTCTCGGATGCGGCGGCGGCGGCGCGACAGCGGCACTACACGCCCGGTACCTGCCCCGGCAGGTCGTCCCGGTGCCACGTCATCCGCCGAAATCGCCGGGTCCGCCCACCCGGTCGCGCCCGATGCGGCGCCTGCGCCTCGCGTACCTGCTCGGGCAGGCGAGCGCGGTGGCCGCGACGGCGTTGGTCGTCACGATGCTCATCGACCGAGGTGTCGATCCGCGCGCGGCGGGGTTCGTGCTCGCGTCGAGCGGGGTGGGCAAGGTCGCCGGACGCCTGGTCCTCGCCGGCCGGATCGGCCGAGCACCACCGGAATTGCTCGCCGCGGCAGCCGCTGCGCTGCACGCCACCGCAGTGGCCAGCATGCTCGCGACGACGTCGACACCCTGGCTGTACCTCGCCGGCCTGACGTGCGGCGCGGCCGCTGGAACGAGCAGCGTGCTCCGCCCGCTTATGGTGACCCGGCAGGTGTCGCTGCACACGTTCGCCTCGGCGAACGCGCGGTTGCACACCTCGGCTACCTTTGCGCGCGCCCTCGGCCCGCTGATCGTCGGGAGCATGGCCGCACACACGGGTTGGACCGCAGGGTGGGCCCTCGTGGTCGGCGGACTCGCCACCGCCGCCGGTACGTACGCGGGTCTCGGAAAATCGTGCCGGAAACTGGAGCGCGAGCGTTCTGGACTTTGCCTGCCGACATACAGCAGATCGCGGCGGAAACCGACAAGTCTTAATTGATGCCGTCTCGCACACGCCACGGGCATGACAACGCGGCTGAGACTATGACACGCGCGGTGAGAACCTACTTCCGGTTGTCGAGATACAGCGAAGATTGACCAGAATCGCCGGGCTAGTTTGACAAGACTTCGGCGTGTCGCGAAGGCTTGTTAATCTTCGTTGCATCAGTGCTGTTGAGAGCTGCACCGCCGCGTCAGGAACCGGCTAACTGCCCCGGTGAACCCCGCCGCCACTAAGGCGGCCGCGGCCGCGCGGCTGGCCCACCTGTGCCGGCAACACGACGTTCACCGTCGCCCCGTTGTCGAGTTGCAGCGAAGATTAGCAGGAATTGCCGGGCCACTTTGGCTGGGAAATCACATAAAGCCGCCACGAACTCGATCACGCCGAATCGCACTGGCCGTCAGGCGAAATCAAGAACGGCACGCCATCCCCAATACCCTCGCCGTCCAACCAGCTCGCGATCACATCGGCGGGCAGGCTCTGCAGCGTTTGGCTGCGAGTTCCCGGCCTGGCATCGGCTGCCGGTTCCCGCTCATATAACAGATCGCCCCGAACACCAGCGTGGCCGGTACGGCCAGCAGTTCACCCATGGGCGATCCTTCGACTATTGCTCACCACGACCCACACGCAGCCTTATACGGCCTACGTACGTAGATAGTACAGAGCAGAACGTAGTAGGCTTCGAACTCTGGCGCTACCAACTCCAACGCCTGTCCAGCTGACCATGCCCTACGCGCCGGGCGGTGATCGCGATGACACCTAAAGATGGCGCGGTCGATCGCACCGCGCTGGCGACCGATCTGGAGCGGGCCCGCGTCGAATTCCATCAACTACTCGCCGAGGCCGAGGGTCACGATGCCTGGACGAAGTCGACGCGCGGCACACGGTGGACCAACGAGCAGCTGTTGTTCCACATGGTGTTCGGTTACATGATCGTGCAGCGACTGCTGATTCTCGTGCGGATCTTCGACCGACTACCCGATCCCGTCAGCCGCGTCTTCGCCCGCGTCCTCAACGCCACAACAACGCCGTTCCACACGATCAACTATTGCGGCTCCTGCGCGGCCGCCCTCGTCTACAACCGACACCGTATGGGGACAAAGCTCGACCGCGTGATCGCCTCGCTCCAACACAAACTCGCCCGGGAACGCGACGAGGCCTTCCACCGCGGCATGCACTACCCGACGCGATGGGATCCGTTCTTCAACGACTACATGACGCTGGAAGACATCTACCGCTACCCCGGACAGCATTTCGACTTCCACCAACGCCAACTCACGATCAGCAATGCAGCCAACTGATGCAAGGGCTGACCGGCAGGAGTTAAGAACCCATTCCCATCATCCCGTTCCCCATCATCCCCTCCATCATCGCCGGCATTCCATCGACGACGAAACCGGTGACTTCGCGTGCATGGGCGCGGATGAATTGGGTTAGATCGGGGTCGCTCGCCGTTTCCACCGCGACCACCCCTTTGTCGGTGAAACTGATCTGCCGCTGATAGTCAGCAGCGCGACGGAACAGCGTCGGCAGGCTTGAGCTCATGCACATGACCTCGGCGCCCTCGTTGAGATGCGAGTACATCGACGACACATGCGCCTGCAGTTCGGCCGCGAGGTCGGGAGAGTCCGATTCGGTGGTGGTGCGGACGCCTCCGGGAATGTCTTCCACGCTGCGCCTGAGCTCACTATGTCGCATGAACATGTTCATGTATCTGCTCATGTCCGTGTCCGACATGCCGCCCATCCCCGGGCCGTTCGCGTGGCTGACGGGCACGTCGACGACGTTGCGCAGGACGTATCCCAGACCAACCAGGCCGCCCCCGGTGGCGAGCACGGCGAGCGCCGCCCGCCTCGTCAATTTGGCCATATCCGATGACCTCCTGTCCCTGTCGCGTCGACCGTTTCAATCTACTATGTCAATACGTAGATAGCGGGCGCACCGTGGAAGCGAACGCGATTCACCGGTGTTCGCGCAGCGCCGACAGACGTTGTCGATATTCGTTTTCGTCGATCTCGCCGCGCGCGAAGCGTTCGGCGAGCACGTCTTCGGCGCGGTTCTGTCCGGAACTGGTGGCGCTCGCGGCGGAGCCGCGCGAGCCAGTCAGGTAGCGAATGGCAAGGACCACCGCGGTGATCACGAGCGCCCAGAAGGCCACCATCCCCACCGTCATCAGGGTCCAGCCGGCCCATCCCCAGCCGTCTGCGTCATACCACATCATCATCGTTCACCCCTTTCTGAGCTGAACTTGCGTAGTGGCCGAAACAGCCAGGGAGCCACGCGAATTGGGAAGTAGTCATGGCGAGGTCTCACATCGTGACCAGTTGTGAAGCGGCCATCGCGATGCCGAGGGTGACGACATAGACGGTGCCCATCGCGATCGCGTGCCGGCCAACCGTGCGCAGGACGGCGCGCAAATTCAGCGGCGAGATGCCCTGTTGTCGCAGGTGGCGAAGCGGCCACAGCGCCATGACGGCCACGCTGCCGAGGATGAAATAGACCTGGTAACGGTCCATCAGGGTGGTGAAGAAACCTGCGGCGCCCAGGCCAGCGGCGGTGGTGATTGCCGCGGTGATGCAGCACAGGCCGCCCAGCAACCCGGATTCCGGGCTGGCCCGCAAGGAGCGCACGTCCGTCCAGCGCCGCCACCGGGGTGTCGGGCTGTCGAGTTCAGTCGTTTGTATTGTCACGATGCGCCTTTCGGTTTGCGAGCCCGACCGAGGATGTGGGCATGCGGGGGAACGAATTTCAACGGCGCGTAGGTGAATCGGTCGAGTTCGTCGATCTCGAAGCCGGCCGCCTCAATGGCCGCGCGGCTGTCACGGTTGAGGTGACAGCCACCCCCTATCGCAGACCACACTGGTGTGATCGCGTCTTGGAAGACTCCGAGCAGCGGGCGGCCGGAACGGACGTGTTCGAAGAACCGCAGTTCCAATGGGTGATTGCCCGCACTGCACGCAAGGGTAGCCGTGCCCGCGTGACAGTTATGCGACGCTGAACGGCCGGGCGTTCAATCGGTGGCGTGTTCCTGCTGCCGAGGCAACGCACAGACGCGAACTATTCAGCGGTTCCCATATGTCAGCATGGACTGTACTGTTTTGTGTGTGATGACATATGAGGAGCGGGAATCGGCGCTCGCACGGGTGGGGCGTGCGCTTGCTGATCCGACTCGCTGCCGAATTCTGATCGCTCTGCTGGACGGGGTGAGCTACCCAGGCCGGCTCGCCAGCCAGCTGGGGCTGACCCGATCCAATGTCTCTAACCACCTGTCTTGTCTGCGCGGCTGCGGCTTGGTGGTGGCGACGTATGAGGGGCGCCAAGTCCGCTACGCACTTGCTGATGAGCATCTGTCCCGCGCGTTGAGCGAGCTGGTGAAGGTTGTGCTCGCCGTGGATTCTGCGCAGCCGTGCGTCGACGAGAACGACTCGGCCATCGCGACGACGGCTTTGGAGGTGGCCCGGTGAGCGAAAATGCCGACCGCCCCGTTCTGCCGTTCGCCGCGCCTACGACGGGGTCGGATGGTTGCGCCGATGAGTGCTGCCGTATCGGCGCAACCGTCTTCCAGCCCCGTGGTGCAAATGGACGCAGGTCGGCGGGCCGTGCTGTCTCGGCGGGTGCGGCTGCTGGTCGCCGCCACGATCACCTACAACATCGTCGAGGCGATCGTCGCGATCTCGGCTGGAACGGTGGCCTCGTCGACCGCACTGATCGGCTTCGGCCTCGATTCGGTCATTGAGGTGGCTTCCGCTGCGGCGGTGGCATGGCAGTTCGCGGGCAAGGACCCGGAGGCCCGCGAACGGACTGCGCTGAAGATCATCGCGGTGTCGTTTTTCGCGCTGGCGGCCTACATCACGGTGGAGTCGGTCCGCTCGCTGCTCGGCGCCGATGCCGCTGAACATTCCTCCATCGGGATCGTTCTGGCGGCGGTGTCGCTGCTGGTGATGCCGTTGCTGTCGTACGCACAACGCCGAGCCGGTCGCGAGCTGGGCTCTGCGAGCGCAGTCGCCGACTCCAAGCAGACCCTGCTGTGCACCTACCGGTCTGGCGTACTGCTTGTCGGATTGCTCGTTAATTCGCTGTTCGGTTGGTCGTGGGCCGATCCGATCGTCGCCTTGGTCATCGCAGCTGTCGCGGTAAAGGAAGGTCGCGAGGGCTTGGCGCGGAGAGCACTGCTGCTGACTAGCGCATCGGACCAGGGCAATACTGGACCCGATGGACAGCGTCTCAGCGTCCGACGGCCATCACGGCGTGCGATTGATGCGGGTTGAACCGGTTGACCGGTACCCGTGGTGGACCACCGTCGCGCTGGTCACCGCGGCGACGACGGTATTGCTTGCGGTGGTTGGGCTGCCCCCGATCGATTTGCACGGTCCACTGCACTATTTCGGCATCATGGACCCCTTGTGCGGTGGCACGCGTTCTGTCTACCTGACCACGCATGCTCATCTGGCTGCCGCGATCCAGTACAACCCTGCCGCGCCGCTGGTGCCCCTCGTCACCCTGGCACTTCTTGTTCGGGCATTTGTGGGCCGCGTGTTCGGATGGTGGATTACGCCGCCGAGACCGCGCCGCGCCGTCGTCGTGTGGTGCGTCGTAATCGCGCTGGTCGCGCTGGAGATTAACCAACAGTTGCACGCCGAATTGCTGACCAGTCCCTGGCCCGCTTGAACGGCGGTCAAGGTACCGCAATGAAAGCCATTGGGCCAGTGTGTACTTGGAACCGTCTGCCGCAGCGAGCCGCTGTCACATTCCGCACAGAAGCATGCCGGAAGCGGCGAGCAAGACGGTAGCCACTGGGCCGCCCGAGGTGATGGCGATGAGCGCGGCGGTCAACGCCTTTCGGCCCAATTCCGGGTTCCGTGCGGTGGCTAAACGCTCGGCTCGAGCCAACACCGCAACGCCGGCCGCACCCATGACACCCGAGGGGACGGGCGTAGCGCCGGTGAGGGCGAGAATCCCGTCCAGAATCGGTTGTGGTCCGTGTTCGCGGGCAGCGGCGTCGTCGGCGCACATCTCGACCAACCGCGAAATGTGGTGCGCTCCTTCGGTCATCAACCTCAGGCGGGGGAAGGTCGCCGCCAGACTGCGCGCGACGGCAACGATCTCGGGATGGCGACCGTCAAGGTGCGCGCGCTCATGGGCAAGGATCGCGGCCAGCTGCGGCTTGGTCAGCGTCGCAAGTGCGGCGCTAGTGATGACGACAGCGTCTGGACGGCCGGCAATGCAGTAGGCCGCAGGCTCTGGCGCATCAATGACCGTCGCGTCGAGACCAGCCTGTCGGCGGCCGACCAGACGTACAGCAGATGCATGCCCGTGAGTTTGGCTCCGCATCCGCACGAGCGTCCGCACCAATCGCGCAGCGCTGACCGCGACTGCCACGGCACCGAGTACAACAAAAATGAGCAGCCCGAGCTGCAAAGCGGTTCCAGCGTTACCGGCAGCGAGGCCACGCAGAGTCGCCAGGCAACTGGCAAGCACCGAACCCGGATGGTTCCAATGATGAACGAGCTCGGCGAGTACAAACATGGTCGCCACAGCCCAGGACACCAGCACGCTTCCGATCGCGGTCACCCAGGCGGCCACGCCGAGACGCGGAGAATAGCCAGGTTGCGTCAATCTCCGCAGCACCGGCGGTCCGACTACCAGCACCACCATGCTGTAAAGCAGTAAGCAGGCCGCGACACTCACTTAGTTGCCCTTCGGCTTCGCGCCGCGATCCGTCGCAATGCCGCGCGGAGCCGAGCCGATTCCTCCGGGCCGATCTGCTCGACGAAGTGGTTGAGCACCAACTCCGAACGCCCCCCGCCATCGAGTGCGTCCCGCATCAACCGGGCACTGTGCTGTTCTCGTGTCAGCGTCGGCCAGTACCGATAGGCCTTCCCGTCCTTCTCGCGCGCCAGCCAGCCCTTGCCGTGCAAATTGTCCATGGTGGACATCACGGTGGTGTACGCAATCTCACGTTCGGCGGCGAGTTCATCGAAGATCTCACGAACGGTCGTGGTCTGCGCGTCGCGGTTCCAGATGCGTTCCATAATCACCGCTTCGAGTTCTCCGAATCCCCGCGCGCGCATGTCCTGTCTCCTGTCGCCTGTGTCACAGCATACGGCCGCGGCGGCGCCGAGCCTGTGTGCCGGATTGTGTCCGCGTCTGATCTCGGTGTTTCCTACGATCTCGGTACGGAGATCGTAGACTGTCGCCGTGGACCTCGTCACGCGCGTCCACGAACGAGTCAACCGGCAGAACCGGGTCGCGGTTGCGTCGGCAGTCACGCTTGCGCTGCTCGCCGGGTGCGGGACTGGCGGCGACGCGCGCCCTCCAGCGCTCGAGCACATTCACGGCCTCGGGGTAAACCCCGCCGATGGAATGCTGTACGTGGCCAGCCACCATGGTGTGTTCCGGCTCGACGGCCAAGGCGACAGCGAGCAGATCGCCGGTCGCACACAGGATTTCATGGGCTTCACCATCGTCGGTCCGAACCACTTCCTCGCAAGCGGCCACCCCGGTCCGCACGATGAAAGCCAACCGTCAAACCTCGGTCTCATCGAAAGCACCGACGCAGCACAGAACTGGACAGCCCTGTCGCTGTCGGGCGAGGCCGATTTTCATGGGATGGAAGCCAAGCACGGCAGGATCTACGGCTACGACAGCCAGTCCGGCCAGATCATGGTCAGCACAGACATGCAGAACTGGGACCGCAGCGCCAGGCTCGGTATCGCCGACATCGCCGTCGCTCCCGATCAACCCGACGAAATCGTCGCCACCACCAAACAGGGCCCCACTCGCAGCACCGACGGTGGACAAACGTTCGCGGTCCTGTCACACGCTCCGCTTCTCAGTCTCGCCGACTGGCCCTCCTCCGGGCGGCTAGTCGGTGTCGCCCCGGACGGCGTCGTGTACATGAGCTCTGATCGGGGCGCAACCTGGGCCCGCCGAGGGCAAGTAGCCGGTAGTCCACAAGCGATCACGACTCACGGTGACGCGGAGATCTACATCGCCACGGATGACGCAATCCACCACAGCAGCGACAACGGCGCGACATTCACAGTGTTTCATCGCATCGACAACGGGTGATCTCCACCAACGAATGCGTGAGCCGAAGCGCATCATCTACTATTTACGTACCAAGCACGTAGATGGCTGTCGATGCCCTTCATCAGATCTTCATCGAAGGACTAGTTATTAGGGCATATCGACGGTGCAAGAGACTGTGAAGGGAACTGTTGTCGCCCGGCGAGTTGCTATCCGCCGACAAACACGGAGGGTTGTATGCGGCAGGTCGGATCGGTGACCCGTCGGCGCCGACTCACGTTCTGGCTGATGGCAGCTGCGGCGGTATCGGCCGGGGTGCTTGCCCTCGGCGCGTGCGGTAGCAACGCGGCACCGCCGGCGCCGCAGGTAATCACCGATAAGGGCGATCCCTTCAGCAACCTGTTGGTGCCGAAGCTGCAGGCAACTGTGACCGACGGCGCCGTAGGCGTGGGGGTCGACGCGCCGGTCATGGTGAGCGCCGGCGACGGTGTGCTCGGGGCGGTGAGCATGCTCAACGAGGAGGGCGAGCCGGTGGCGGGCCAGCTCAGCCCGGACGGCCTGACCTGGTCGACGGCCGAACCGCTCGGGTACAACAAGCAGTACACGTTGCACGCCGAAGCGCTCGGATTGGGCGGCATAGCGCGCAACAGCATAACGTTCCAAACCCGCTCACCCGAGAACCTGACGATGCCCTACGTCCTGCCCAACGACGGGGAAGTCGTAGGAATTGGCCAGCCCATCGCAATTCGGTTCGACGAGGATATTCCCAACCGGTTAGCGGCCCAACAGGCGATCACCGTCACGGCCAACCCTCCAGTGGAGGGAGCGTTCTACTGGCTGAACAACCGCGAAGTACGTTGGCGCCCACAGAACTACTGGAAGCCCGGCACCACCGTGGAGGTACAGGTCAAGACCTACGGCGTCGACCTGGGTGATGGCCTATTCGGTCAAGAGGACGTCACGACACGGTTCACCATCGGCGACGAAGTGATCGCGACCGCCGACGATGCCAGCAAGACGATGACCGTGCGGGTCAACGGCGAAGTGGTCAAGACCATGCCGATCTCGATGGGCAAGAACAGCAGCCCGACCGACAATGGCACCTACATCATTGGTGACCGCTACCGCGATCTCATTATGGATTCGTCGACGTACGGGGTGCCGGTCAATTCACCGGAGGGGTACCGCCTCGAGGTCGAGTACGCCACCCAGATGTCCTACAGCGGCATCTACGTGCACTCCGCGCCATGGTCGGTGGGCAGCCAGGGCCGCAGCAATGTCAGCCACGGCTGCGTCAACGTCAGTCCAAGCAATGCGATCTGGTTCTACGACAACTCCAAGCGCGGCGACATCGTCGAGGTCATCAACACCGTGGGGTCGGCACTACCGGGCACTGATGGACTCGGAGACTGGAACATTCCGTGGGAGCAATGGCGCGCAGGCAACGCAACCATCTGACGCGTCTGGTCTCCGTCGTATGGTGCACGATGATCTGTTCACCGATAACGGCCAAGTACGACAACCGGAGCTCGGCATCTTCGCAACATGACTGAGCCACCAATGTTTCCGCGCGGTCAGTTGCACCGCCTGCAGCGCTTTCATCCGGCGCTGCCGGTAGCTACCGCGTGGGCAAGCGGGTTCCGCGGGCGGGGCGCCGAGGCGCTTGTTGACGAGCCGACCGTACCGGGTGGGCGATTCACGATCGGGACTACCTTTTCGGCGACGAGCTAGGCCTTCTGCAGCTCGAACAGCGGGATGGCCCGGCTGGTATTCGCTTGGTAGTCGGCGACTCCCGGTGCCGCCATGGCGATCTTGGGGAACGTCTCGTCCCGCTCCGCAGGCGCCAACTCGCGGGCGATCACGTCGAAGGATTCCGTGCCGACTTCGATGTGCGCCCGCGGGTTGGCCCGCAGGTTGTGCACCCACGCGGGATCGATGTCCGCGCCGGCGTAGGCGCCGACGATCAGCATCTTGTTGTCGATGCGCAGGTAGGCGAGCGGGACCAGACGCGGCTGGCCGGACTTCGCTCCGGTCGTCGTCAGCAGCAACAGATTCGCACCCTGGTGCTGTCCGTCGGCCTTACCGCCATTGGCGCGGAACTGATCGACAATCCCGGCGTTGAACGCCTTCAATGTGTTGGCATCGGGTATCTGTTCGGTCACGACTGGTCAACCTTCTTTGGCTTGGCGTTTCTTGCAGACTCTTTGTGCTGCTGCGCCATGACACCGACGCCGCGGGCAAGGTCGGGGTGGACGCCGGGGATCAGGCCTGCGCCGCCGGCGATCCGCTGCAGTAGTACGCGCAGGATGTTTCGTTCGTCGGCCGAAAGCGGCGCAGTAACCGTGTCTTCGAGCGCGCGGCTCGCCTTGTCCAGGTCTGGCAAGAGGCTGCGGGCATGGTCGGTGAGAGTGATAGCGAATGCTCGGCGGTCGTCGGGGTTTGCCAGCCGTGTGACCAGTCCGTCGGCTTCGAGGACGTCGATGACGGTCACCATCGCGTTGCGGTGAATGCCAAGTCGGGCCGAGAGCTGGCGCTGAGACTGGCCGTCGTCGGTCGCCAGCGCCATGAGCACCGCGTAGGTCCGCGGTTGCACGCCGATGCCGCTCATGCGGCGCTGAAACTCGCCAGCGACGTGCGACCCGAGTTGCGACAGCAGAAACGGGATCCGTTCGTCGAGCGCGGCAATCCCAGTCGGTCGATCGTCCACACCCGAACACTAGCACGATTTATGATAATCACTTATAGTGATGCTCATCTGTTGTGACGATTAATGGAGGTGTCATGAAACTAGCGATATTCGGTGCGAACGGTCAGACCGGCCGCCTCGCCACCGCACTGGCCCTGAACGCGGGCCACGAAGTCGTGGCGGTGACCCGCCGTCCGCGCGAGTTCCCGCTGGCCGGGCCGGGACTGACGGTGGCTGAGGCCGATGTGCGGGATGCTTCCGCGGTCCGGTCACTGGTGGCCGGGGTCAACGCCGTCGTGTCGACGCTCGGCGTCACGTTCACCCGTGAGCCGGTCGACACGTACTCGGTGGGGACCGGCAACATCGTGGCCGCCATGCGCACCGCTAAGACACGGCGCCTGGTCGTGGTCAGTTCGACGGCCGCCTACCCGACTCGCCGCCGCCGCGCCCCGCTCACCCTGCGGTTGGTGGAGCCGATCCTTACTAAAACGATCGGCAAGACCGTCTACGACGACTTCCGGCGCATGGAGACCATCGTGCGTGACAGCGACCTGGACTGGACCATCGTTCGCCCCTCGGGCCTGTTCGACCTGTCTGAACCCACCAACTACGTCCGCGGGGAGGTCGATCCCGTCGGCGGGTTCACCGCGCGCATAGACCTGGCTGACTACGTGGTGTCGCTGGCCACCGACTCGGCGACCGCGCGCCGGACCGTCATCGTCTCGACCACCGAGAACACTCCGAGCCTGTGGCAGATGATCCGTCGGGAAGCGGGCTCCGGCGAGTCCGCCGGGCCGGCGTCGGCGGCGGCTTCGTGAATTCGAGCATCGCTGTCGCCAAATCCGGCTGACGTGCCATCACCCACCGATGCCCCCTTCCTCGCTGAGTCCGACCTCGCGTAGCGAGCCCGACTCCTCGCATTCATCACAGATACGGAGACAACAGATGACGACGTCACACACCGACACAGCGACCACCGAGTCGGCCGCCGATCCAGCAGACCGGCCAGCTCTACTGCAGACGACATCGGCCTTCGCGGCGGTGCTGTTCAGTGGCCTGTTCGCGGGATTCCTGACCACCGTCCTGGTTTTCGAAGCCAGCCTGCGCGACTTCGGCGCCGCGGTTTACACCCAAGTCCGCCTCATCGAACTCGAGCACCTCGACGACTTGGCCACCGCACTGCTGGCGCCGGCCATCCTCGCCGCGGCGGCGCTGATGCTTGCCATGATCCGCCGACGCCACAGCGGCCGCTGGCTGGCACTGACCGCCGTACTTCTGCTACTGGCCTCCCTGGCGATCAGTGTGTCAATCAGCGTGCCGATCAACACCGACCAACAGAGCTGGTCGGTCCTGGCCCCACCGGGCGACTGGTCGAATGTGCGTGACCGCTGGCAGGTGGCCCATGCCGCGCGCACCACCACCGCCGTACTGGCCTTCGTGCTGCTCACATCGACAGTGGTGCCCCCGTCGTCATCGCGCAAGGCAGCCCAGGCCTCACGCGCACTCAGGAACAACCAAACTGAAAGGCCGACACCATGACAACAGTCCTCGTTACAGGCGCGACAGGTAATGTGGGCCGCCCGCTGGTCACCCTTGTGGTCAACGCCGGCGCCACAGTGCGCGCCGTCACTCGCCGTCCCGACATCGCCGGCTTCCCGGCAGGCGTGCAGATAGTGACGTCGGCGTCGGCGGCCGTTGACGGCGCCGACGCGGTGTTTCTCAATTCCCGGGCGCTCGGCGATGAGCTCCCGACGGTTGTGAAGCAGGCCCGAAGCGAGGGAGTGACCCGGCTCGTGGCGCTCTCGGCGATCAACGCCGACGACGACTTATCCCTTCAGCCGTCACGCTTCCGCGGCGACCGCAACCGAGAGGTCGAGCAGCTCGCCGTCGATTCCGGCTTGCAGTGGGTGAGCCTGCGCCCCGCGATGTTCGCCACCAACGCCGCCGGTGAGTGGTCGACTCAACTGCAGACCGGAAACGTGGTGAGCGGCCCGTACGCATCCGCCTCGATGGCACCCATCGTCGAACGCGACATCGCAGCGGTGGCCGCGCAGGCATTGCTCACCGATGGCCTCAACGGGCGCAAGATTGCGCTGACCGGTCCGCAAGCGTTCACCAACGCCGAGTTGGTCGACGTCATCGGTGCGGTTCTCGACCGCCCATTGCGTTACCAGGAGGTCCCGCCGGAGATCGTGCGGCAACATTTCGTCGGGCTGGGTTTCCCGGCCGCGTTCGCCGACGCCTATATCGCGTATCTGGCGGTGACCGTCGACAAGCCGGCTGCAGTGACCCATGAGGTGGAAATGATCCTGGGCCGTCCAGCGGAGTCGTTCGCGAACTGGATTGCCGACCATCGCGCCCTATTCACCGACCAGCAAGGAGAGTAATCCGTGACCGCACCAGAAGATTTCACGTTTGAATCCGCTTACCGGGGCGAGGCCCCCGGTCTCGGGGCCGGTCCCAGACCGCCGTGGAGTATCGGTGAACCGCAACCCGAACTCGCCGCGCTGATCGAGCAAGGGAAGTTCCACGGCGACGTACTCGACGTGGGGTGCGGTGAGGCGGCGATCTCGCTGTATCTCGCCGAACGCGGCTACACCACCGTGGGGCTTGACCTGTCACCGACCGCCATCGAGCTGGCCCGGGCTGAGGCGGCCAAGCGTGGGCTGACCAGCGCCACCTTCGACGTCGCTGACATCAGCGACTTCACCGGCTACGACCGCCGCTTCGGCACCATCGTCGACAGCACGCTGTTTCACTCCATCGCCGTCGAGGCGCGAAAGGGATACCTGCAGTCGATCGTGCGCGCCGCCGCCCCAGGAGCGTCGTACTTCGTGCTGGTCTTCGACCGCGCAGGCATGCCAGACGGTCCAGCCAACGCCGTGACCGACGAAGAGCTGCGTGACGTGGTGTCAACGTACTGGTCGATCGACGAGATCACGTCGGCCCGTCTTCACGCCGAGTTGTCAGAGGGCTTTTCGGCGTTGCCGTTGGGGGATGTGCGCGACGAGCCAAACGGACGTAAGTCCGTGCCCGGCTGGCTGCTGACCGCGCACCTGCCCTAGTCGAATTCAGTCCCTTATCGCGGCAGTGTTCCCGCCGCCGTGGCTAGCACTGCCTCCCGAACCAGTTGAGCCCCAACAGAATGGACAATCCCATGAAATCAGCCAGCAGTACCCCCTCGGCGTTCGGCTCCGGCACGAACCGCTTCGGACCAGGCGACACCATCACTGCGCGAGTGCTCACCACGATCCGGTCGGAGCGGATCCGCGTGCCCGCCGGCGAGGGACGGACTCACCTACAGTTCCGGCGCTTCGCCGGGTGCCCCATCTGCAACCTGCACCTGCGGTCGGTGGCCCGCCGGCACGACGAGATCCTGGCTGCGGGGATCGGTGAGGTCGTGGTGTTTCACTCCCCGGTCGAGGACATGCTGCCCCATCAGGGTGAGCTGCCCTTTGCCGCGATCGCCGACCCGGACCGTGAGCTGTACACCGCGTTCGGCGTTGAAACAGCATGGCGATCTGTGCTGCACCCCCGCGCCTGGACGACGCCGCTACGGCCGAAGACATACGCGGTCGTCGCTCGCGGAGTTCGCGCCGGCGGAACGCCCGGGCCGCGCGGTCAAACAATGCTCGGCTTGCCCGCCGACTTCCTCATCGCCCCCGACGGCCGGATCCTGGCCGCAAAGTACGGGCAGCACGCCGACGACCAGTGGGACGTCGACGAACTGCTCCACCTCGCCCAGTCCACCGACCACTGACCCGAAGCCGAACACGACTAAAGACGGGCAGTACATGCCACAACCACAGAGGCGCGCATTCCGGTTCGGCGTAGCCCTGCGCGCCGCCGCAAGCCGCCGCGAGTGGATGGACAAATGCCGCAAGGCCGAGGACCTCGGCTACGACACGATCGCGATCATCGACCACCTCGGGATGCCGGCCCCGTTTCCCGCGCTGATGCTGGCCGCCGAGGTCACCCAGCGGGCACGGCTGGGCACGTACGTGCTCAACGCCAACTTCTACAACCCGACTCTCCTTGCGCGCGAGGCCGCGACCACCGACCTGTTCGTCGACGGTCGCCTCGAGCTCGGCCTGGGAACCGGCCACACCAAGGATGAGTTCGAGGCCGCCGGCCTGGCCTACCCGACGGGCGCCGCACGGGTGGATCACCTGGAACGCACGGTGTCCGAACTGCAGCGACATTTCTCTGACCCCACCGCTCAGCCGCAGCCGTCGAAGCGGCCGCCGTTGCTCATCGGGGGCCGAGGTGACCGAGTCCTGCGGCTCGCGGCCAGGAGCGCCGACATCATCAGCTTCAGCGGCGCGGCGACCAGCCGGCACGGGGAGGGGCGGTTCCCCCTCCTCGGCGGCTCGGCGATCATGGACGAGCGGGTCGAGTACGCCCGCGCGGCGCTCGGCGACCGGATCAGTGAGGTCGATCTCAACATCGTGGCGCCGGCCGTCGCGGTGACCACCGAGCGGCACGCCGCGCTCGACGCGCTCCAGTACCTCGCGCCGTCGCTGAGCATCGAGGAGCGCGCAGAGGTGCCCGGCCTCCTGGTCGGCACAGCGCAGCAGATCGCCGACAAGATCCAGCACAACCGCGAGAGGTATGGCTTCACCTACGTCACCGTCCTGGAGCACAGCCTGGAGGCGATGGCCCCAATCATCGGACGGTTGCGCTGAGGAGGCACACGCCCGGATATTCACCACGAGGATGTTTGCAGAGCGAATGGGCTTGGGCCCCGTAACCTCACGCTCGCATTGGACGCTGCCTTGTGGCGATACGTTCACCGCGGCAGCCGCTACCTGAGCCGGCGGCTCCCCGCTTGCGGGTTCGAGATTGAGTGGGCAGGAACCGACGAGCGGGTGACGGTTCGATCGGGCGAGCCGACGGCTCGACTCAGCGGTGCGCCGGGCGAACTGCTCCTATATGTCTTTGGGCGTCAGACTGCAGCGCAGGTCGAAGTGCCCGGACCGCCAGAGGCCGTTGCGGCGGAGCGTCGTACGCACGTCGGCATGTGAGTCCAGCGCTCGCTTCGATCCACAGGTCGTGACAACCTCTCTCGGGGCCAATGCGTCGGGGTTCGTGGTAAGTGCGCACAGGTGCTGGGATCGCCCGTCTGACAAAGAATCTCACCGCGATGTCACATATGAAGAGCATATGACACAGGCAGTGAGAATATGACACGCGCCATGAGAATCTACACCGGTGTAGGAGCTACTTCGCCATGTTGGTGAAGCGCGATAGGTGTAGTTGATGCGCGACGGTGATGGTCTTGGTTGGGCCATTGCGGTGCTTGCCGATAATCAAGTCCGCCTCGCCGCCGCGGGGGTCGTCGCGCTCGAAAGCGTCCGGCCGGTGCAGCAGAATGACGACGTCCGAATCCTGTTCGAGGCTATTATGTATGCTAACTAAATTTGCGACGAAATTGTGTGTCCCGCTTACAGTCCCGTCGTAAACGTCGTGTTCGCCGATGCTAGTGATTTCCACAATCTTGTCCCAGAAGACATCGCTGGTTGCCAGCGTGTGAGTTTCGCGATCTTCAAGCAGCGCCGCGACGCTGTGCAACCTAGGCCGCCCTGGTGCGAATCTGCGGGTCGCGTCGGCAAACGTTGAGTTCATCGCCGCTGAGAGTTCGCGATGAGTCATCCCCTTGGCGGCCAGCGCTTTTCCGATCTTCTTCCAAACCTCTTTGGGTATCGTATCGCCGCCTGGACGGCCAGTGAGGGTATCGAGTCTGGACAGGACTTCGCGTGCGGACTCACCGCGCAAGCCGTGCACACCGATATTGCGAAGAAAGTTGGTCTGATTCTCTGCCCTATCGATGCACAAATGCCAGCAATCGCGGTAGCCCGACTTGCGCACACGCACAATTCGGGCACAGACGCCGTGACGGAGGAGCAGTTGCATGACGTCGTCGACCAGACGACGGCTCGTCGATGCGTAGTAAATCTGTGCGGCCCCATTCGAATCATTCCAGCGCACCGAACCATCCGTCGCCCACAGATGCCGCAGAAACAGCGCCACTTGATCATTCGGCAGCTTGAAAACCCTCTGCGGTACGAACTTTTCATGACTACGCCGCCCAAAGAGGCCGAGACCATCAAGCCATGCGGCGATAGGGTTGCGCTTACCGTGTGTCAGTCGATATGGCGCTGGCAGCCGCAGCGTCGTTACTCGTGCCGCCGCGTACTCGTCGCGCACGGCGGTCACCCCGAAATGTGCGGCTGCGATCGTCACCGCCGCCAGGTTTGCCTCATCGATGCTCGCGTAGCGAATTGGCTGATTCTTGACACACGACCCATCGCCGATCATGTGCGCAAGCAGGATCAACTCGGAGTCGTCCATGCGCTGTGTGTGAACAGGCTCCGGCACTCGACGCGGCACGGCAAGGCGATCGCCAACCTTCAACTCGCCCAGCGGAGTCCACCCGCTGATCGTCATGAACGGATGGTTACCCGTCGCCTCCACCTCTCGCCCAGATGCCAGCCGAAGCTTGAACACTTCTTTACGACCACTCGGGAACACATTGGTCATCGGCCGCGCGACCATTCGCATCCGCTCGTCGAGCGACCACACCAGCGGCCGCTCTCCGCTGGCGAGAAGTTCGCCGAAGGTCACCTCGGCGCCGGTGTCGGCCCGCAGGATTCGGGTGTTCGCCGTGAGGCAGCCCGACTCGCGGAGATCGGCCAGCATCGGCTTCTTGTCGGTGCGCTGCTCCGGGCCTCGATTCAACTGGCTGATCGCAACAACGGGAAGATCGAGCTCCTTGGCCAAAAGCTTTAGGCTGCGCGAGAATTCGGATACTTCCTGCTGCCGGGACTCGAACTTCTTGCCCGACGTCATCAGCTGCATGTAGTCGACGACGACCAGCCGCAGATCGGCCCGCTGCTTGAGCCGACGTGCCTTGGCGCGGATCTCCATCATCGTCAGATTCGGCGAGTCGTCGATGTACAGCGGCGCCTCGCTGATCTCGCTCATCCGCCGGGCCAGCCGGGTCCAGTCGTCGTCGCTCATCCGGCCCGAGCGCATGTCGGACAGCTTGATCTTCGCCTCGGCAGACAGCAGCCGCATTACGATCTCGGACTTGCTCATCTCCAGCGAGAAGACCACGCTGGCCAGCCGGTTCTTGATCGAGCAGGACCGCAGGAAGTCCAGGCCCAGCGTCGAGTTGTGCGTCGGCACCATCCCGCGGCCGGCCAGATAGAGGTGTGCGTTGTTGTCCACCTGCACGCAGCGCACCGGCACGCTGCGCACCCGGCGTACCGCGTCGATCTGCAGTACCGGCGACATCAGGGTGGCGACGGCGCGGCGCTCGTCGTACCGCCCCAGCGAGCCGGCCGCGGCGATGCTGTCCAGGCCGCAGCGCAGTTCGGCGGTGGTCCGGACGCCGTAGCCGGTCGGCCACTGATGCTGCGCATCGGCGACGATCGTTGTCCCGTCGGAGAATTCGACTTCGTAGCAGGGCCGGCCCAGCATCACATCGGTCGCCGCAATCACCATCGTCGGGCGGCCGTCGGCGCACAGCAGCCAATCTCCCACCGCGACATTGCCCATCGTCGTCCAGCCCGTCGGGGTCGGCAGCGGGGTGTCCAGCGCCAGCGCTTTGCCCACGCCGGGGCGGGCCGCGAGGATGATCATCTGCCCGGGATGCAGGCCGTTGGTCACATCGTCGAGTTCGGTGAAGCCGGTCGGCACACCGCGCGCCAGCCCGCCGTGCGACGCGATCGCATCGATCTCGTCCATCGTCGGCTGCAGCAGGTCTTCCAGCGGCACAAAGTCGTCCGACATCCGCCGGTCGGTGACGTCGTAGATCTCGGCCTGCGCCCGATCCACCACCTCGGCGACGTCGGACCCTTCCGCACCGGCGTAGCCGTACTGAACGACCCGGGTGCCGGCCTCGACCAGCCTGCGCAACAGCGCCTTCTCGGCGACAATGCCCGCGTAATACCCGGCGTTGGCGGCGGTCGGCACGGTGGAGATCAACGTATGCAGGTACGGAGCTCCGCCGATCCGGCGGAGCAGGCCACGCCGGTCGAGCTCCGCGGCCACCGTCACCGCGTCGGCCGGCTCGCCGCGCCCATAGAGGTCGAGGATCGCGTCGTAGACGTTCTGGTGCGCCGGCCGGTAGAAGTCTGCGGGGCGGATCCGCTCGAGCACGTCGGCGATGGCGTCCTTGCTCAGCAGCATCCCGCCCAGCACGGCCTGTTCGGCCGCCGCATCCTGCGGAGGCTGGCGACCGAAGTCCTCGCTGGGCGGTGGGACGTCCATCCCCGGATGGCCGAGATCGTCTACGACAGCCACGAAGCGTCCTCACCTCCTCCACGCCTTGCTCGAACGTACGTTCGATGGGCCGCTACCGTGACTGTAGGTCAGACCCCCGACGCCAAACAACCTCCCCGGCGGCGGAACTGCCTTGCGACGGCCAACGCTAGACGTTGCTGGAGCGGTCGCAAAGCCACCCTGTTTATGAACTTGTGCATGGGGTGTGGATATCTGCGTTCACCCGTGTTGAGGCCTTGGGGAGAACCTGTGGACGAAGGTCGGCGTTTATGGCATCCCCGCAGATAAGCGGACCACAAGGGCCGTTGATATCTGTGGATGACAATTTCCTCGGCGTGTCGTGCCGGGTTGCGTTCTCGGGCGTGTTGTGTTTCGGGTCGGCACCGCGCAGGTTAACGGCAGGTTAGCTTCGCTGTGCAGCGACAATCGCCGAGTGTTCGCCAGCGCGCAGCAACGCGCGGATGAAGATCGATCATGGCCTTCACCCCAGTAATTGACGGGAGCGTTTACGACTCGGCGACGACGTGCACCGGCACCGCGGCGTCCACATCGGGATGCAGCCGCACCGCGATCGGGTGGGTGCCCAGGGTCTTGATGTGTCCCCTGCGCATTTGCACGGTGCGCTTGTCGAGATTGGGCCCACCGGCCTTCTTGATGGCCCCGACGATGTCTGCGGGCGTCACCGACCCGAACAGCTTGCCGGTCTCCGAAGCCGTCTTCACCGGCAGCGTCACCGTCCCGAGACCCTCCAGTGCCGTCTTCAGTTCATTAGCGTGCTCGAGCCCACGAACGGTCTTGACCTCGCGGGCGCGGCGAATCGCCTCGGCCTGGCGCTCGGCGCCGCGGCTGGCCACAATGGCGAGCCCGCGGGGCAGCAGGTAATTGCGTCCGTAGCCGTCCTTCACGTCGACCGTGTCGCCCGCCGAACCGAGGTGGTCCACCTCGGCGGTAAGAATCAGTTTCATCTTCTACGTCTTTCCGTTTCGAAACGTGCGGTGCTTACCGCGTCGACGAACTGAACGGCAGCAGGGCAACCTCGCGGGCGTTCTTGACCGCGATCGCGATGTCGCGCTGGTGCTGCACGCAATTGCCGGTGACCCGCCGGGCGCGGATCTTGCCGCGCTCGCTGATGTAGGTCCGCAGCAGCGCGGTGTCCTTGTAATCGATCGGCTGCCCCTTCTTGGAGCAAAAGATGCACTTGCGGGTTTTGATCGGCTTTTCGGGAGCCGGACGTCGTTTGGTGGCCTTCGCCATGGATCTATCTCTTTCTCGAATTGCTGATTAGTCGTGAGTCAGAAGGGCGGTTCGTCGTCGCTGCCGGAGAACGATCCCGACGCCGGGGCGCTGCCCCACGGGTCGTCCTTGGTTTCGGAGCTGCCCCCAGTGGAGCCGCCGGAACCGCCGGAATCGCCGCGGGATCCGCCGCCGCCGAACCCGCCACCGCCACCGCCGCTGCGGCTGGCCTTGTTCACCTTGGCGGTCGCATACCGCAGCGACGGGCCGATCTCGTCGACATCGACCTCGACGACGGTGCGCTTCTCGCCCTCACGGGTCTCGAAGGACCGCTGCTTGAGCCGGCCCTGCACGACCACCCGCGCGCCGCGGGTCAGGCTTTCGGCCACGTTCTCGGCGGCCTCACGCCAGATGCTGCACCGGAGAAACAGCGCCTCGCCGTCCTTCCATTCCCCGCTCTGGCGGTCATAGATGCGCGGCGTCGACGCCACCGTGAAGTTGGCGACGGCGGCGCCGGACGGGGTGAAGCGCAGTTCCGGGTCGGCGGTCAGATTTCCGACGACGGTGATGGTGGTGTCACCAGCCACGAGATCCTCCTCAGGTGGGCGGCTTGTTGGGCGCGAGCCTACGCAACGCGCACGACAGCCGGCAGACGTTTACGGACTAGTGCTTGTCGGTGCGCAGCACCTTGGTCCGCAGCACGGACTCGTTCAGGCCGAGCTGACGGTCGAGCTCGGTCACGGTGGCCGGGTTGGCCTTCACGTCGATCACCGCGTAGATGCCCTCGGCGTGCTTGGCGATCTCGTACGCCAGCCGGCGCTTGCCCCAGATGTCGACCTTGTCGACGCTTCCACCGTCCTTGCGGATGACGCTGAGGAACGTCTCCAGCGACGGGGCGACGGTGCGTTCGTCGAGAGTGGGGTCAAGAATGACCATGATTTCGTATGGACGCATGAGGACCTCATCACCTCCTATGGGCTAACGCGGCCACGGTCGATCCGTGGCAGGAGGGTCGCCTGCGTCGGCAACCGGCCCAGGCTACAGGAACGCCCGCTGATCTGCGAAATCGCGCGCTCTAGCAGTCCGTGGTGATCTCGAATGTTGCGCTCGATCGTTCATCGGGATCGTGGTGATAGAACCCTTCGGCGGTGCCGGTGATAGTGAAGGTTCCTCGCTCGAGGCTGGCCTCGGCGTTTCCGGTGGTGAGTTCCCAGAAGCTTCCGGTGAATCCACCCACATTGTTGATCTGTACCGATCTGGCCACGACCGGATCTCCGGTTTGTACCTGTGCGGTGAAGCCAGGATTGTCCTCTAGCGTCTTGATGTTCCAAAGCCATTGCACCTGACTGCATTCGACTAGGTGGCGCCCGGCGTCGTTGCCATTGATGAGCACCTGGGCGGCGTGGGTTTCCAGCAGCGCGGCGGATCCCGATGCGCAACCAAGGGTGACGGTGGCCATGGCCGCGGCTGCGGCTGAGGTTACGAATCGGTTGTCCATGTCGCCTCGCCCCTGTTTCGTTGGGCTGCAGGTGGTCCTGCGCCGATTTGTTTTCCCCGGCAGCGGGTGCTCTATACCAAAGCCTTTCGCCGTTTTGGTGCGTTGTCTGATGTCGGGTGGCGTATGGCCTGAGCATTCCCGGGGAAACCCTCCTCGGATCGCAATGATGGTGCAACGAAAGACGATTGGGCTCACGGCCCGGTCACATGCACGAAAATGCGGTGGCTGTTAACCATTGATGTTGTCGGCGACGGGGCCGGTTTCACCGCAATGCTGCGCACGGGCGGCGACTTTGACGCAAAGTTCGTCAAGATTCGCCAGTTGGGCGGGTTCACCGGCAGTGCCTGGGCCGGTGGTGTCGGTCGCGCCGAAGCCGGCCGTGGCCTCGGAGTCATTACGATTGCCGGCCGGGGATACGGCTTCTACCTTGATAAACCGCATCGGCCCGCGACCGCGGCGTTCACGATCAAGACGGTGTGCTGAGGGTCAGCCCGAGCCCGAGCGGTAGCCGACGTCCACCGTCACCTGCTGGCGCTCACCGCCACGGACAAATACCAGCGGCTGCTGTGAGCGGGTTTCGGTTTGGCGCAGTGCTCCCAGGAGGTCCTCGACGGTGTTTACCGGTTTTCCGGCGAACTCGACGATGATGTCGCCGCGCCGCAGCCCGGCGGTCGCCGCGGGCGCACCCGGATCCAAGCCGAGAACCAGCGCGCCGTGGTCGACCTGGACCCCAAGCATCTGCTGGATCGCCGAGGTCACCTGGCCGGCAGAAATGCCGAGATATGGGTGTGTGGCTTCGCCGTCGGTGAGCAGTTGTTCAGTGACATCCAGCACCGTCGCCGACGGGATGGCGAAGCCTAGTGACACCGCCCCCGCGGCCGGCGGGACATAGGCCTCGTTGATGCCGACGACGCGACCGCTGGCATCGAGTAGCGCACCACCGGAGTTTCCCGGTGATATGGATGCGTCGGTCTGAATCAGATCCACCAGCGAGGGTGTCTGCGCCGCCGAACCCGGGATGTCGCGGTGCAGGCCGGAGATGACGCCGGCAGTCACCGAGTTCTGGAACCCCAGCGGGCTGCCGATCGCCACCGCGATCTCCCCCGGCTGGGGCAGCTCACGGCGGAACTGCGGTACCGGTAGATCCTTGCGCTCGGTGCGCACCACGGCCAGATCGGTCACCGTGTCGGTGGCCAGTACCCGCCCGCGCGAGGTCGTGCCGTCGGCGAAGACGATCGAAACGTCGCGATCGTCGCCGACAACGTGCGCATTGGTGACCACCACGTCGGCCCGCAACACCACGCCACTGCCGATGCCGCCGTCGCGCTGCACGGTCACCACACTGGGCCCGACGCGTTCCACCAGGTCGGCATAGCCCGCTCGGGCGCCGGTCGGCGCTCTCGGAGTCGTGGCGGGCGATGCTGCCGGGGTGGTTGATACGCCGCCCCGCTGATCGTGGAGATCCGTACATCCCGACCCAAGCACGAGCAATGCCGCAAGGGCCGCCGCAATACCAAGCTGCTTCATCGGCACGCGACCTCAAACCGCGACGACGCAGCACAGACCGACCAGCGCGCCGCGCCTCGCCGGTGCGTCGTCCCAAAAGTATTGCCGCAGCCGCGCCAGCGTCGCTGCCAGTAGCCGCGAGACATGCACCTGGGAGATGCCCAGGCGCGCAGCGATCTGGGTCTGCGGCAGATCGTCGCGGAACCTCAACCTCAAGATCACCTTTTCCCGCTCGGTCAGCCTGCCCACCAATTCGGCGACGGTGAGCGCGTCCTCGACGGTGTTGTAGCGGGAATCTTCGGCGCCATGCCGCCAGGCGTTCTGCGGTTCGGCGTTCGGGCTGCCGGGCATGGCGGAGTCCAGCGACAGCGGCCGATACGCGTTGGTGGCCTCGAGCGCCTGCACGACGTCCTCGTGGTCGATACCGAGTTCGGCGGCGACCTCACGGGCTGTCGGCGCCCGGCCCAGCTGCTGTGCGAGTTGACCGCTCGTGGCGTGCACCCGCCGGTGGGTGTCCTTGACCTTGCGGGGAACATGGATTCCCCAGGTGTTGTCGCGGAAGTGTCGGCGAACCTCACCCATGATGGTGGGTACCACGAACCCCAGGAACTGGCCCTTGGCGGGGTCGTAACGGTCGATGGCCTTGATCAGGCCCATGCGGGCAACTTGGATCAAGTCATCTGCCGATTCGCCACGGCCGACATACCGATACGCGATGTGGTCGGCCAGCGGCAAACTTGCGGTGATGATCCGGGAGCGCAACCGCCGCCGTTCCTTGTCGTCGGTGACCTCGGTAAACACTCTGCACAGCGCGCTGACCTGCGTGTAGTCGTCGTCGTGTGCCGCCGCGGCGGTCGGCGCATGCGCCGGCATCGCCGCACCGGTGTGATGCTCTGCTTGGAGCTGGCTCGGTGTCATCGGTTTATCCCCTCAGTTCCCCGGTTGATACGAATGGGCGCGGCCCGAGAGCTACAGACCGGTCTGTAGCCGAAGGTATTCACACGATGGGCCTGGAGGCTGAAAGGGACCTGATAAAAGACCGTGAACCGGGGCGCCCTGCCGCGGTGCCCTTGCTCAGCGCCCACACGGCAACGCCCCAACGTCGGATGACAGGCCGGTCTGTAGCGTGGGTAGGCTGGGTGGGCTGATCCAAACCAAAAGGGGCGCAGAATGACTGGCGTCGCTCACTCGCCGGACGCGCGTAATCGGATCCTGGCCACCGCCTACGACCTGTTCACCCGCCGCGGCATCCGTGATGTCGGAGTTGATGAAGTGGTGGCGACCGCCGGTGTTGCCAAGACCACGCTGTATCGCCACTTTCCGTCCAAGGACGATTTGGTGCTGGCGTTCCTCGAGCAGCGCGAGCAGGTGTGGACGGTGGAGATCGTCGAGCGCCGATCTCGCGAGCGCGCCGCGGACCCTGAGGGGCAACTACTGGCCATTTTCGACGTTTTCGATGACTGGTTTCACCATCGCACCGACTACGAGGCGTGCTCGTTCATCAAGGTGATGTTCGAAATGGGCTCGCACGGAGTGATCGGCAGGGCCTGCGTCGATCACTTGGAGAATATCCGCAAGATTGTGCGCAGTCGCGCGGAACAGGCGGGCCTGCGGGACCCCACCGAATTCTCGTGCGCCTGGAACATCTTGATGAAGGGCAGCATCGTGTCGGCCGCCGAAGGCGATGTAGACGCGGCAAAACGCGCCAAGAAGTTCGGTGCGTGGTTGATCGACCAACACCGGCCCAAACCCGGGTAGGGCAAATCCACCCGGAGGTATCGCGGCGCCCAAGACGGGGAACTCAACAGAGGTCCGGGCCTCGGTGCTTGCCGTGGTCGGCCGTCACTGCAGGAGGACACGGTCATGCAAGCCTTAACCGTTGACCCGACCAAGCCGGAATCGTTGCGCGTCGAAGAGTTCGCCGATCCCGTGCCGCAACAAAATGAGTTGCTAGTCAGGGGATTAGCGATCGGAGTCTGCGGCACCGACAAGGAGATCGTGCGCGGCGATTACGGGTCGGCCCCGCCGCACCGCGACCGGTTGGTGCTGGGGCATGAATCGCTCGGACGGGTTCTGCAGGCACCTCCGGGCAGCGACTGGAGCCCCGGGGATCTGGTGGTCGGGGTGGTGCGCCGACCCGACCCGGCGCCGTGCGGGGCGTGCGCGCGCGGCGAGTTCGACATGTGCCGCAACGGCCGCTACACCGAGCGGGGGATCAAGGAGATCGACGGCTTCGGCAGCCAATTATGGTGTGTGGAAAAGGATTACGCGGTGAAGCTGGACCAACGGCTGGAGCAGGTGGGCGTGCTGATGGAGCCCACCTCGGTGGTGGCCAAGGCCTGGGAGCAGGTAGACCGCATCGGGCAGCGGGCATGGTTTGAACCGACGCGGGTCCTGGTCACCGGTGCCGGCCCGATCGGGCTGCTGGCCGCGCTGCTGGGCGTGCAGCGAGGCCTGGACGTGCATGTGCTCGACCGGGTCACCGACGGGCCTAAACCCGTCATCGTGTCGGCGCTGGGAGCCACCTACCATCACGCCGACGTCGACGACGTCACCGCGCGTCTGCAGCCCGACGTGGTGATCGAAGCCACCGGCGCCAACACGGTCGTCTTCGACGCCATCGCGGGCACCGGTTCCTACGGCATCGTGTGCCTGACCGGGGTTTCGTCGGCCGGGCGCACCCTGCGGCTGGATGCCGGCGGTCTGAATCGGGAGCTGGTGCTCGAAAACGACGCGGTGGTCGGCTCGGTCAACGCCAACGTCGGCCACTACCGTCAGGCCGCGCAGGCCCTGGCCAACGCCGATCTGACCTGGTTGACAAGCCTGATCAGCAGGTTAGTTCCGTTGAGCCGCTTCAGCGACGCGTTCACCACCGGTCCGGACGACGTCAAGGTGGTCATCACCCTCGATGAGGAATGGAGGTAACCCCGCTGACTGCCATCGAAGATTACGCGCTGCTGGGCGATCTGCAGACCGCGGCGCTGGTCGCCCGCGACGGCAGCATCGACTGGTTGTGCCTGCCGCGGTTTGACTCCCCGGCGTGCTTCGCCGCCCTGCTCGCCGATCAACGTGCCGGCACCTGGCAGCTGGCGCCGGCGGCCGGCGGCCCGGCGACCCGGCGGGCCTACCGCGGCGACACGCTGGTGCTCGACACCGAATGGGACACCCCCGACGGCACCGTTCGGCTCATCGACTTCATGCCGCCGCGCGACCAATCCGCCGAAGTGGTGCGCATCGTCGAAGGTGTCAGCGGCCGGGTACCGATGCACATGACGCTGCGGCTGCGCTTCGACTACGGCCACCTCGTGCCGTGGGTGCGCCGAGGCGAACACGACCTGTCCGCGATCGCCGGCCCTGATGCGGCGTGGCTGCGCACCCCGATACCCACCCACGGACACGACCTGACCACGATCGCCGACTTCGAAGTGGCCGCCGGTCAACGCGTCCCGTTCGTGCTCACCCATCAACTGTCACATCTGCCCAAACCCGAGCCCATCGATCCCGAGCACGCCCTGCTTGACACCGAGCGATTTTGGGCGAAATGGATGGCGCGGTGTGCCTACCACGGACCGTGGGAAAGCCAGGTGCGCCGTGCGCTGGTGGTGCTCAAGGCGCTGACCTACGCGCCGACCGGCGGGATCGTCGCCGCCGCCACCACCTCGCTGCCCGAACAGATCGGCGGACCGCGCAACTGGGACTACCGCTTCTGCTGGCTGCGCGATGCGACATTCACGCTACAGGCGCTGCTGGGCACCGGATTTGTCGCCGAGGCCCGCGCGTGGCGGGAGTGGCTGCTGCGCGCGGTGGCCGGTGATCCGGCCACCCTGCAGATCATGTACGGCCTCGACGGCCGGCGCCGGCTGCCCGAACTGACGCTGCCGTGGCTATCCGGCTATGAAGGCTCCACACCGGTGCGCATCGGCAACGGCGCCGCCGACCAATTCCAACTCGACGTGTGGGGTGAGGTCCTCGACGGGCTGCATCTGGCCCGGGAAGCGGGCCTGCCCGCCGACGACACCGCCTGGGACGTCCAGCGCGCACTGCTGGACTACCTGGAGGGGCAATGGGATCAACCCGACAACAGCCTGTGGGAGGTGCGCGGCCCGCGCCGGCAGTTCGTGCACTCCAAAGTGATGGCCTGGGCCGGGGTCGACCGTGCGGTGCGCACCGTTGAGGATCACCACCTCGACGGCCCGGTCGACCGCTGGCGGGCGCTGCGCGACACCATCCACCGCGACGTATGCACCAACGGCTTTGACGCCGACCGGCACACCTTCACCCAGTCCTACGGCTCCGATGAACTCGACGCCGCGCTGCTGCTCATTCCCCGCGTCGGTTTCCTGCCGTGGGACGACCCCCGGGTCGCGGGAACCGTCGATGCCGTGCAGGCCGAGCTGTGCCAGGACGGCTTCCTACTGCGATACCGGCCGGACAAGACCGACGACGGGTTGCCCGGCGGCGAAGGTGTCTTCGTGGCATGCAGTTTCTGGCTCGCCGACGCGCTGGCCGGCATCGGCCGCATCGGGCAAGCCACCGACCTGTTCGAGCGACTGCTGGGGCTGGGCAACGATGTCGGGCTGCTCAGCGAGGAGTACGACACCGCCAACCGCCGCCAGCTCGGCAACACGCCGCAGGCCTTCAGCATGGTCGGCCTGATCAACACCGCGCGACAACTGCGCGGCAGCCGCACCACCACGTCCGCGCGTCCCCAGGACCAAGATCTCAGCCCCGCTGCCGAACCCACCCAGACCTCGGCGCCGCAGCGAAACGTGTAGACGGACGTCCGGCCGGGAAAGCCCCCGCATGGGCACACACACCCCAACCCGATACCGCGCGGCGTCGGCGGGCCTGGTGGTCGCCGTGCTGACCGCCGGATGCGGCGGCGACAAACCCGTGCTCGACTCGTCAAACCGCGGCTCGGAGTCGCGCACCGCGGACACGACGGTCCAAAACGCTTTCATCGTGCCCCGCTTCACGTCCGGGTCCTGCGCCATCCAGGTTGGCGACGCGGCGCTGACCTTCACGGCGACCAACAACCGGCCTACCGAGCCGGAGCGATTGCTCGCCATCGCCTCCGACGCGGCCCGTGCCATCGGCATCTTCCCCGGGGCGACCTTGCAGATTCCACCGAAATCGTCGATCGCCGCCGGCCGGCCGCTCGAACACGTGGGAGGCTCCGCCGGTCCCGGCCAGCCCATCGCCGTGCGCGTGGAAGGGCTCGACAAATCCGCCCGGCCGGGAACATCGGTGGCGGTCACTTTCCGGTTCGACAAGTACGGCGACGTGACGATCCCGGTGCCCATCGAGGCATGCCCCGCCAGAAATCGCGAAGCAGCCAACACCCTGCGCCCGGGCGAATGATCGGCGCCGGCGGCGATCAAACGCCGAGACGGTGCTCAGGCGGCGGCCACCAGCGCGAGGGAACCGACCACCGGCGCCACATAGATCAGCGGAAACGGGATGTGCGAATACCAGCGAGCCCGCACCACCGTGATGACAGCCCCGGCGAAATACACCACCAGGCCGATGCCGGCGATAACTCCAACCACCGGCACAAACAGGCTGGCCAACAGGCCTACCGCCCCGGCAGCCTTGGCCGTACCAAGCCAGGGCCACCACGAGCGGGGGATTGACATCACAAAAGCTCCCTTCGGAAAGACAACGGGGCGGATTGCGTGCCGAAGTATTACCCCGCCCGGACGGCGCTATCCGTTCAGAGCGGCGCAAGTACGACCGGTACCGGTAGAACTCGTGAGCCAGCGCCTCCACCTGCCGGGGGCACCTCCCGCTTGCGGGGGAGTGTTCGACCACCCGCTGCGGGACGTACTGGGCGCCGAGTGAGTTGAACAACTCCTGGACTCGCCAGTGCGTGGTCACCGTCAACCCGTTGAGCAGCGCGGCCCGCCGGCCCCCTCTATGTGGTGCGTTGGCCAGCGTAATCCGGCTCGGGCTGCGGTGCGCCCGGGTTGGCCTGGTCGGGGGGAGCCTCATCGCGTGCGCCGCGTTGACCGTTCGGCCGCAGCCAGCCCGGCAGCCAGCGCGGCGGCGCGTCGGGTGCACGGTCGAACACCCCGCCCGACGGGTCGTCGACCTGACCGCCGTTGCGCACCAGGTCCAGCTCGGGCCGGTAGATCTGCCGAATCACCAACGCACACAGCCCAATAACCGCGATATCGCGCAGTACGACGGTGACTGTGAACCACTGTTCGGGCAATCCGCGATTCTGCTCGCCGTACAGGTACTGCATTCGTGGAACCCACACCAGCGCGTCGATGGTCATCCACGCCAGCAGGATGCGCCGATGCGGCAGCGCCAGCACCGCCAGCGGCACCAGCCACAGCGAGAACTGTGGGCTCCAGACCTTGTTCGTCAACAGAAACGCCGCAACGACCAGCAATGCCAGTTGCGCCACGCGGGGCCGCTGCTTTGCGGTCAGCGCGATGTAAGCGATAGCCGCACAACATAATCCGAATAACACCCCGACGACGGTGTTGAGGATCATCGGCGGTTCCCACAGCCCCAGGTTGGTGTCGAAGCCTTGCCAGTTGGTGAAGGACTTCACCACGTTGTACAGCGAGTCCATGTCGTCGCCGCGCCGGGCGTTGAGCCGGAAGAACTCCGACCACCCCCGCGGGAACAGCACCATCACCGGCAGATTGACCAGCAGCCAGGCGCCCACCGCGGCGGCGGCCGTACTGCCCACTTCTCGAATCCGTCCGGTACGCACTCCGATGATCGCCAGCGGGATAAGCAGCAACACCGGATACAGCTTGGCCGCCACACCCAGTCCGATCAGCGCGCCGGCGAGCACGGGTTTTCGCCGCGCCCAGGCCAGGATGGCCCCCACCGCGAAAGCCGTTGCCAGCGCATCGAAGTTGGTGAAGATCTGGAAAATCACAATCGGCGACGCAGCGACCAAGGCCGCGTCCCAGATCCGTCTCCCGGACAGTTTCGCGGTGGCCCACACCGTCGCCATCCACGCCAGCGCCAGGCCGAACGCGGCGATGTTGAAGAACATCACCACCTCGGCGACCACCGGAACCGACACCAGCTTGGTCAGCGCGGTGTAGGTCTTGGCCAGTGTCATCGACAGGTACTGGTACATGCCGGTGATGACCGGATACTCCATGTAGCGCACGGCGAGGTTGCCGTCGAACTGCGTCTGCGGCCTGCCCTCCCGGTCCGTCTCGACCCAGCTCGACTTGTACGGAAACTTGCCGAGGTTCAACATTTCCGCGGTGTAGAGCGGGACGGTGTCGGAATAGCACAGCTCGTAATACGCCCGCTGGTTCTGCCAGTTGGCCACCTTCTGATCGGCGGTGCCGGTGCCGGTGGTCTGCAGGCATGCCGCCTTCGTCGTATAGCCCAGCGCGAGAAACACCACGGCGATCGCCAGCATCACCCGCAGCGGGGTGAGGAAGCCGGCCCGACCGATCAGCGCGTGCCGACCCACCGGCCCACCGATCACCTGTGACAGCGCACCGCCGATCGCGTCGGTGCGGCTGGGCAGATCGCGGTCGTGGGCGCTGCGCAGGTCGGCGGCCAGCGGCCGGGGCGACACGGTAGGGCGGACCGGCTCACCAGCCGGCGCCGCGTCGCCACCCTCGGTGTCGCCGCCTTCGGTCACGGGGGCGGAGGCGGCGGAGGCGGTGGCGGGAATGGCGCTCCGACGGGACCGGGCGGAGGTCCGGCCGGTGGCGGCGGCCCGACGGGCACCGTCGTCGGCGGACCGAACGGGATGGTAATGCCCGGCGCCACTTCAATCGTCGGCTGTATCACGGTTTCCGAAGGCGGCGTCGGCGTTGTCGTCGTCGGCGGAGGCGGCGGTGGCGCTGCGGGCGGACCGGCGTATCCGCCGATCTCGGTCGGCTTGGGGAACGACTCGGTCTCGGTGTCCTCCAACGCACCGTCCATGGTGGCCTTCCAGATGTCGGACGGCAGCCCGGAGCCGTAGATGGGCGATCCCCACTTGTTCTCCAGCGGCTTGGCGCCTTCCGTGGTGCCGACCCATACCGCCGTCGACAGCGACGGGGTAAAGCCGACCATCCAGGCGTCCCGGTTGTCGCCGGTGTCGCCGAGCTGGTTGGTGCCCGTCTTGGCCGCCGACGGCCGACCACCGGCCAGCGCATGGCCGTTGGAGTACGCAGCGATCGGCTGCATGGCGGCGGTCGCGTTGTCGGCGACGGCCTTGTCGATGCGCTGCTCGCCGGAGTTGTCCTCTTGGGCAGCGTCGAAGAGCACCTGGCCCTCGGCGTTGACCACCTTCTGCACGAAATGCGGTTTGTGGTAGACGCCCGACGCAGCGATCGTCGCGTACGCCGAGGCCATGTCTATGACCCGAGACTGGTACTGGCCCAACACGATTCCGTTGTTCGGCGGCCCGCCCTCGCCGTCCTCGGACAGGGTGTGCTCGACGCCCGGGAAGCTTTCGGCGATGCCGGCCTGGTGTGCGGCGTCGGCGACGTCGGCCGGCCCGTTCTCCAGCTTTAGCATCAGCCGGTAATAGATGGTGTTCAGTGACTGCTTCAGCCCCTCGGCGATGTTGCACGTGCCACAGCCGCCGCCCTCGACATTGGTGATCTTGATGCCGTTGACGGTCAGCGGCGAGCTGTCCAGCTGATAGCCCAGCCCGATGCCCTGCTCCAGCGCGGCAAGCAGGGCGAACACCTTGAACGCCGAGCCGGTCGGCAGGCCGGCCTGGGCGAAATCGAAGCCCTGCGCGTCGGATCCGCCGTAGTAGGCCTCCACCCCGCCGTTCTTCGGATCGACGGACACCACCGCCCCGCGCATGTCGGGATCCTGGCCGTCGAGGTATTCGGTCACCGCTTCCTCGGCCGCCGCCTGGGCCTGGGGGTCGATGGTGGTGGTGACCTGGAGTCCCTCGGTGTTCAGGGTCTGCTCGCTGATGTTGAACAGTTCGAGCAGTTCCTTTTGCACCTGTCGCTCGATCAGCCCGTTCGGCCCAGTGGTCTGATTCTGGGACTTGGCCTGATCCGGTGGCACGGTCGGCGGAAAGACCTGTGCCGCACGTTCGGTGGACGACAGCGCGCCGATTTCCACCATGCCGTCGAGCACCCAGTTCCACCGCGCCGCCGCGCCGTCGGGATCCACCGCCGGGTCCAGCGTGGACGGCCGCTGGATCAGGGCGGCCAGCAGTGCGCCCTCGGCGACGGTGAGCTGCTCGACCGGCTTGTCGAAGTACGCCTTCGATGCGGCCGCAATGCCGTAGGCCCCGCGTCCGAAGTAGATGATGTTCAGGTAGGACTCCAGCACCTGGTCTTTGGACCATTCGCTGGACATCTTCGTCGAGATGACCAGCTCCTTGGCCTTGCGCACGACGCCGCCCAGCCCGGCTCGTTGCGAGCCGACCAACGCGTTCTTGACGTACTGCTGGGTGATCGTCGACCCGCCCTGGGTGTCGCCACCGAAGATGTTGTTCTTCGCCGCGCGGGCGAACCCGGAAAACGAGAAGCCCGGGTTGGAGTAGAAGTCACGGTCTTCGGCGGCCATCACCGCGTTGCGCACGTGCACCGGTATCTGGTCGATGTTGACGTCGACGCGGTTGCCTTCCGGCGGGACGATCTTGGCCAGTTCGCTGCCGTCGCTGGCCAGAATCGTCGAGACCTGGTTGGTCCGGATGTCGCCCGGTTTGGGCACGTCGACGATCAGGTAGGCCATCCCGAACGTCACGATGGGCAGCACGATCAGCGCGGCAAAGGTGACGTAGATCCCGCGGCGGACCCATCGCCAGTTGATCTGCTCCATGGCGGGCAGGCGGCGGGGAGGCCGGCCTGGCGGTCCACCCGGTCCACCGCCACCGGGCGGGCGGCGCGGCGGTGGTGGCGGCGGCGGCGACTTCGGTGCCGGCGTGCCGTCGAGTGCGGCCTTGACGGCCTCGATGGGGTCGCGGTGTGGAAGGGTGTCCTCCCGCACCGGCGGGATGACCGCGGTCAGTCGGTCGTCGGGCGGAACGGCGGGCCGGTCGGCTCGCCGGGACGGGCGTGCGCCGACACCGTCAGCCGCTGGTCCCGTAGGGACGTCGCTGGCTGACCGGTTGTGGCGCCCTTCGCTATTCACTGGCCGTCCGCGCGTCATTGCGCGCGGTCCGTGTGCGACGCGACCCGGAAGAAGGCCCGGTGGGACGGACCGCGCCGAGCACATACGACTTGACCAAGTGATTCCAACTGCAGGTGCGGCATACCTCCACCACATATACGGAGAACTCGTCGTAGCGGGAGGCCAGCATCACCAGCTCCTCGGCGGTGCGCGCCGAACCCGACACTGCACCCAGGTGGTCACCGAAAACCCATGACACCAATGTGAGCTGTTCCTTGCGGCAGATCGGGCACATCACCGAACTGGGCTTCCCATGGAACTTCGCGGCCCGCAGCAGATAGGGATTGGCGTCGCAGACCTCCGAGACGCCGGTGCGTCCCGAATAGACCTCGGCCAGCAGAGACCGGCGCCGAAGCGCATAGTCCACCACCTGTCGCTGCAGTCGCACGGTGACCAGAGTACGTCGGCACCGCGACGGCCGAGGCGTGACGGGGTCAGCCGCCCGACCGTGACCGGCATCTGGTCTGCGGGGATGCCGGACGAACTCTTACGATCGTCGTCGTGGCAGCAGTTGGTTGGGGGCGGCAGACCCCGGGCACCCGGGCGAAGGACAGCGACCGCATCGGGCGCGCTGTCGATGTCGGTGTATGTGTCCAGCGACTACAGCAGCGGCTACATCGAGCTCGACGGCGCCGGCAACGTCGAACAGATCAATACCCGGCTGAGCCGATCCCCGTACGTCCCGGTGTGGCGCGGAATATATCGGCGCGATACTATTGCCCGAGGTGTCGAAGCGTCGTAGCGGCCAAGCAAAGGAGGTGGGTCGATGCTGGAGCTCGCAATCCTGGGCCTTCTGCTCGAGTCGCCCATGCACGGCTACGAGCTGCGCAAACGCCTGACCGGGCTGCTGGGAGCGTTCCGTGCGTTCTCGTACGGCTCCCTGTACCCCGCGCTGCGCCGCATGCAGGCCGACGGCCTGATCGCCGAGGACGCGGCGCCGGACGGCATCCCGAAAATGCGCCGCGCACGCCGGGTCTATCAGCTGACCGACGCCGGTAAGCAGCGCTTCGCCGAGCTGGTCGCAGACACCGGTCCACAGAACTACACCGACGACGGATTCGGCGTTCACCTCGCGTTTTTCAACCGCACGCCGGCCGAGGCCAGGATGCGGATTTTGGAGGGGCGCCGTCGTCAGGTCGAGGAACGCCGGGAAGGCCTGCGTGAAGCAGTCGCGCGGGCCAGCAGCTCGCTTGACCGCTACACCCGCCAACTTCACCAGCTGGGGTTGGAGTCCAGCGAGCGCGAAGTGAAATGGCTCAACGATTTGATCGCGGCCGAACGGGTCGCGCAGGGTCGCGCCGAGCAGTCGTAGATCTACTGATTTCTTGCAATGACAGTGGTTGGAGAGGGAGAACGTCTCATGAGTGATCACACCGAGGTGCGGGTCGCGATTGTCGGTGTCGGCAACTGCGCGTCTTCGCTGGTGCAGGGCGTGCAGTACTACCAGGATGCCGACGAGACCGCCACGGTGCCGGGCCTGATGCACGTGCGTCTCGGCCCGTATCACGTCCGGGACGTCAAGTTCGTCGCAGCGTTCGACGTCGACGCCAAGAAGGTCGGGTTCGACCTGTCCGAGGCGATCTTCGCGTCGGAGAACAACACCATCAAGCTCGCCGACGTGCCGCCGACCAATGTCGTGGTGCAGCGCGGTCCGACACTGGACGGCATCGGCAAGTACTACGCCGACACCATCGAGGTGTCCGACGTCGAGCCCGTCGACGTGGTGAAGGTGCTCAGGGAGAACAACGTCGACGTGCTGGTGTCCTACCTGCCGGTGGGCTCCGATGAGGCCGACAAGTTCTACGCGCAGTGCGCGATCGATGCGGGCGTGGCGTTTGTCAACGCGCTGCCGGTGTTCATCGCCTCCGATCCGGTGTGGGCCAAGAAGTTCGAAGACGCCGGTGTGCCGATCGTCGGCGACGACATCAAGAGCCAGGTCGGCGCGACCATCACCCACCGCGTGATGGCCAAGCTGTTCGAGGACCGTGGCGTTCAGCTCGACCGCACCATGCAGCTCAACGTCGGCGGCAACATGGACTTTCTCAACATGCTCGAGCGTGAGCGGCTGGAGTCGAAGAAGATCTCCAAGACCCAGGCCGTCACGTCGAACCTGCAGCGGGAGTTCAAGACGAAGGACGTGCACATCGGCCCGTCCGATCACGTCGGCTGGCTCGACGACCGCAAGTGGGCCTACGTCCGGCTGGAGGGCCGCGCCTTCGGCGACGTGCCGCTGAACCTGGAGTACAAGCTCGAGGTGTGGGATTCGCCGAACTCCGCGGGCGTCATCATCGACGCGGTCCGCGCGGCGAAGATCGCCAAGGATCGCGGCATCGGAGGTCCGGTGGTGGCCGCTTCTGCCTACTTGATGAAGAGCCCGCCGCAGCAGCTGCCCGACGACGTGGCCCGCGAGCAGCTCGAGACCTTCATCGAGGGCTGACGCCGTAGAGTCCCCGTCGTGGTCAACGATGACGCACTGGTCGGGCTCGACGAGTTCGCACTGCTTGACGAGAACGCGCAACAAGCCGGCGTCATCGGCGCCTTGCCGGCGGTGCGGCGGGTCGTTAAGGGCCCGATCAGCGCGCTGAAGTGGGGTGACGAGTCGCCGCGGGTGGTCTTCCTGCATGGCGGCGGGCAGAACGCCCACACCTGGGACACCGTCATCGTGGGGCTGGGCGAGCCGGCGCTGGCGATCGACCTGCCCGGGCATGGTCGCTCTGCCTGGCGCGAGGACGGCGACTACGGGCCCAAGCTCAACGCCGAAACCCTTCGGCCGCTGCTGCGCGAGTGGGCGCCGCATCCGCGGCTCGTCGTCGGCATGTCGCTAGGCGGGCTTACCGCGCTGCGCATCGCCGCGACCGAGCCGGACTTGGTACCCGAGCTGGTGCTCGTCGACGTCACCCCGTCAGCTCCCGAGCGGCATACCGAAATGACCAAGGCCCAGATGGGCACCGTCGCCCTCGTACAGGGCGAGCGTACCTTTCCCAGCTTCGCCGCGATGCTGGATGTGACGATAGCCGCCGCGCCGCACCGCGACCGGGACTCGTTGCGCCGCGGCGTGTTCCACAACTCGAAGCGACTCGACGACGGCACCTGGACATGGCGCTATGACTCGTTCCGTAAGGGCGACGGGTTCGAGGGACTGTGGGACGACGTCCCCGCGATCGCGATGCCGACCACGTTGGTGCGCGGCGCCAACTCGTACTTCGTCAACGACGAGGACGCCGAAGCATTCTCGAAGCGCGCGCCCGGCTTCCAGCGCACCCGTGTCGTCGCCGACTCTGGCCACTCGGTGCAGGGCGACCAGCCCTGCGCGCTCGTCGACATCCTGCGGGGGATCCTGACCCGATAGCGTTGGCCCATGGCCTTCCCGATACGTATCGGCGTGCAATTGCAGCCGCAACACTCACCTCAATACCGCCATATCCGTGACGCCGTGCGCCGTTGCGAAGACATCGGCGTCGACGTGGTGTTCAACTGGGATCACTTCTACCCGCTCTACGGTGACCCCGACGGCCCGCACTACGAATGCTGGACCATGCTGGGCGCGTGGGCCGAGCAGACCTCACGCATCGAGATCGGTGCCCTGGTGACGTGCAATTCGTATCGCAACCCGGAGCTACTCGCCGACATGGCACGCACCGTGGACCACATTTCCGACGGTCGGCTGATTCTCGGCATCGGCTCGGGTTGGAAGCGCAAGGATTACGTACAGTACGGCTACGAGTTCGGCACCGCCGGCAGCCGTCTCGACGATCTTGCGCAAGCACTGCGCCGTATCAAATCCCGGCTGGCCAAGCTCAATCCGCAGCCCACCCGCGACATTCCGCTCCTGATCGGCGGTCAAGGTGAACGGAAGACGCTGCGCCTGGTCGCCGAGCACGCCGACACCTGGCACGGTTTCACCGACCGCAACACCTACCCGCGCAAGGCCGAGATCCTGGCCGAGCACTGCGCGGCGGTGGGCCGCGACCCCGCCACCGTCGAGCACTCGGCGGGGGTCCAGGAAAGCGGCGGCCTGGACGCGCTGCTCGCCGACGCCGACGCGCTGGCCGACCTCGGCATCACGATGCTGACCATCGGCCCCAACGGGCCCGATTACGACCTGACCGCCGCAGAAGCATTGTGCCGCTGGCGTGATCGGCGCGCGGCGAACTGAAGAAACGGTCCGGGCTGAACGAGACCGGCGGTCTCATTCGGTCAGATCGCCGCCCGACACGCAGGCGGCGTGAGAAACTGTCGCCGCCATGCCCAAGAAGTACGGGGTCAAAGAGAAGGACCAGGTCGTTTCCCACATCATCAACCTGGTGCTGACCGGGAAGCTGCGTTCCGGGGATCGGGTGGACCGCAACGAAATCGCCCACGAGCTGGGTCTGAGCCGGGTCCCGATCCAGGAGGCCGTGGTTCAGCTCGAGCACGATGGCATCCTGTCCACCCGTTACCACCGCGGCGCGTTCGTCGAGCGTTTCGACGAGGCCAGCGTCCTGGAGCATCACGAGTTGTACGGGTTGCTCATCGGTATGGCATCGGCCCGCGCGGCGGTCGACCCCCGGCCGCAGGTGCTCGATCAGCTGGACTCGTTGATCGACTTGATGCGCGCCAACCGGGAGTCGCGCTCGTTCCAGGAGGCCGCCTGGCAGTACCGCCGCATCATCAACGACGAGTACGCCGGCCCGCGACTGCAGGCCGCGATAAGGGCATCGCAGAGCTTCATCCCCCGGGTGTTCTGGGTGACCTACCTGAACAACCACGACGAGATGCTGCCGTTCTACGAGGCCGAGACCGTCGCCATCCACCAGCGCGACCCGGACGCCGCGCGGGCAGCGTGCAGCGGTCGCTCGGAAGCCATGGGGCGGATCATGCTCGCCGAGCTGGTGCGCCGCGGCGTGCTCAGCCCGTCGGGTGTCCACGCAGGATTGCATCGCGTCAGACCCTGACAGGTTAGACTGGCGAATTATGGTGGAGCCGGAGCCGCACGTCGCCGAACTGGCCGGCGAGCTGCAGCGCGTGCTCTCCAAGGTCTTCTCCGTGCTGAGGCGTGGCGATGCCAATCGGGGCGCAGCCGGAGACCTGACACTGGCGCAGCTGTCGATTCTGTTGACCCTGCTGGACAAGGGCCCGATCCGGATGACGGACCTGGCGGCCCACGAACGCGTCCGCACCCCCACCACCACCGTGGCGATCCGCCGGCTCGAAAAGCTCGGTCTGGTGAAGCGTTCGCGCGATCCGTCGGATCTGCGCGCGGTACTCGTCGACGTGACCCCGCGCGGCCTGGTCCAGCACCGCGAATCGCTGGCGGCCCGCCGTGCCCAACTGGCGGCGCTGCTCGGCAAGCTCAGCGAGGACGATCTGGAGACGCTGACCAAGGCAATCGGCCCGCTGGAGCGGCTGGCCGGTCAAGAGGGCGACCAGGAAGGCAGCTAGCCCAGCCAGTCCAACACCGCTGCGGCGGTCCAGGACTGCTGCATGCTGCCCAGCGGCTCTCCAGTGAACGGCTCGTAGTACTCGGCGAAGGTGCCGTCGCTGGCCTGCCGCAGGCCCTCGCGCCGCAGGATCGACGACCGTTCGGCCCAGCCGCGGCGGGCGAACGCCCAGGAGAACAGCCACGTCATCACCGGCCAGACCGGTCCGCGCCAGTATTCCCGGGGCCGGAAGTGGCGCGACACCGGTGATGTGGACGGGATCAGTCCGAACTTCAGGTCGGGATGGCCGCAGAACCGTGGCCCCTCCAACAGCCGCAGCAGCGAACGTTCCTTGTCGTGCGGCAGCCCGCCGCACAGCAGCGGGGCGAACTGCGCGACTGTCTCGGTGACGATCAACTTGTCCGCTCGTACATCGTAATCCCGTGCCGCGCCGGTTCTTTCGTCGGTCGTTTCGGCAACCCCGGCGCGAAACCTCTCCGCCCACGAGTACAGGTCCCGGACGTCGGCGTGCGGCCGTTTGTGATCCTCGCCGATGGTGGCCAACACATCACAGGCCACCGAGAAGACGGCCGACACGAACACATCCTCGACGGCGAAGCTCATCGCCTTCGGCAACATGTCGTCGTCGTAGCGGGCGGCCTTCATCTCTTCCAGCAGCCAGAGGTAGCGATCGTACTCGCCGTCCGACGGACGCTGGCTGGCGTCGGTGATGATGTTGTTGTCCTCGCGCTGATACTCCGGCACGGTGCCGGGAATCACGTTGGCGTAGGCGCTATCCCAACGCGGTGAGTTGTCCATCCCCGATTCCCAGCCGTGATACAGCGTGATGCGACCATGCGAGTTCTGGTCGCGGGCCTCGGCCAGCCAGCGATGCCAGCGCACCAGGTCGTCCCAGCGCCGATCGAGGAACGCCTCGGCGACCGCGCGGGTGGATCGCCCGCGCGAGCGGGCGTGGTCGAGGATGCGCTGCAGTGCGATCGCGTGCACCGGCGGCTGGGTGATGCCCGATGTGTGCCGGGTCCGCGGTGCGTTGGCGGAGAGCGCCGAGCACGCCCAACGGGCCGGGCCGGGGAAGTAGCCGTCGGCGCCATTGGCGAACACGATGTGCGGGATCATGCCGTTGCGCCACTGCGCCGATAGCAGGGTGTCCAGCTCGACGACGGCCCGCTCGACGCTCAACGGGGCGAGCCCGACCGCGACGAATGCGGCGTCCCAGCTCCACATGTGCGGGTAGAGCAATGGCGCGGCGGTCGTCATCACGCCCAAGTCGTTACCGCGCAGCAGGTACGCCGCGCGGGCCGCGAGCTGGGTGGGGGCGAAGCTGGGGTCGGGTGCCATCGCATCAATGATCGCAGTCGGTAGGGTGACCGGCATGCCGACCGCGCTGATCACCGGAGCGGCGGGTGGGCTCGGTTCGGCGATTGCCGATGCGCTGGCACCCACCCACACGTTGTTTCTGGCCGGGCGGCCGTCCTCCCGGCTCGACGCTGTCGCCGAGCGGCTCGGCGCCACCACCTGGCCGGTCGATCTCGAGGACACCGACGCCATCCCCGCCGCCGTCGAGCCGATCGTCGAGCTCGACGTGTTGGTCCACAACGCCGGCGCGGCGTTCCCGGGTCGTGTCGCGGAATCGACGGTCGACGAGTGGCGTACCACTATGCAGGTCAACGTCATTGGGGCGGTGGCGCTTACGCTCGCGTTGCTGCCCGCCCTGCGCAGCGCGCACGGCCACGTCGTGTTCATCAATTCCGGCTCAGGGATCAACGCCTCACCCGGCCTGGCGTCGTATTCGGCAAGCAAGTTCGCGTTGCGCGGCTTCGCCGACTCGCTGCGCAACGACGAGCCAGAGCTTCGGGTGACGTCGATCCATCCGGGCCGGATCGCGACGGCGATGCAGGAAGGTCTCGTCGCCTACGAGGGCGGCGAGTACAAGCCCGAGCGATTTCTCCGTCCGGAGACCGCCGCCAAGGTCGTCGCGGACGCCGTGAACGCACCTCGCGCCGCGCACGTTCACGAGGTGATCGTCCGCCCGACGTGATTTCGGCGCTAGACGACGAGGTTGACCAGGCGTCCGGCCACCACGATCACCTTCTTCGGCGTGGCGCCGGCAAGGAAGGTCTGCACCTTCTCGTCGGCCAGTGCCGCCGCCTCCAGCGTGTCGGCATCGGCGTCGACGGGCACGGTGATGCGGCCGCGCACCTTGCCGTTGACCTGGACCGGGTACTCGACGGTGTCCACGGTCAGGTATGCGGGGTCGGCTTCCGGGAACGGGCCGTGCGCCAGTGACGCGTGGTGGCCGAGTCGCTGCCACAGTTCCTCGGCCAGGTGTGGGGCCAGCGGGGCGGCCATCAGCACCAGCGGCTCGACGGCGGCCCGGGGCACTCCCCTAGCAAGCTGTGGGCCCAGCCCGGTGTGCTGCTTGGTCAGGTGATTGGTGTACTCGATCAACTTGGCGACCGCGGTGTTGCTGCGCAGCGACGCGTAGTCATCCGACACCCCGGCGATCGTGCGATGCAGCAGCCGCAGCGTCTCATCGTCCGGTTCGTCATCGCTGACCCGGACCTGGCCGGTCTGCTCGTCGACCACCAGTCGCCACACCCGCTGCAGAAACCGGTACGCGCCGACGACGTCCTTTGTCGCCCATGGCCGCGACGCCTCCAGCGGGCCCATCGACATCTCGTACACCCGCAACGTGTCGGCGCCGTAGTCGTCGCAGATCTCGTCGGGCGACACCGAGTTCTTCAGGCTCTTGCCGATCTTGCCGAACTCCTGGAACACCTCGGCCTCGCCGGCCTCGCCGGTGTAGAAGAACTTCCCGTCGCGTTCCGTCACCTCGGCGGCCGGCACGTAGGACCCGCGGTCGTCGGTGTAGGCGTGCGCCTGGATATAGCCCTGGTTGACCAGCCGCCGGTACGGCTCGCGCGACGACACATGCCCGAGGTCGTAGAGCACCTTGTGCCAGAACCGCGAATACAGCAGGTGCAGCACGGCATGCTCAACGCCGCCGACATACAGATCGACACCGCCGGGGTCGTCCGGGCCATGCTCGGCAGGGCGGGGCCCCATCCAGTACGCCTCGTTATCCTTGTCGCACAAGGCTTCCGAGTTGTGCGGATCGGCGTAGCGCAACTCGTACCACGAGCTGCCCGCCCACTGTGGCATGACGTTGGTGTCGCGGGTGTAGGTCTTGCGGCCGTCACCGAGGTCAAGCTCGACGTGCACCCAGTCGGTCGCCTTGTTCAGCGGCGGCGATGGCTCGCTGTCGGCGTCGTCGGGATCGAACAGCACCGGCGAGTAGTCGGGGATGTCCGGAAGCTCGACCGGCAGCTCGGACTCGGGCAGCGGATGCGGGCGGCCGTCGTCGTCGTAGACGATCGGGAACGGCTCACCCCAGTACCGCTGCCGGGCGAACAACCAGTCCCTCAGCTTGTACTCGAGCCGGGGCCAGCCGTGGCCGTCGGCGGTCAGCCGGGCGGTGATGGCCTCCTTCGCCGCCTGGACGCTCAGCCCGTTCAGGTAGTCGGAGTTGACTAGTTCTCCCTCGCCGGTATACGCCGTCTGCGAAATGTCGCCGCCGGCAATCACTTCCACGATCGGAAGGCCGAATTCCTGGGCGAACTCCCAGTCCCGTTGATCGTGCGCGGGGACTGCCATGATCGCCCCGGTCCCGTACGCGGCCAGCACATAGTCGGCGATGAAGATCGGGATTTGTTGCCCGCCGGCGGGATTGGTGGCATAGCGACCCAGGAACACCCCTGTCTTGGTCTTGGCTTCCTGGCGCTCCAGGTCCGACTTGGCCGCGATCGACCGGCGGTAGGCGGCGACGGCCTCGCCGGGTGTGTCCGCCCCGAAGGTCCAGCGCGGGTCGATGGCGTCGGGCCAGTCGGCCGCGGTGAGTTGCTCGACCAGCGGATGCTCGGGAGCCAGCACCATGTAGGTCGCGCCGAACAGGGTATCCGGCCGGGTGGTGAACACCTCGATGTTCGCGTCGCCCGCCGGGAACAGCACCTCGGCGCCGGTGGATCGGCCGATCCAGTTGCGCTGCATGGTTTTGACCTTCTCCGGCCAGTCCAGCACGTCGAGATCCTCGAGCAGCCGGTCAGAGTAGCAGGTGATGCGCATCATCCACTGCCGCAAACGTTTCCGGAACACCGGGAAGTTCCCGCGGTCACTGCGACCGTCGGAGGTGACCTCCTCGTTGGCCAACACGGTGCCCAGCCCGGGGCACCAGTTCACCATCGAATCGGCCCGGTACACCAGTCGGTACGAGTCGATCACGTCGGCGCGCTCACCCGCCGACAGTGCCGACCATCCCCGCCCGTCGTCGAGACTCCGTTGCCCGGAATCGAACTCGGCCACCAGCTCCTCGATGCGACGGGCCCGGTTCAGGTCCGGATCGAACCACGCGTTGTAGATCTGCAGGAAGATCCACTGCGTCCACTTGTAGAACTCGGCGTCGGTGGTGGAGAAACTGCGGCGGGCGTCGTGACCCAACCCGAGCCGGCCGAGCTGGCGGCGGAAGTTGACGATGTTGGCTTCGGTCCGTGTTCGCGGATGGGTGCCGGTCTGCACCGCGTACTGCTCGGCAGGCAGACCAAACGAGTCGAAGCCCAAGGCGTGCAACACATTGCGGCCCGTCATCCGGAAATAGCGGGCGTAGACGTCGGTGGCGATGTAGCCGAGTGGATGCCCCACGTGCAGACCTTCACCCGACGGGTAGGGAAACATGTCCTGGACGAACATCTTGTCGGAGGGCACCGGGGAACCGTC
>NZ_JBOGDB010000093.1:0-30740 GCF_050701515.1 Mycobacterium sp. | reverse complement strand
GTGCGCGCCCGCGGGCAGATGGCGTTCGCGCGCACCCCGTAGCGCTCCAGCGCACGGGCCGCCGACAGCGTCAGCGCGGTGATGCCCGCCTTGGCGGCGCCGTAGTTGGCCTGGCCGACGGGGCCGGCCAGCCCGGCCTCCGACGAGGTGTTGATGATGCGGCCGTAAACCGTTCCCCCCGCGTCCTTGGCCTTGGCCCGCCAATACGTCGCGGCGTTCCGGGTCAGCAGGAAGTGCCCGCGCAGATGAACGGCGATGACCGTGTCCCAGTCTTCGTCGGACATGTTGAACAGCATCCGATCCCGGGTGATCCCGGCATTGTTGACCACGATGTTCAGCCCACCCAGACCGTCTGCGGTGGCGACCAGCTCGTCGGCGGTGCTCCGCTGGCTGATGTCGCCGGAGACCGCGACGGCCTTGGCGCCGGCGGCGGCGATCTCGTCGATGACGTCGGATTTGTCCAGGGCCGCGGCCATGTCGTTGACGACGATCGTGGCGCCCGAGCGGGCAAGCCCGATCGCCTCCGCCCTGCCCAGGCCGGCGGCCGCGCCGGTCACCACCGCGACGCGGCCGGACAGATCGGTCAGCTCGTCCTGCTGTGCGCTCAACTTATGAATACCTCTAGTCCTTACGAATCAGTGCCGCCCGGGGGCATTCGGCGATGGCCTGGTCGGCCAGCTCCTCCTGGTCGGCCGGCACCGGGTCCATCTTGACCACCGCGTAGTCCTCGTCGTCGAGATCAAACAGGTCCGACGAGATGCCCAGGCATACGGCGTTACCTTCACAGCGATCACGGTCAACTTCAACTCGCACGACAACCTCCTTGAAAACCAGCTGGACCTCCCCAGACCATGCAGCACCCAGCTTACGACCCGATGCCGGGCGGCCCACAGAAAACCGTCGCTGGACCCCAAGACTAGAACGTGTTACAACCGGGAGTGACACCAGGGTGAGACGATTGGGTCCCTGTCAACCCGAGTGAAGGACGAGGCGATGCGGATCGGCTACAGCCCGGAACAAGAGGAGTTGCGCCGCGAGCTGCGGTCCTACTTCACCAAGCTGATGACGCCCGAGCGCACCGAGGCGCTGAGCTCCGGCGAGGGCGAGGTGGGGCGCGGCGACGTGTATCGCGAGACGGTCGCGCAGATGGGCAAGGACGGCTGGCTGACGCTGAGCTGGCCGGAAGAGTTCGGCGGCCAAGCCCGCACGCCGATGGACGCGCTGATCTTCAGCGACGAGGCGGCCATCGCCGGCGCCCCGGTGCCGTTCCTGACCATCAACAGCGTCGCACCCACGATCATGGCGTTCGGCACCGACGAGCAGAAGAAGTTCTACCTGCCCAAGATCGCCTCGGGTGATCTGCACTTCGCCATCGGCTACTCGGAGCCCGGCGCGGGCACCGACCTGGCCGCGCTGCGCACCACCGCGGTGCGCGACGGCGACGACTACGTGATCAACGGCCAGAAGATGTGGACCAGCCTGATCGCCTACGCCGACTACGTGTGGCTGGCGGTGCGGACCAACCCGGAGGCCAAGAAGCACCGCGGCATCTCGATGCTGATCGTGCCGACCACCGCCGACGGCTTCTCCTGGACGCCCGTGCACACCATGGCGGGTGTGGACACCAGCGCCACGTATTACCAGGACGTGCGCGTTCCCACCTCGAATCTGGTCGGCGAGGAGAACGGCGGCTGGAAGCTGGTCACCAATCAGCTCAACCACGAGCGCGTCGCGCTGGTGTCGGCTCAGCCGATCTTCGTCGCGCTGGGCGCCGTTCGGGAATGGGCGCAGAACACCAAGGACGTGCACGGCAACCGGCTGATCGACTCGGAGTGGGTGCAACTCAACCTGGCTCGGGTGCACGCCAAGGCCGAGGTGCTCAAGCTGATCAACTGGGAGCTGGCATCCGCCGAGGAGGCCGCGCCGTCGCCGGCCGACGCGTCGGCGGCCAAGGTGTTCGGCACCGAGCTGGCCACCGAGGCCTACCGGCTGCTGATGGAGGTGCTCGGCACCGCGGCCACGCTGCGCGCGGGCTCCGCCGGCGCGCTGCTGCGCGGGCGGGTGGAACGGATGCATCGCGCGTGTCTGATCCTGACCTTCGGTGGCGGCACCAACGAGATTCAGCGCGACATCATCGGCATGGTCGCGCTGGGTCTGCCCCGGGTCAACCGCTAGTCGGCCGCAAATCGTAAGGACCAACATGGATTTCACCACCACCGAAGCCGCGGCCGAGCTGGGCGGGCTGGCACGCACCATCACCGACTCGGTGTGCACGCCGGAGCATCAGCGCGACCTCGACAAGCATGACGAACGCTTCGACCGCGACCTGTGGGCCAAACTCATCGACGCCGACATCCTCACCACCGCCGCGCCGGAATCGTTGGGCGGCGGCGGTTTCGGCGTGCTGGAGCAGACCGCGGTGCTGGTAGCGCTGGGCCGCCAGATGGCCGCCGTGCCTTACCTGGAGTCGGTCGTCCTGGCCGCCGGCGCCCTGGCGAAGTTTGGATCGGAAGCGCTGCAACAACAGTGGGCGGCGCCGGCGATCAATGGCGCGAAGATCCTCACCGTCGCACTGGACGGCGAAATGGGACAGGGTCCGGTGCAGGCGCAAGCTCAGGGCACTGGCTGCCGGTTGACCGGAACCCGCGCGCTGGTTGCCTACGCGCCAATTGCCGACGGATACCTGGTGCCCGCCGAATCCGACACAGGCGTGCAGGTGTTCCTGGTGGCGAAGGACGACGCCGGCGTCTCGGTCACCTCGCTGGACACCACGGGCCACGGCAGCGTCGGGCACCTGGAGCTGCAGGGAGTCGAGGTCAACGCCGAGCGCGTCGTCGGGGGCCAGGATGTGGTCAGCTGGCTGACCACGCATGGCACGTTGGGCCGCAGCGCATTTCAGCTCGGCGTGCTGGATCGCGCGCTGGAGCTGACGGCCGAGTACGCCCGTGAGCGCGAGCAGTTCGACCGGCCGATCGGCAGCTTCCAGGCGGTCGCGCAGCGACTGGCCGACGGCTACATCGACATCAAGGGCCTGCGGCTGACTGTGACGCAGGCGGCGTGGCGGTTGTCCGAGGATTTGCCCGCCGATCTGGAAGTCGGTACCGCGGCGTTCTGGGCCGCCGACGCCGGCCACCGGGTCGCGCACACCGCGGTGCACGTCCACGGCGGCGTCGGCATCGACACCGATCATCCCGTGCACCGCTACTTCCTGGCGGCCAAGCAGACCGAGTTCGGCGTCGGAGGTGCCACCGGGCAACTGCTGCGCATCGGCCGCGAGCTGGCCGACACACCCGCCTGACGCCAACAGTGAGCGAGCTTCCCACCGTCACCGATCTGCTCGCTCCGCTCGTCGACGTGGACGATCGGGGTGTCCACTTCGAGGACTCGTTCACGACCTGGCGTGAGCACATCCGCGATGGCGCAGCCATCACGGCCGCACTGCGGGCGCGACTCGATCCTGACTGCCCGCCGCACGTCGGGGTGCTGCTGCAGAACACGCCGTTCTTCTCGGCGCTGCTGGTCGCGGCCGGGCTGTCCGGAATCGTGCCGGTCGGCCTCAATCCGCTGCGCCGCGGCGCGGCACTGGCCCGCGACGTCGACCACGCCGACTGCCAACTGGTGCTGGCCGACGCGGCCACCCTGGAAACCATCGGCGACATCGATTGCGTCAACGTCGATTCCGATGCGTGGGCCGACGAGGTAACCGCTCACCGCGGCGCACCGGTAGCCCCGCAGGCGGCCAAACCCGGCGACCTGTTCATGCTGATCTACACATCGGGCACCAGCGGCGACCCCAAGGCCGTGAAGTGCAGCCACGGCAAGGTCGCGATCGCCGGTGTGACGATGACCCAGCGCTTCTCGTTGGGGCCCGACGACATCTGCTACGTGTCGATGCCGCTGTTTCACTCCAACGCGGTGCTGGTTGGTTGGGCCGTTGCGCTGGCGTGCCGCGGGTCAATGGCATTGCGGCGCAAGTTTTCCGCGTCGCAGTTCCTCCCGGATATCCGCCGGTTCGGCGCAACGTACGCGAACTATGTGGGCAAGCCGTTGTCGTACGTGCTTGCCACACCGGAGCGTGCGGATGACGCGGACAACCCGCTGCGAGCCGTCTACGGCAATGAGGGGGCACCCGCCGACGTCGACCGCTTCGGCCGCAGGTTCGGCACGTTGGTGATGGACGGCTTCGGCTCGACCGAGGGCGGCATAGCGATCGGCAGCACCCCGGACACCCCGCCGGGGTCCCTCGGTCCGCTGCCCGACGGGATCCAGATCGTCGATCCCGACACCGGCGAGCCCTGCCCGCCCGGCGTGACCGGCGAACTGGTGAACGTCTCAAACGCGGGCCGTTTCGAGGGCTACTACAACGATCCGGAGGCCGACGGCGAGCGCATGCGCGGCGGCGTCTACCACAGCGGCGACCTGGCCTACCGCGACGAGGACGGCTACGTGTTCTTCGCGGGCAGGCTGGGCGACTGGATGCGGGTCGACGGCGAGAACCTCGGCTCCGCACCGATCGAACGGGTGCTGCTGCGCCACCCCGAAGTGGTGGAGGTCGCGGTGTACGGGATACCCGCACCCGATATCGGCGACCAGGTGATGGCGGCGCTGGTGCTTGCCGACGGCGCCACGTTCGATGTCGATGTCTTTCGTGAGTTTCTGGCCGCCCAGTCCGACCTCGGGCCGAAGCAGTGGCCGTCGTTCGTGCGGGTGAGCTCCGAATTGCCGCGCACCGAGACGTTCAAGGTGATCAAGCGCCAGCTGGCTGCGGAGGGCACCGAGTGCGCCGACCCAGTGTGGCCAATCGGCCGGTAGCCTCGCGAGGGTGGGCTATCGCGAATTCCCACCACCGCCTTTGTCAACCCCCGCGGGCGAGAACCGTTGGTGGGCTTGCGCTTCCGGCCCGGTGCACTGCCCCGGCTACTCGGAGTTCCGGCCGCGGAACTGCGCAACAGCCGTGTTCGGCTGACCGAGCTCGGAATCGAGGTGCCCGGCCGTTCGCTGGTCGAGCTGGCCACCGCGCTGGCGTCCGGCGATCCGGCGGCCGAGACGGCGCCCTGGCCGCTGCCGCTGCTCAGCCATGTCACACGCCGCCTCGCCACTGGCGCGGTTATCACCGACGTGGCACGCCAGATCGGTTGGTCGAGCCGCACGCTGCAGCGTCAGTGTGCCGCGGTGTACGGCTACGGTCCCGCGACGCTGCGGCGGATCCTGCGATTCCGGCGCGCGGTCCGGTTGCTGGACGACGGCGCGTCGTGCGCGCAAACCGCGGCGGCGGCCGGCTACGCCGACCAACCGCATTTGCACCGCGAGGTCCGCGACCTCGGCGGAATGTCGCTGGCGTCGCTGCGTCAGGCCAACGCGGCGAACAGGTCAATCGACGTACCGTCGGGGTCGGTGACGGTCGCATAGCGCTGGCCCCATGGGGCGTCGAACGGCTTCAGCGTGCCGGAATGCCCGGCGGCGGTGAGCCTCTCGAACAGGGCGTCCACGTCGGATGGATCGCCCACCCCGAATGCCAGCGCCACCCGGCCCGCCGATGTCGGTGGTGTCCAGCCGGAGTGCATGCCGGCGATGATCTCCTCCGTGTCGAACGCCAGCCTGTTGCCGCCCGGGAGTTCCACCTCGACGTGGGGGCCGTCCGGATCCGGGACGGCCAGGCCCAGCAGCCGATAGAAATCCAGCGATCGTGCCAGGTCCTTGGCGACGATCTCGACGACGGTCGATGTCACGTGTATGTCCATAACGCCACGCTAGGGCGACCCACGCTGGGGCGTCGTGAACAAATCGGACAGGCCTGGGCAGCGGAACGCAGCAGTTCCGCTGTTCGTTTGAATTCATAGGTTGAAGGACTTGGAGGATCAGCAGTGACCTGCATTAGCTGTGGAGACGAAATTCTTCCCGAAAGGGCGGAAGTGGGGTTCACGTACTGCACGAAGCAGCAGTGCGTGCGAGAGAACGCCAAAGGCATGACCGTCGTCGAGATCGCCCAGAACAAGACGAATGCCGAGTACGTGATCCTGGAGGGTGAAGCCGGAGAGAGGGCCCTCAACGACATGCGGGAAGGCAAGTACCGCCGAGATCCAGTGGTGGTCAAGCGAGAAAGTCGAGCGACGAAGTTCGACGTTCCCAAGGTTGAGTTTCAGCGACCGAAGACCCGGAAGTACGCGCCGAACAGGGTGAAATTCGTTCAAGCTCTGCAGGCGCAGGGCGACGGGGTGGAAGAGATTCTCGCCAAGGGCGCATACATGAACCTGACTCGCAGTGAAGTGGTGCGCTACATGACGGCACGACGGCGTGGCGGTCGCCAATGACGATTACTGACCGGTTGTCAGATTGAACACGCGCTCGGCATTGCCGTGCAGATAATCGTGGCGGGCATCCGGATTCAGCCCGAGCTCGTCGAGCCCGGCCAGCGCATGGTCGTGAGACATCATCGGATAGTTGGTGCCGAACAGCACTTTTCGTTGTCCGGTGCGGGTTTTCATGAAGTTCACCAACTCCACAGGCAGGCGCTTGGTGGTGTAGGCCGATGTGTCGATGTACACATTCGGATGCTTGCGCGCGACCGCGACCATCTCCTCGGTCCACGGGTATCCGACGTGCCCGCAGACGATTACGAGTTCGGGGAAGTCCAGCGCGACTTCGTCGATGTACGGGATCGGTCGGCCCGTCTCGGACGGCCGCAGCGGGCCGGTGTGACCGACCTGGGTGCAGAACGGCACACCTAGCTCGACGCACTCGGCGAACAGCGGGTAGTAGCGCCGGTCCGTCGGCGGCGCGTTCCATAGCCAGGGCACCGCGCGTATCCCGACGAAGCCGTCGTCGCGCACCCGCCGGCGCAGCTCCCGCACCGCCACCATCGGCCGGTCGAGGTCGACGGCCGCCAGGCCCTTGAAGCGGTTGGGGTGCAAGCCAACCCATTCAGCAACTTCATCATTGGAGATCAGGTCGAGGCCGTTGGGGCCGCGCCACGCGCTCAGCAGGCCAAAGTCAACTCCCGCAGAGTCCATCGCAGCGAGCGTGACGTCGAGCGGCACCTCGCCGGCGGGCATGTTGTCGCCCATCCATCGTCGCAGCGACTCGAACATCGCGTTGCCTAGCAACCGTTGCGTCGGATGCTGCATCCAGACGTCGACGGTCATGGACCGACGTTAGCTCTCCCGGATGTCGTCCAGTCGGCGGGTGGCGACTTCGAACCCGTCAACGAGTTCGGCGATGATCTCGGCCACCGGCCGGATCTCGTTCATCCGGCCCACGATCTGCCCGACCGGCATGGCCACCGCGGTCGGATCGGTCGACTCGTTCATCCGCTGATGAGCCTCGCTGACCAGGATGTTCTGCAGCGGCATCGGCAGCGAGTCCGGCGCATCGGGTGCGTCCCAGGCGTCGGTCCAGCGGGTCCTGAGCAGCCGCGCCGGCTTGCCGGTATAGATGCGCCGACGCACGGTATCGGCCGACGTTGCACCCAGCAGGGCTTCCTGGATCACCGACACCCCGGACTTGCGCCGCACGCCGAGGTGGTATTCGGCGGCGGTCAGGAACGCCGAGCCCATCCACACGCCCGACGTGCCCAGCGCCAGCGCGGCGGCGACCTGCCGCCCGGTGCCGATGCCGCCGGCCGCGAGCACCGGCGCTCGACCACCAAGGGCATCAACGATTTCCGGCCACAGCACCATCGATCCGATCTCGCCGGTGTGCCCGCCCGCCTCGTGGCCCTGCGCGACGACGATGTCGACGCCGTTGTCGACGTGCCGCTGTGCGTGCTTGGCGCTGCCCGCCAGCGCGGCGACCGGAACGCCGGCCTCGTGCGCCTGGTCGATGACGTCCTTCGGCGGGGACCCGAGTGCGTTGGCGATCAGCTTGATCGGGTGCTTGAGCGCCACCTCGACGTGCGACCGGGCCACCGAGTGCAGCCAGCCCAGCACCCCCGCGGAGCGTTGCCCGTCTTCCGGCAGCGGCGGGACGCCGAGGTCGGCAAGTGTCTTGGTGACGAAATCGCGGTGACTCTGCGGGATCAGCTTGTCGATGTCGGTGGCCGTGCCCTCGGTCGGCACCTTCGCGGGCATCACGATGTCCACGCCGTACGGCTTGCCGTCGGTGTTCTCATCCATCCAGCCCAGGACGGCCTCGAGATCCTCGGGCTCGTTGAACCGCACACAGCCCAGCACACCCAGCCCGCCGGCCTTGCTGACCGCCGCGGCCACCCTCTCCGACGGGGTGAAGACGAAGATCGGATAGCTGATGCCGAAGCGATCACACAGCTCGGTGTGCATCAGGTCTTTGTTTCCACATGATTTGCGTGCACGTCGTCGGCGGGCCGCTCCTCAGTCTGGCCTTTCGCCCACCGGTAGTCGGGCTTACCTGCCGGTGTGCGATGGATCTCGTCGACCCACCAAACCTTCCGCGGCACTTTGTATCCCGCGATCTCCTGACGCACGAATGTGTCGAGCTCGGCCAGCGTTGGTTTGGTGCCTGGACGTCGGTGAATCACGGCTGCCACGCACTGGCCATAACGATCGTCCGGCACACCGACAACCAGCGCGTCGAACACGTCTGCGTGGCCCTTGAGTGCGGCCTCTACCTCTTCGGGGTAGATCTTCTCGCCGCCGCTGTTGATGGACTGGGAGCCCCGGCCGAGCATGGTGACGGTGCCGTCCTCCTCGACCTCCGCGTAGTCGCCGGGGATCGCATACCGCACGCCGTTGAAGGTCTTGAACGTCTCGGCGGTCTTCTTCTCGTCCTTGTAGTAGCCGACCGGGATATTGCCCTTCTTCGCGATGACGCCGCGCACCCCCGAGCCCGGCTTGACCTCGTTGCCGTCGTCGTCGAGGACGACGGTGCGGTGGTCGATCGTCACCCGTGGGCCGCCCATGTGGTGCTCGCCCTTGGCGACGATGCTGGTGCCGCCGAAGCCGGTCTCCGACGAGCCGATCGAGTCGGTGATGATCCGGTCGGGCAGCAGATCGAGCAGCTTCTCCTTGATGCTCGTCGAGAACAGTGCGGCGGTGCTGGCCAGCAGGAACAGCGACGAGAGGTCGTACTCCTTGCCCTTGTCGTGCGCGGCCTGCAGCGCGTCGAGCAGCGGCCTGGCCATCGCGTCCCCGGTAAAGAACAGCAGATTGACCTTGTGATCGTGGATCCTGCGCCAGACCTCGTCGGCGTTGAATTCCGGTGCCAGCACGGTGGTTTGGCCGGAGAAGAGCGACATCCAGGTGGCCGACTGGGTCGCGCCGTGAATCATCGGTGGGATCGGATAGCGGATCATCGGCGCGTTCTCCGAGGCCGCCTTGGCCAGGTCGTACTCGTCCTTGACGAACTCGCCGGTGGCAAAGTCGGTGCCGCCGAACAGCACCCGGTAGATGTCCTCGTGGCGCCACATCACGCCCTTGGGGAAGCCGGTGGTGCCGCCGGTGTACAGCAGGTAGATGTCGTCGGCGCTGCGTTCGCCAAAATCCCGCTCGGGCGACCCCTGTTCGAGCGCCGAGTAGAACTCGACGCCGCCATAGCGCGTGAATTTTTCGTCGCTGCCGACGCTCCCATCATTGACCACCAGCACGGTCTTCACGTTCGGGGTGTCCGGCAGCACGTTGGCGACCTTGTCGGCGTACTGCCGCTCGTGCACCAACGCGACCATGTCGGAGTTGTCGAACAGGTAGCGCAGTTCGCCCTCGACGTAGCGGAAGTTGACGTTGACCAGGATGGCGCCGGCCTTCACGATGCCGAGCATGGCGATGACGATCTCGTTGCGGTTGCGGCAGTACAGTCCGACCTTGTCGTCCTTCTTCACGCCCTGGTCGATCAGGTAGTGCGCGAGGCGGTTGGCCTTCTCTTCCAGCTGTCCATAGGTCAACTGGTCGCCGCCGCAGATCAGGGCAACGCGGTCTGGCACGGCGTCGATGGCGTGCTCGGCGAGGTCTGCAATATTCAGGGCCACGACCCCAAATTAGAACGTGTTACATTTTCTGACAAGTCTGTGGCATTGATGCAGGAAGGCGGACACCGGTGAGCGAGCCTCGAAAAGGCCCCGACGCCCTCATTGAGCAGCGCGGACACACTTTGATCCTGACGCTGAACCGGCCGGAGGCGCGCAACGCGCTTTCCACCGAGATGCTCTCGATCATGGTCGAGGCCTGGGACCGGGTCGACAACGATCCCGACATCAGGACCTGCATCCTGACCGGCGCCGGCGGGTACTTCTGCGCGGGCATGGACCTGAAGGCGGCGACGGCGAAACCGCCGGGCGACTCGTTCGCCGACGGCAGCTACGACCCGTCACGCATCGACGCGCTGCTGAAGGGGCGCCGGCTGACCAAGCCGCTGATCGCGGCCGTCGAAGGCCCGGCGATCGCCGGCGGCACCGAAATCCTGCAGGGCACCGACATCCGGATCGCAGGCGAAAGCGCAAAGTTCGGTGTGTCCGAGGCGAAATGGAGCCTGTACCCGATGGGCGGCTCGGCGGTGCGGCTACCGCGGCAGATCCCCTACACACTCGCAGCCGACATCCTGCTCACCGGGCGGCACCTGACCGCGACCGAGGCCAAGGAGATGGGGCTGATCGGTTACGTCGTCCCCGACGGCCAGGCGCTGACCAAGGCGTTGGAGATTGCCGAGACCATCAACAACAACGGGCCGCTTGCCGTGCAGGCGATCCTGCAGGCGATCCGCGAGACCGAGGGCATGCCCGAGAACGAGGCGTTCAAGATCGACACGCAGCTCGGAATCAACGTGTTCCTGTCCGACGACGCCAAGGAAGGCCCGCTGGCGTTCAAGGAGAAGCGCGCGCCCAACTTCCAGATGAAGTAGCCCTTTCTCGGCGAGCGTGCGTGTCTGCGGACAACACGCCGGAAAATTTCCCGATTCCACGCACGCTCGCACTAAGAGGTGAGCGGCTTGGTCGGGCTGAATACCACCGGCATTTTCTCTAGGCCGCTGACGAAATTGGCCGGCCGCAGCGGCAATTCAGCGTCGGAAGCCAACCGCATGTCCGGCAGCCGCTTCAGCAGACGCTCCTGCATGATCGACAACTCCAGCCGAGCGAGCTGGTTGCCCAGGCAGAAGTGCGTGCCGAACCCGAACGCGAGGTGGTTGTTCGGATAGCGGTCGATGTCGAAGCTCTCCGGATCCTCGAACACCTTCTCGTCGAAGTTCGCCGACTCGAACAGCAGGATTATCTTCTCGCCCTGCTTCAGCTGGGCGCCGTGGAACTCGACGTCGGCGGTCATCGTGCGGGCCATGTTCTTCACCGGCGCGGTCCAGCGCAGCATCTCCTCGATCGCGTTGGGTAGCAGTGCCAAGTCGTTGGCCAGCCTTTGGTGCTGATCTGGGTGGAGCAGCAGCTGCCGGGTACCACCGGACAGCGTGTGGCGGGTGGTCTCGTCGCCACCGATCAAGAGCAACAGCACCTCGGTGACGATCTCGTGGTCGGCCAGCGTCTCGCCGTCGACCTCCGCGTGCACCAGGACACTCACCAGATCGTCGGTCGGCTCCTCCTTGCGGTCGGCGATCATGCCCGTCATGTAGTCGGTGTAGGCCGCGAAGGCGTCCATCGAGACCTGGAGCTCATCTTCGGCCGCAGTGCTGCTCAAGAAGGTGACCATGTCGTCGGACCACTTGAGAAACATCTCGCGATCTTCCGGAAGCACCCCGAGCATGTCGCCGATGACCGCCATCGGCAGCGGCGCGGCGATGTCCCAGACGAAGTCGCACTCGCCCCGCTCGCACACCGCGTCGATCAGCGCATCGCACAACGAACCGATCGCCCCTTCGAGATCCTTCACGCGTTTACGGGTGAAGCCCGCATTGACGAGCTTGCGCCGCAACAGATGTCCGGGGTCGTCCATTGCGATCATCATCGGCGGCGCATCCTGATCGGGCCGGATGCCGCCCGCGTTGGAGAACAGCTCGGGCTGCCGCTCGGCCTCGATCACCGCCTGGTAGGTTGCCGCGGCGGCCAAGCCATTGCGGTCCCGGAAGACCGGTTCGTTCTCGCGCATCCACTTGTAGACGGACCGCGAGTCACCGGCGTAAAACGCGCCGTCGGTGAGATCCACATCGGGCTTGTTCGCCCGAGGCGTAGCCGAGAGCACTGATCCCGTCACAAGAAAACCTCCTGCGCGTCGCCGAACGACATCTCCACGTTGTCAACGGAACTGGAGAGCAGCGCGCGTTTGGGGAAGCCGAGCGACGCGAGTTCCTTGGCGTAGGGATGCTCGCCCAACCAGATTCGGACGCCGCCCAGCCGGTTACGCACACCGGTGAGCGACATCTCAAAGGGGGTCTCGCGTGTGACGCCGTCGCGATGCGAGTAGCTGCGCTGCACCTGCTTGCGCGGGGTTAACGGAACCGGCAGACCGGGACGGAATTCCATGCCGATCACCAGCTGGCCGTCGATGCTCATGTCGAAACCGAACTGATGACCCTCTCGAATCGTGAAGTCGGCCATCACCTTCGGGTAGCCCCAGATCGTGGTTCCCGCCTCCAACGTGAACGCCTGGTCGACCGGAAGGTGATGGATGAAGGCGCCCGCCGACTGCAATGCGCGGGGCCCTCTCGCATTCGACCCAGGCGGGTTGACCATCACATTGGTGCCGAATTCGTAGTACTGGCCTAGGTCACCGTCGATGTAGTGCATCAGCATCAGAATCACGATCGCGCGCCCGGGCAAATAACGGCAGACTTGCAGACCGCTGTAGTCGACCATGCGCTGCGCGGCGTCGGCGTTCACCGAGAACATCGCCATGTGCTGGTTGGCCTTGCGGATCTTGACCGGCATTGTGAGTACCGTTCCGGCGATGATGTGCTGCGAAGCAGTCATCCGGCCAATCTAGAACGCGTTCTAGTCCTGCGGCAATAGCGCATCAGATCAGGGTGGCGAGCTCGCGGATCTGATCGGCATTGCGGCCGGTCACCACCATCATGGTGACTCCGGCGGCCTCCCACACCTTGACCTGCTCGCGCACGTAGTCCAGGTCACCGACGATCGCGGCGTCGTCGACGAGCTCGTCGGGGATGATCGTGGCGGCCTCGTCCTTGCGATCGGTGCGGAACAGCTTGGTCACGTCGTCAACCACCTCGGCGTAGCCCATCCGCCGGTAGACGTCGGCGTGGAAGTTGGTGTCCTCGGCGCCCATCCCGCCCATGTACAGCGCCAGGTAGGGCTTCATGGCCGCGAACGCCGCGCTGCGATCATCGGTGATGACGATGTTGGCGGTCGCGCAGATCTCGAAATCCTCCCGGCTGCGCCGCGCATTCGGCCGTGCGAAGCCCTCGTCCAGCCACTCGTTGTAGGTATCGGCCATCCGCGGGGTGTAGAAGATCGGCAGCCAGCCGTCGCAGATCTCGGCGGCCAGCGCCACGTTCTTCGGGCCTTCGGCGCCCAGCATGATCGGGATGTCGGCGCGCAGCGGGTGGGTGATCGGCTTGAGCGACTTGCCCAAGCCGGTGGTGCCTTCGCCGGTCAGCGGCAGCGGGTAGTGCGGGCCGTCGCTGGTCACCGGCTTCTCCCGGGCCCAGACCTGGCGGACGATGTCGATGTACTCGCGGGTGCGGGCCAGCGGCTTGGGGAACTTCTGGCCGTACCAACCCTCCACGACCTGCGGTCCCGACACCCCCAGGCCCAGGATGTGCCGTCCGCCGGAGAGGTGATCCAGGGTCAGCGACGCCATCGCGCAGGCGGTCGGGGTGCGCGCGGAGAGCTGCACCACCGAGGTGCCCAGCCGCATCCGGCTTGTGGCCGATCCCCACCAGGCCAGCGGGGTGAACGCGTCCGACCCCCACGCCTCGGCGGTGAACACGGTGTCGAAGCCCGCCTCCTCGGCGGCCCCGACCAGCTCCGGGGCGTTCTCCGGCGGCTGTGCGCCCCAATACCCCAGTTGGAGTCCGAGCTTCATGCGACCCACCTTTCCTGGCCGTCCTTGCGGCGATTCTTAGAACCTGTTCTACTCGATGCTGTGACCGCCAGCCAAAGCAGCCCGGTGCAGATCGACACGCATGAGCCGCCCCTTTCGGCACCGCTGAAGCTGTCCTTCGACTACACCCGTTCAGTCGGACCCACCCTCAGCCAGTTCTTCACCGCCCTGCGCGGGCGACGCATCGTCGGCGTGCGCGGTTCGGATGGGCGGGTGCTTGTACCGCCCGCCGAATTCGACCCCGTGACCTATGACCGATTGACCGAGATCGTACCGGTGGCCAGCGTCGGGACCGTGCTGTCGTGGACCTGGCAGCCCGAACCGCTGGAGGGCCAGCCGCTGGACCGGCCGTTCGCCTGGGCGCTGATCAAGCTCGACGGCGCCGACACCGCTCTGCTGCACGCGGTCGACGCGGATTCGTCCGACGCCATCAGCACCGGCGCCCGGGTGCATGCGCACTGGGTCGACGAACCGGCTGGCACGATCACCGACATCGCCCACTTCGCGCTCGGGGACGAGGCCGAACCCGTATCCGAAGAGGCCGACGACCGCGATCCGGTGACCATCCAGGTCAACCCGAGCAGCATCGAGATCCAGCACACCGCTTCACTGCCGGAAAGCGCGTTCCTGCGCGGCCTCGAGGAGGGCAAGCTGCTCGGCGCCCGCACCGGCGAGAACGGCAAGGTGTATTTCCCGCCGAAGGAAGCCGATCCGGCGACCGGCCTCGAGCTGGACAACTTCGTCGAGCTGCCCGACAAGGGCACGGTGACGACGTTCGCGATCATCAACATCCCGTTCGCCGGCCAGCGCATCAAGCCGCCGTACGTCGCGGGCTATGTGCTGCTCGACGGCGCGGATATTCCGTTCCTGCACCTGATTCAGGAGATCGACGTCGCCGAGGTGCGGATGGGCATGCGGGTCCAGGCGGTGTGGAAGCCCCGCGAGGAATGGGGCCTTGGCATAGACAACATCGAGTACTTCAAACCGACCGGCGAACCGGACGCCGACTACGACACCTACAAGCACCACCTCTAAAGGGAATTCGCCTGATGACTTTTCGCGATGTAGCCGTCGTCGGTTTCGCCCATGCCCCGCATGTGCGCCGCACGGACGGCACCACCAACGGCGTCGAGATGCTGATGCCGTGCTTTCGCTCGATCTACGACGAGCTCGGCCTGTCCCAGGCTGATATCGGCTTCTGGTGCTCCGGCTCGTCGGATTACCTTGCCGGCCGCGCTTTTTCGTTTCTCTCGGCGATCGACTCGATCGGTGCGGTGCCACCGATCAACGAGTCACACGTCGAGATGGACGGCGCGTGGGCGCTGTACGAGGCCTACATCAAGCTGCTGACCGGTGAGGTCGACACCGCTCTCGTGTACGGGTTCGGCAAGTCCTCGGCGGGCACCCTGCGTCGGGTACTCGCGTTGCAGACTGATCCCTATACGGTGGCGCCGCTGATGCCCGACTCGGTGTCGATGGCCGGCCTGCAGGCCCGGCTGGGTCTCGACGCAGGCAAGTGGACGGCCGAGCAGATGGCGCAGGTGGCGCTGGATTCCTTCGCGGTCGCCGAGCGCACCGACTCGGAAAAAGCTCCGGATTCCTCTGACGAGGCTAAGTGCATCTCCGAGCTACTAGCCCGACCGTACTTCGCCGATCCCTTACGGCGCCACGACATTGCGCCGATCACCGATGGTGCGTCGGCGATCGTGCTGGCCGCCGGCGACAAAGCTCGCGAACTGCGTGAGTACCCAGCGTGGATCACCGGGTTCGAGCACCGCATCGAAACCCCGGTGCTCGGTGCGCGCGACCTGACCAGGTCGCCGTCGACGGAGGCGTCAGCCAAGGCGGCGACGGGCGGTGACCCCGGTGCGATCGAGGTGGCCGAGATCTACGCGCCGTTCACCCACCAGCATCTGATCCTGACCGAGGCCATCGGCCTGCCATCGTCGACGAAGGTCAATCCGTCGGGTGGCGCACTCGCGGCCAACCCGATGTTCTCGGCGGGCCTGGAACGGATCGGCTTTGCCGCCCGACACATTTTCAATAGTTCGGCCGGCCGGGTGCTCGCCCACGCGACCAGCGGACCGGTGCTGCAACAGAATCTGGTGGCCGTCCTGGAAGGACGATGAGCGCTTGCGCGAAGAGCAAAGGATTGAGTAACTGATGTCGAAAAATTTGGCTGCGGTGCTGGGCACCGGGCAGACGAAGTACGTCGCCAAGCGTCAGGACGTCTCGATGAGCGGCCTGGTGCGCGAGGCCATCGACAAGGCGCTGGCCGATTCGGGGTCGACGATGGACGACATCGACGCGGTGGTGGTCGGTAAGGCGCCCGACTTCTTCGAGGGCGTGATGATGCCCGAGCTGTTCATGGCAGATGCGGTCGGCGCGAGCGGCAAGCCACTGATCCGCGTGCACACCGCGGGTTCGGTCGGTGGTTCGACCGGTGTGGTGGCGGCCAGCCTGGTGCAGTCCGGTAAGTACCGGCGTGTGCTGGCCATGGCGTGGGAGAAGCAGTCCGAATCGAATGCCATGTGGGCGTTGAGCATTCCGATACCGTTCACCAAGCCGGTCGGTGCGGGGGCTGGCGGCTACTTCGCGCCGCACGTGCGGGCCTACATCCGACGCTCGGGCGCGCCGACGCACATCGGCGCGATGGTGGCGGTCAAGGACCGCCTCAACGGGGCCAAGAACCCGCTGGCCCACCTGCATCAACCGGATATCACGCTGGAGAAGGTGATGTCGTCGCAAATGCTTTGGGACCCAATCCGTTTCGACGAGACCTGCCCGTCGTCCGACGGCGCCTGCGCGGTCGTGATCGGCAATGAGGAAATCGCGGATCGCCGGGTTGCCGACGGCCATCCGGTCGCGTGGATCCACGCGACGGCCCTGCGCACCGAGCCGCTGGCATACGCAGGCCGCGACCAGGTGAACCCGCAGGCCGGCCGCGACGCCGCCAAGGCGCTGTGGAAGGCCGCCGGCATCACCAGCCCGATCGACGAGATCGACACCGCCGAGATCTATGTGCCGTTCTCCTGGTTCGAGCCGATGTGGCTGGAGAACCTCGGCTTCGCCCCGGAAGGCGAAGGCTGGAAGCTCACCGAGGCCGGCGAGACGGCGATCGGCGGGCGGATACCGCTGAACGCGTCCGGCGGTGTGTTGTCGTCCAACCCGATCGGCGCCTCCGGCCTGATCCGCTTTGCCGAAGCCGCAATTCAGGTGATGGGCAAGGCCGGTGATCACCAGGTGCCCAATGCCCGAAAGGCGCTCGGCCACGCCTACGGCGGCGGGTCGCAGTATTACTCGATGTGGGTAGTCGGGGCGGACAAACCGTGATGAGGATGAAGTACTCGTGCAGCATCTGGATGGCGCCCCTCGACGAGTTGGTCGAACTCGCCAAGACCGCCGAGGAAGTCGGCTTCGACGCGATCGCGCTGCCGGACTCGCTGTTCTATATGGAACAACAGGCGGTCGACTACCCGTACACGCCGGACGGGTCGCGGATGTGGGGCCCAGACACCCCGATCGTGGATCCACTGATCGCCGCGGGGGCGATGGGCGCGGTCACCTCAACGCTGCGGTTCTACACCAACGTCATGAAATTGGGCTCGCGCAATCCACTACTGTTGGCCCGCCAGGTCGGCTCGGTAGCCAATCTGACCAACAACCGGTTCGCACTCGGCATCGGAATCGGTTGGGCTCCGGAGGAGTTCGAATGGTGCGGGGTCCCCTACGCCCGACGTGGCGCCCGTGTCGACGAGATGATCGAGGTGATCCGACTCGTTCTTGACGGCGGCATGGTTGAATTTCACGGCGAATTCTACGATTTCGACAAACTGCAGATGAGTCCTGCGCCGAGCGAGCCGGTGCCGTTCTACGTTGGCGGCCACACCGACATCGCGCTCAAGCGTGCCGCCCGGGTTGGCGACGGCTGGACCAGCGCGATGATGACGGGCGAACAGCTGGCCGAGACGATCGGCAAGCTCAACAAGTACCGCGAGGAGTATGGCCGGTCGGACCGTCCGTTCGAGTTCCAGGCCGTTTGCATCGACAAGTTTGGGATTGACGGGCACCGCGAACTGGCCGCAATCGGCGTCACCGATTACATCGTGATGCCGTGGGTCCGACGCCCCGAGGCCCCGTTGCAGGACAAGCTGGACACCATGAAGCGTTTCGCCGACAAATACATCCACTCGGGCTGGCAGGAATGACGGACCCTGATCCGCTCCTCGCGTGCGCGGCCTCACCCGTCCACCTCGCGGGTAAGCGTTCCCGCGAGGCCGCGATGGCTCGCGACAAGGAAGCCTGGTTGGCCGTCTTCGCCGACGACGCCATCGTCGAGGATCCGATCGGGCCGTCGCACTTCGATCCGGAGGGCAAGGGGCACAGGGGCAAGGAGGCGATCTCGAAGTTCTACGACATGGCGATCGCCCCGAGCGAGCTGACGTTCAACTTCGAGAAGACCTATCAATGCGGCAACGAGGAAGCCAACGTCGGTGACATCGTCATCCGGTCGAGCGGGTACGAGGTTGTCGCCGGAGGAGTGTTCACCTACCGGGTAAACGACGAGGGCAAGATCGTCGCGCTGCGTGCCTACTGGGAGCTCGACGCCGCTACCAAGAGCGCCCGCAAGATCTAGCTCAGGATCGCCGTTCGACCACTTCCGCCAGCCCGTCCCGGTAGCGGCGGGCCAGGTCCTGGTAGGCGCCGGGGTTGGAGTTCACCCACATCTCCGCGCCGGTCCCCGCGATCGGGCCCCTGACCTTGGCCGGCGCACCGGCCACCACAACCTCTTCGGGGATCTTTGTACCGCCCACCACGAGCGAATGGGCGGCGATCAGGCTGCGCGGGCCGATCACCGCACCGTCGAGCACCGTCGCATGGTTGGCGATCACCGCCTCGGCCCCGATGTGCACCCCGTGGATCACGCAGCCGTGCGCCACCGTCGCGCCAGGCCCTACGTCGACAGGGATGCCCGGCGGGGCGTGCAGCACGCAGCAGTCCTGCACGTTGGCGCCCTCGCGGACGATGATGGGGGCGAAGTCGGCACGGATGACCGCGTTGAACCACACCGACGCGCCCGCCTCGATATGGACGTCGCCGACCAGAGTGGCGGTGGGGGCGACGAACGCACCGGGATCGACCGTCGGCGATCGGCCCTCAAATGAGTACAACGGCATCGTCTAGATATACCGCAGGTATACGCGTTTAGATTGCGCGCAGGGAGGGAAAAACTGTAACGTGTTCTAGTTAGAGAGCACAGATTGGGAGGCCCGAGGTGAGCACCGAAACCGCAGGCATTCGCGAGATCGACACCGGTACCCTGCCCGACAGGTACGCACGGGGCTGGCACTGCCTCGGCCCGGTCAAGAACTACCTAGACGGCGAACCGCACGCCGTCGAAGCCTTCGGCGGCAGGCTGGTGGTGTTCGCCGACTCCCACGGCGACGTCAAGATCCTGGACGGCTACTGCCGGCACATGGGTGGCAACCTCGCCCAGGGCACCATCAAGGGCGACGAGATCGCGTGTCCGTTCCACGACTGGCGCTGGGGCGGTGACGGCAGGTGCAAGCTGGTGCCCTACGCCAAGCGCACACCGCGGATGGCCCGCACCCGGTCTTGGACCACCGACGTTCGCAGCGGCCTGCTGTTCGTCTGGCACGACGTCGAGGGCAACCCGCCGCCTCCCGAGGTGCGGATCCCCGATATCCCCGAGTTCGCCAGCGACGAGTTCACCGACTGGCGGTGGAACTCGCTGCTCATCGAGGGCTCGAATTGCCGCGAGATCATCGACAACGTCACCGACATGGCGCACTTCTTCTACATCCATTTCGGTCTGCCGACGTTCTTCAAGAATGTCTTCGAAGGACACATCGCCTCGCAGTACCTGCACAACGTCGGTCGACCCGATGTGAACGACCTCGGGACGTCATACGGTGAGGCGCATCTGGACTCGGAGGCGTCGTACTTCGGGCCGTCGTTCATGATCAACTGGCTGCACAACAACTACGGCGGGTTCAAGGCCGAGTCGATCCTGATCAACTGCCACTATCCGGTCAGCCAGGATTCGTTCGTGCTGCAGTGGGGTGTCATCGTCGAGAAGCCCAAGGGCATGGACGAGGCGATGACCGAGAAGCTGGCCAACACCTTCACCGACGGAGTCAGCAAGGGCTTCCTGCAGGACGTCGAGATCTGGAAACACAAGACGCGCATCGACAACCCACTGCTCGTCGAGGAGGACGGCGCGGTCTATCAGATGCGGCGGTGGTATCAGCAGTTCTACGTCGACGTCGCCGACGTCACGCCCGACATGACCGACCGCTTCGAGATCGAGGTCGACACCACCGCCGCCAACGAGAAGTGGCACGTGGAGGTCGAGGAGAACCTCAAGCATCAGGCCGAAGAGAAGGAAAAGGCCGAGCAAGGCTCCTGATGAGCCCACGCGAGGAAGCGCCAGACGTCGAGCGGCTAGCCCGATCGATGCTCATGCTGCACGGCGCCCACGACGACGACGAGCACGCGCACGGCGACAACAGTGGTTCAGCCGGATCATGGTCCAAGGCACCGAATTTCGCGGCCGACCCGGACCGGGCCGCAGCGCTTCGCGAGGCCACACAGCGCGACCGCGAACGCTACCTGACGTCGGGCTTGGTATCCGTCGACTGCCGGTTCTGCCATGTATCGGTCAGCGTGAAGAAGCTTGGGCCGGAACACACGTCGGTGCAGTGGAACTCGGAAGCATCGCAGCGCTGTGCATATTTCGCAGAGATTCGGGAGTCCGGAGGCGATTCGGCTCGAACCCCATCCTGTCCGAGGCTGGCCGACAGCATCAAACATGCCGTGGCGGAAGGTTGTCTGGAAGCGGTTTCGACCGCCCCCTCACCCGGCGACGGCTAGCTACAATCCCTTGAAGCGCTCCTTGACGGCGTCGGCCGTCAGCCCGTAGTCCTCGAGCGAGTAGGTGTGCTTGGGCGCCCGCGGGCCTTGCTTGCTCTCGGCGTCGCTCGCCTCCATGGCGGCGCGCCCTTCGTCGGTCAGCTCGATGCCGAAGTGCCGGTAGATCCCCGCTACGGTGCGCAACGGATCGGCGACGAACTCGAAGTAGTCGAGGTCGTAGAACTGCGCCGGATCATGTTTGGCGCGTTCGGCATTGAAGAGCTCGAGTCCCCGCGACCAGGTCTCCATCGCGTCCTGCCCGATCAGTTCGCCCTTGAAGCTGTTCGACCAGCCCTCGGTGGTGTGCTGGGCCAGCGAGCACATCGACGCCATGATGGTCTCCGCCGGCCGGTGGCACTGCACCACCAGCGCGTCGGGATACGTCGCGAACAACGCGTCGAGCGCGAACAGGTGGCTCGGGTTCTTCAATACCCACCGTTTCTCCACGTCGTTGAGGCCGATCAGCTGAAGGTTCTTGCGGTGGCGTCGGTACGACTTCGTCCAGTCCTGCTTGGCGAGCCATTGCGAGTAAGTCGGAATGTGAGCGAGTGTCTCGTAGGACACCGAGTGCAGGGACTGGCGCAGCAGTTGCCAGCACTCCTCCACCTCGTCAGCGGTCATGTAGTGCAGACCCGTGTAGTCCGGATTCTCGTTGTGAGCCTTCGTGAATTGGGCATCAAGCTGGGCGAAAACCGGGTTATCCGGCCAGGTTTCGCGGGGTGGCCGCGGCTGGGGGTACTCGGCGAGCCACAGCTCCAGACCCTGATGCGCCGGATCCGCGGCGAGCAGACGGTGGATGACGGTGGTGCCGGTGCGCGGCAGGCCGGTGACGAAGATCGGCCGTTCGATCTTCACGTCCGCATGTTGCGGGTACTGTTTCCACGCCGCCTCTGATACCAACCGCGCGACCAACGCGTTGCGGACGAAGAAGCGGCACATCTTGCTGCCGAACTCGGTCAGGTCGGCGTCTCGCCGGTAGGACTCGAGCAGCGTGCCGAGGGCCTCGCGATAGTTGTCGTCGTCGGCGCCGAAGTCGTCCAGGCCGCAGGCCTTGGTGGCCGAGGCGTGCAGGTCATCGACGGTGCCGACATCGGTTCTGACGCTCATGGCTCGACTCCCATCAGGCTTTGTACTCCCCGCAATTGACGTCCAGAGTCTGACCGGTGATGCCGCTGGACAGGTCGCTGGCCATGAACAGGATCGCCGATGCCACCTCTTCTTCGGTGGGCAGCCGCTTGAGGTCGGAGGCCGCCGCCGTGGCCTGGTAGATCTCGTCGACGGTGGTGCCGTACTTGCCGGCCTGGTGGGAGAAGTAGCCCTTGAGCGTGTCGCCCCAGATATAGCCGGGGACAACCGAATTCACCCGGATTCCCTGTTCGCCGAGCTCGGTGGCCAGCGACTGGGACATTGCCAGCAGCGCCGACTTCGCCATCTTGTACGCGCCGTACTTGGCCTGCGAGTGCCGAATTACCATCGAGTTGACGTTGACGACCGAACCTTTCGCTTCGGCGAGTGCCGGGGTAAAGCTCTGGGTCAACCGCAGCGCACCCAGCACGGTGAGCTCGATCGCGTCGCGGATGTGCTCAAACGTGGTGTTGGCCATGGGTTTCATCGACGGCACCCGGAATGCGTTGTTGATCAGCACGTCGACCTTGCCGTAGGCGGCAAGTGACGCCTCGACAAGGTTGTTGACCTGGTCTTCATCGGTGATGTCGGTTCCCACTGCCACTGCGCGGCGGCCCATATCGGTGATCTGCTTGGCGACATCATCGAGGCGCTCGACGGTCCTGGCCGCCAGCACCAGGTCGGCCCCCGCTTCGGCACATCGCCGTGCGAGCGTGCTGCCCAGGGCAGGGCCCACGCCGCTGATCACCACAACCTTGTTGTCCAGCAACCCGGCCATTCGCTCAACCCACCATCCTGTTGGCGATCTGTAGCTGGCGCTCCGCAATTCGCGCACGCCAGTCGTTTTCGGAGATCTTGTTAGTCTCGTAATACGGCAACGATCCGGGGATCTTGTCGAAGTCCACCAGTTCGACGGTCGGGCCGTCGGCTTCGGTGAGTTGGCGTGACACCCGCTGCCAGCGGAACTGCAGGAAGCCCTTCTCATGCCCGAGGGCTTCCACCCAATTGGTGACGCCCGGATTCCGATCGGCGACCACGATGCGGATCTTGCCGTCCGGATCCGGTTGTGCCTGAGTGCCGTTCAGCGATGTCTGATGGTTGATGTAGTCCAGCGAGATGTACCAGAGGCTGCCGAGCTGGAACCCCAGATACGGCGCATCCGTCACCGGCAATGTGACAACCAGCGCCTGATCGGCGGTCAGCTCGTAGTGGCCGGCCGACGAGTACTGGGTGGCCAGCCCGCCCGGTGTGAGCCGGGGTGCCACCATGGTGTTGACCGGAATGTTGAGGTAGAACCACTGGGGAAACTGCAGCCAGGTCTTCACCCGTTGTACGAGCTGCTTTCCCGCTGTGGCGTAACGTTTTTCGATGATCTCGCGGGTCAGCGGCGGGGGCGCGGTGCCGGCGGTGTCCAACCGGGAGATGGCGAGGGTTCCGCGCTGGGCAGACCAGTCGTTGTAGACCTCCCGGATCACCAGTTGAGACGGACCCTTCGGGGTTAAGCGCCATTCGAAGCTGCCGTCGCCGGCGATGTCGAGCTGGCGATCGTCGAACGCGGACTCGCTGTCCGGGACGTCGGTGTCGGTGTACTCGCCGCCGAGCAGCTGGAAGCTCAGGTCGGTGGTGGTACCCCGCTTGCCGGTGACCACGTAGTCGCGGCCGCCGTGCACACGGGTGCCGAAGTACAAGGTGTCGGGATTGTCCAGCCCCATTTTGGTGAACGGACCGGTGCCGGACTGCAGGAACGGATGTTCGCGCTCGTAGTCGAACGCCAGGTGCGTACATGCCGAGACACAGCCCGCCAGATACTGCAGCCCCTCCAGCAGATCGGCCTCGGTTTCGATGTGGGGGGCGGCGGCGACCAATGTCTCGGCCTCGGCGATCGCCTCGGTCAGCGGCAAGGAGTACACCCCTAGAAACTAGAACGTGTTCTCATTCTCGTCAACGTTTGGCGGCCGCTCGATGTTCGATATTTGGAACATAACGGTACAGTTTTGACATGCCTGCGCGTGAACCCGCTGGTCGGGCCTCTCCACCGACCGAGCGGGTGGTAGCCATTCTCGACTTCCTCGCACGCCACCCGCACGACCGATTCGGCTTGTCCGAGTTGGCGCGCCGACTCGGCCTGTCCAAGCCGACCTGTCTCGGCATCGCCAGCACGCTGACCGAATCCGGCTATCTGGTGCGCGATTCGCAGGACAAGACCTACAGGCTGGGACCGGCACTCATCTCGTTGGGACACCTCGCCCAGGAATCGCTGCGCGTCGACCCGGCGGCCCGCGAGGAGCTGCGCCGCCTCTCGGCGACGTCTGGCACCACGGCAGCTTTGTCGGCGGTGGTCGACGACCGCATCACGCTGCTGGAGCTCGTCGGGCCGCCTGGCGTGGACGTCGGCGTCCGCGTCGGCCAGAGCTATCCGTTCGCCCCGCCGGTGGGCCTGATGTTCGTGCTCTGGGACGATTCGGCCCTGCGTGACTGGCTGGCCAAGGAACCGACGATCCCGCTACGCACCGACAACGAGCGACTGGACCGGGTGGTCACCGAATGCCGTGCCTCGGGACACCTGGTCGAACGCCTCACCCCCGGCGGCCGGCGGCTGTATGCCCTGATGGCCGGAATGTCGAGCAGGCTGCCCGACGAACTGCGGGCGTTGCTCGGCGAGATGATCGCGGGGATCGGCGAACGGGTCTACCTGCGCAGCGAGACCAAGGCGGCGGGTGGCCGCCAGCGTCACGACATCAGCGTCATCTCCGCGCCGGTGTTCGACCAGCACCAGGGTCAGGCGATGGTGGTGTCCCTGCAGATCGGTCGCGCTCTGACCGACACGGAGATCGCCAGGCACGCTCGCGCGCTGATGGCCACTGCGGACGTCCTCACCAGTCGGCTAGGCGGAGCCAAGCCGACGTTTACAGGTCCGCGAGCACCGTGAGCGCGTCGGTCGGTGAGACCTGCATGCCGCACCGGTTCTGGTAGTCGACGAGGGGCTGCTTGATGGCCCGAATCTCATCGGCCTCCTGCGGATGGTCAGCGAAGTAGCCATCGAACTGCCCGATCGCCACGAATGCCGGCTGCCTGGTGATGTCGATGAGCGCCTGGTTCGTCTCCGGATGTGCCTCGAAATACTCCGCCAACGAGGCCGTCACGGAGCTGACGGTGGTGGCGAGTCCATTGGCGTTGCAGTCATCGACGGCGGCGGGCTCGGGCGGCGGCGCGGGCTCGGGCTCGGGGTCCGCATTCGCCGAGGGAATCGCCAGCGCCGCACAGGTCACGCCCGCGGCGAGCGCTCCGAATAAGGCACGCCGCACGATGGTCACGGCATCGGTCATGAGGTTGCTCCTTTGGTCAGGCCGCACTCTTGTCGGAGTTACCAATGTGACAGACGAAAACCATCGGAGGGCCAGAAAGCACTCATCGCACCGGCGGAAGTGCCGGTGCGATGAGCGTCTTACCCGCGTATCGGGTTAGAGGTCCTGCAGAGCCTCCGTGATCGGAGTCGGCTCGACCTCAATGCCACATTGGCTCGCGAGATCGATCGCGGGCTGATTGATCTGCGTCAGCTCGGTTTCGACCTGCGGATTGTTCGCGAAGTAGGCGCGGAATGACTCCACGGCCTGCTCCTCAGGCTGCTTGGCAATGTCCGTCAGCGCCTGGTTGGCCTCGGGATGCGACTCCAGATACGTGCTCGTCGAAGCCGATACCGTGCTCGAGGTATTGGCGACCCCGCTGATTGAGCAGCTGGTGTCGGTTTCCGGTGGTACCGCACTGGCGGTCGGTATGGCGATCGCCATGGACGCGACGCCACCAAGCAGGCCGCCGGCGAACACGCCGGACAGGCCGCGGCGAACGGTCGTTGCGGACATCTTCATCAAATCACTCCTTCGGTCTGCGATTAGTTGATCGCGCCCCGAGGCTTATCCGAATGTCGAAATCGCTAAACGACCGCACCGCGGCGGCACCGGGCCCAGCCACACCGTCGCGCCTGGACAGCGCGGGGTATTGGGCGGTCCAAAAAAGTTGGTTAGCCGCCCTAGCGGGCGACGGCCTGGCCGCTGTCTTGTTCGCGCTTGATTTCCAGCGCGATGTCGATGAGTTGATCCTCCTGACCGCCGATGAGCTTGCGTTGACCGGCGCGGTGCAGCAGCTGGTGGGCGGGCACGCCGTACCGCTCGGATTGGCGGATGGCGTGCTTGAGGAAGCTGGAGTACACGCCCGAGTAGCCCATGATCAGCGCGTTGCGGTCGAGCAGGCATTCGGCGGGCATGGCCGGCGCGACCACGTCTTCTGCGGCATCGGCGATGTCGAAGAAGTCGATTCCGGTCTTGACGCCGATCTTGTCGAACACGCCGATCAGCGCCTCGACGGGCGCGTTGCCGGCCCCGGCGCCGAACCGCCGGCACGAGCCGTCGATCTGCTTGGCGCCGGCCCGCACCGCCTCCACGCTGTTGGCGACACCGAGACCCAGGTTCTCGTGGCCGTGGAAGCCGACTTGCGCATCGTCGCCGAGTTCGGCGACCAGTGCCCCTACCCGGTCCGCCACCCCTTCGAGCACCAAAGCGCCGGCGGAGTCGACGACGTAGACGCACTGGCAGCCGGCGTCGGCCATGATGCGGGCCTGGGCGGCCAGCTTCTCCGGCGCGATGGTGTGCGACATCATCAAGAAGCCAACGGTCTCCAACCCCAGCTCGCGGGCCAGGCCGAAGTGCTGGATCGAGACGTCGGCCTCGGTGCAGTGGGTGGCGATCCGGCAGATCGAGCCGCCGTTGTTCTGCGCTTCCTTGATGTCTTCCTTGGTGCCCACCCCCGGCAGCATCAGGAATGCGATCTTGGACTCCTTGGCGGTCTCGGCGGCCAGTTTGATCAGCTCCTGCTCCGGCGTCTTGGAGAAGCCGTAGTTGAAGCTGGATCCGCCCAGCCCGTCACCGTGGGTGACCTCGATGACCGGTACGCCCGCGGTATCCAGGGCCGCAACGATGGCGTGCACCTCGTCCTTGGTGAACTGGTGGCGCTTGTGGTGCGAACCGTCCCGCAGGGATGTGTCGGTGATACGGATGTCCCACATGGCGTTGAAGAAGATGTCGGTGCTCATGCCTGTCCTCCTGATGTCGACAGGGTCGCTGCAATTTTTTCCCTGGCGATCTCCTCGCCGACCTTGGTGGCCGCCGCGGTCATGATGTCTAGATTGCCCGCATAGGGCGGCAGATAGTCCCCGGCGCCCTCGACCTCGATGAACGTGGTGACCAGGGCCTGGCCGCCGGAGTTGACCGACGGATCGTCGAACTGCGGTTCGTTGAGTAGCCGGAAGCCCGGCACGTAGGTCTGCACCTCTTCGACGACGTCGTGGATCGACTGTGCGACGGCGTCGCGGTCGGCGTCCTCCGGGATGGCGCAGTAGATCGTGTCGCGCATGATCATCGGCGGATCGGCCGGGTTGAGGATGATGATCGCCTTGCCACGCTGGGCCCCGCCGATGGTTTCCACACCCTTGGCGGTGGTCTTGGTGAACTCGTCGATGTTGGCGCGGGTGCCCGGCCCCGCAGAGACAGAAGCAACTGAGGCCACGATCTCGGCGTAGGGCACATCGACCACGCGCGAGACCGCGTACACGATCGGGATGGTGGCCTGGCCACCGCAGGTGATCATGTTCACGTTCGGCGCATCCAGGTGCTCGCGCAGGTTCGCCGGCGGGATCACCGGGGGTCCGACCGCGGCCGGGGTCAGGTCGACGGCGCGAATCCCGACCTCGGCGTATTTCGGTGCGGCGTCTTTGTGGACGTAAGCGCTGGTGGCTTCGAACACCAGATCCGGCTTCTCCGGCTGGGCCAGCAGCCAGTCGACCCCGTCGTGGGTGGTCTCCAGGCCAAGCTTGCGGGCCCGCGCCAGGCCCTCGCTCTCCGGATCGATACCGACCATCCAGCGTGGCTCCAACCACTCCGAGCGCAACAGCTTGTAGAGCAGGTCCGTGCTGATATTGCCGGATCCGACGATGGCGACGGTTGCCTTGGACGGCATATGTGCTCCTTACTCGAATGACAGGTGGACCGAGCCCAGCCCGTCGAAGTCGGCGACGAAATCATCGCCCGGGCGCGCGTCGATGGCCTTGGTGCATGACCCCGGTAACACGATGTCACCAGCCTTCAACCGAACCCCGAAACTGTCCACCTTGCGGGCCAGCCATGCCACCGCGGTGACCGGATTGCCCAGGACAGCGTCGCTGCGGCCCTTCGCGATTACTTCACCGTTACGGGTCAGGACCGCGTCGATGGTCTGGATGTCGATGTCCTTGGGTGACACCCGGGTCTGGCCGAGCACCCAGCCGGCCGACGAGGCGTTATCGGCGATGGTGTCGCACAGCTTGATCTTCCAGTCGGTGATGCGGGTGTCGATCAACTCGATCGCCGGGGCGAACGCGGCGGTGGCCGCCAGCACGTCGTCCTCGGTGCAGCCCTCCCCCGGCAGGTCGTCGGCCAGCACGAACCCGACCTCGACCTCCACCCGCGGGTACAGGTAATTCGCCGTGTTGACCGGGCGGTCCTCGTACACCTGCATCTCGTCGAGCAGATGCCCGTAGTCGGGCTCGTCGACGTTCATCATCTGCTGCATCGCCTTGCTCGACAGCCCGACCTTGTGACCGATCACCCGGGCGCCCTCAGCCACCCGCTGCCGGATGTTGATCAGCTGAATCTCGTAGGCGTCGACCACGTCGATGTCGGGGTTATTGGAGGTCAGCGGGCCAATCGCGACCCGACTGCGTTCGGCCTGCGCGAGGTCGGCGGCAAGCTCGTCACGCACCTGGACAGTGAGCATTTAGCGAAGTCCCCTCGTATCTTCGACCGGGGCGGTTGTTCCCAGGCCGGGCAATTCTATAACGTGTTCTACATGACAGGACAGGAGTTCGACGTCGTCGTGGTGGGAAGCGGCGCCGCCGGCATGGTCGCTGCCCTCACCGCCGCTCACCAGGGACTATCAACAGTAGTCGTCGAGAAGGCCGCGCACTACGGCGGATCCACCGCCCGATCCGGCGGCGGTGTGTGGATCCCGAACAACGAGATCCTCAACCGCGACGGCGTCACCGATACGCCGGAGGCGGCCCGCGCCTACCTGCACGGCATCATTGGTGACGTCGTCGAACCCGAGCGCATCGACACCTACCTCGATCGCGGTCCCGAGATGCTGTCGTTCGTGCTGAGACACACGCCGCTGAAGATGTGTTGGGTGCCGGGCTACTCCGATTACTACCCGGAGTCCCCCGGCGGCCGGCCGGCCGGACGTTCCATCGAGCCGAAGCCGTTCAATGCCCGCAAGCTCGGCGCCGACCTGCCCGGCCTGGAGCCGCCGTACGGCAAGGTCCCACTCAATGTCGTTGTGATGCAACAGGATTACGTGCGGCTCAACCAGCTCAAGCGGCATCCGCGTGGCGTGCTGCGCAGCCTGAAGGTCGGTGCGCGGACCATGTGGGCGAAGGCGACCGGCAAGAACCTGGTCGGCATGGGGCGCGCGTTGATCGCCCCGCTGCGGATCGGCCTGCAGCAGGCCGGCGTGCCCGTCCGGCTCAACACCGAGTTCACCGATCTCTACGTCGAGGACGGCGTGGTGCGCGGTATCTATGCTCGCGATACCACCGGGCCGGAATCCCCTGAGCCGGAAATGATCCGGGCGCGACGCGGCGTGATCCTGGGGTCCGGTGGCTTCGAGCACAACGAGCAGATGCGGGTGAAGTACCAGCGCGCGCCGATCACCACCGAATGGACGGTCGGAGCAAAAGCCAACACCGGCGAGGGCATCATCGCCGCCGAGAAGCTTGGCGCCGCGCTGGACATCATGGAGGACGCCTGGTGGGGGCCGACGGTGCCGCTGGTCGGTGCGCCGTGGTTCGCGCTGTCCGAGCGCAACTCGCCCGGGTCGATCATCGTGAACATGGCGGGCAAGCGATTCATGAACGAGTCCATGCCCTACGTCGAGGCATGCCACCACATGTACGGCGGCCATTGGGGCCAAGGCCCCGGCCCGGGCGAGAACATCCCGGCCTGGCTGGTGTTCGACCAGCGGTACCGCGACCGCTACATCTTCGCGGGACTGCAACCCGGACAACGCATTCCGAAGAAGTGGCTGGAGTCCGGCGTCATCGTCCAGGCCGACACATTGGAGGAGCTGTCCGCCAAGGCCGGTCTGCCCGCCGATGCGCTGGCCGCGACGGTGGAACGGTTCAACGAGTTCGCCCGCTCCGGTGTCGACGAGGACTTCCACCGCGGTGAGAGCGCCTACGACCGCTATTACGGCGACCCGACCAACAAGCCGAACGCGAACCTGGGCGAGATCCGGCATGCCCCGTACTACGCGGCCAAGATGGTGCCCGGCGACCTGGGCACCAAGGGCGGCGTGCGTACCGACGTGCATGGCCGCGCACTGCGCGACGACGGCGGTGTGATCGAGGGTTTGTACGCCGCGGGCAATGCCAGCGCGCCGGTGATGGGCCACACCTATCCCGGCCCGGGCGGCACGATCGGTCCGGCCATGGCGTTCGGTTACCTGGCGGCATTGCACATTGCGGAGAAGAACTAATGCCCATCAATCTCGACGAGGCGCTGGGCGCCGAGCTCGACCCGGTCGAATTCTCCTGGACCAGTAGCGATGTGCAGCTCTACCACCTTGGGCTGGGCGCAGGCACCGACCCGATGGACCAGCGTGAGTTGCGCTATCTCGTCGACGACACCCCGCAGGTGCTGCCGACGTTCGGCAACGTGGCGCAGAGCTTTCACATGACCGAGCCGCCGACGG